>JARKOL010000089.1 GCA_029975745.1 Myxococcota bacterium | reverse complement strand
GTTGGTTGGTCTGGTGTTTCCCGAGGGAGCCAGGGACCCGAGCCCGAATCTCTGGCGGTACGTCACATCGGGCGTGGCGTTCTACAAACCGAATCGCCGCACCCTGTCTGGACGCAATCTGGCCAAGCGAATTGACGAACTGCCGCGGCTGCCATCGCAGTGGGAGGCCTGCGACTACGTGGGCGTCTCGATCGGTGGCCATGGCGTGTGCGTTGGTGACCGATGTTTCACGCGGGCGCAGATCGAGGGCGGCCCGGACGAGTACGTCATCCACGTTTTCTACAGCGACGAAGTCCCGCTGGCCTGTCCGCCGGACGCGATTGAAATGCTGGCCTCCGACTATGAGGCATGGCGGGCGAGCAGGCGGCAGGCCGAATCCCAGGAGTAGTGCCATGGACGCGAAGTACCCGGAGGGCCAGGAGCAGATCGGGGACGGCCGGACGCCGGAGAAGGTGGCCGTCCTGTCGCGGCTGGCTGCACTCGAACTGCGGATGAGCGAGGCGGCCTGGCGCGTCCAGCGGTCGGCGGAGGAGTGCGAGGAGATCGAGGCCCTGTTCAACACGCGGGGACTGCCGGATGACCTGGCGACCGGGCCGGCCTGGGAGCGCGTCGGTCGCGCAGCGAGTCGGCTGCAGATCCAGTGGGAGCGCTGGCAGCAGTCGGTCCGCCGCGTCATCGAGCACCAGAAGGCGGTCGTGAAGGGGTTGGAGCGGCAGCTGCGCGATGCGCGGGGGGAGCGGTGATTCGATGCCCGTGGTGCCTGACAGACAGCATGCGGCCGGACCTCATCACGACGGGCCTGCACCTGATCTGCACGCACTGCCGGTCCACGGTCACGCCGCCGGCGCCCGAACTGCGCAAGCAGTGCTCGACGTGTGGGCGAAAGAAGTGCCCCTGGTCGCAGTACGGCCCGGCGGACTGCCAGCGGTGGCGGCCGATTCACCGGCCGGAGTTGTGGCAGGACGCGGACATCTTTGAGGGAGCAGGTGGATGAACGATGTGCAACTGGCCACCGCGCTGGTTTTTGCGGTCGCACTGCTGCTGTGCCTGGGTTTGTACTGCGGAGTACTCCGCCGAAGTCTACTCAGGGCGAGGTCGGAACTGCTTGATGCGACACGCGATCTGGAAGCGGCTCGACTGAAGGAACGGGAAGCACTGGGGTTGATGGTCGGATACCGGGAGCAGGCCCGGAAGCACGGCCTCTTGGTCATTCGGAAGAGCGACGGTCAGGAAGTGTGCCTGCGTGGGCACATCTGGGCTGACAGTCCGGAGGGCGCGCAGTAGCGCCAGGAGGGATTCATGGCGAGCAAGACGGCACGGGTTCGTGTGACTGGCACCCAGCTGCGGGGGTGGGACGAGGTGGACGACGCGATCCGCCGGTACGGCCTGCTGCGCGTGCAGCGGGACGAGTTCGAGGCGGAGTTGCACCGGCGGGTCACGGCCATCAAGGACGAGCTGGCCAAGGAGATCGCGCCGATTGACAGCGAGATGGAGAGCCTGGAGCGGGCCATCAAGGAGTACACGGAGGCCAACAAGCCCGGGTTCTCGCGGGTCCGGTCGCGGGTGCTGACGTTCGGAACGGTGGGGTTCCGGATGTCCTCGTCACTGCGCATCAAGAGCGTGGCGGTGACGCTGGCGAAGCTGAAGGAGCTGGGCATGGGGGACTGCATCCGCATCAAGGAGGAGCCGGACAAGGAGGCGCTGCGCGACCACCCCGACGAGACGCTGGCGGCGATCGGCGTCAAGCGGGTGGAGACGGACGCGGTCTATTTCGAGCCGGACATGGAGAAGATCCGGAGCGCCCGCTGATGCCGAACGCCTGGTCGCAGCCCAGCCTGTTCGACACGCCGCGCGACGAGTACGCGCCGCCGCGGGACCTGGCCTTCGAGGAGGCTCGGGTCCTGGCGGTGGTGCGGGCGCGGCGCGGACAGGGGGCTGCGATCCAGGTCGCCGACCTGGCGGCATCGACGGAGATCTCCGAGCGGCGGGTGCAGCAGGTGGTGAAGCACCTGGTCGAGGAACACCAGGCGCCGATCGGAACCAGCACCACGGAACCCCACGGCTACTACTGGATCGCCACGGACGCGGAGCGTAGGGCCGTGCGCGATTCGTTGATGCGACGCGCTCTCTCGACGATTCGGCGGGCGCGCGCCTACGACCGGTCGGGCTGGGTGGCTCGGCTGATTGGGCAGCTTGAACTCGAGCTCGGCAACGACTGAGGTGGGCATGCAGGCGGTGCAACTCGTCCTGTTTCCGTGGCTGGAGGGGCGCTGGCGGGCTGCCTCGCAACGGGCGTCGGAGCGGCGGCGTGCGCAACGCAGAGCCATGCGGCGTCGCCCGCGGCAGTTGCTGCTGTTCCCGGTGGTGCAGCTGGTCCTGGAATTGCTGGAGGTGGGGCGTGGCCATATCGCGGCAACAACTGGCGTTGATTCACGTCGGCAAGAAGTCGCTGCACCTGGACGACGAGACATACCGGGACATCCTGCACGTACAGGCGGGAGTGGCGACGGCCAAGGATCTGGATCACAAGGGGCTGGAGGCGGTGCTGGCCAGGTTCGCGGAGCTGGGCTTCGCGGGCCGGCCGGACGGGAACCGGAGGACGCCGCGGTCGGCGCGGCCGCCGGCGCCGCAGGACGTGACGGGCGAGCTGCCAACCCCAGGCCAGCAGGGCATGATCTCGCACTTGTGGCAGGACCTGGGCTGGCGGGGCGAGCGACGCATCGAGATGACCAAGCGGGTCTGCGCAGGGCACGCCTGGCCACAGACTCGTACCGAGGCGGCGGCGCTAATCGAGGCGCTGAAGAGCATGGTGCGCAGGGGCTACGACCAACGCACGCCCCGGCGCAAGCGTGCGGGCGGCTGACCCTGGCCCAGGTCGGGGAGCGGTGGGGGCTGCAGATCAGTTCGGTCCGAGCAGTGGTGCGCGACGGCTGGCTGCCCGCGGCCGACGACGGCACCTGCGCCGTCAGCGACATCCGGGATCTGGAAGAGATGGAGATGCCGAAGACGTGGCGGGCGCGCGAGTCGCGGCGTCATCGGCTGACACCCGTGGTCACGGTCGAGGATTTTGATCGCCTGGACTGGCGCCAGGTTGCGCGGGCCTACGGGTGTAACAGGTCCACCGCATATCGCCGTATCAAACTCGCACGGTGCGACCTGCTGTGATTGCCAACTAGCCCTTTCGCCTCCACCAAATTAGCCCGCGTCTTGCTGTCCGAAACCAGGGTTAAAACTGGAATTGCTTGCTGGGCCAGGGGGCCGGTGGCTGCGGGCGGCGACGCCATCATCCACGACGATGCCTCCGGTGGGGACCCTACGCCACGTCCGGGCAGCCTCGTGCAGAGGGCGCCAGTCGGACCGGGCCCCGGCCGCAGCAGATACCTCAGCAGCCAGGACGCCGCTGAGCGAGGTCCGGACGTGGCGTTGCAAATCGAGAGGTGAGCGTGGAACTGCCGAAGGGGCGGGTCAGCCCGAATTTCCAACGGTCCGAGTTCGACTGCAAGGACGGCACGCCGGCCCCGCGCGAGTACGACTCGCACCTGGCGCGGCTCGCTGCGGTCCTTGAGCTGGGGCGCGCCAGGCTGGGCGGCCGACCAATGATCATCGTCTCTGGATACCGAACGCCCACCTATAACGCCGGCTTTCGCAACGGCGTGCTGAACCCGGCGAAGGCCGGCGCCAAGAACTCGTACCACCTGCGTGCGTTGGCGGCGGACGTCGATGTCCCTGGCGTCCACCCGGACGAGGTGGCCGACGCCTTCGAAGCGCTCGAGCGTGAGGGGGCGGTCAAGGGGATCGCCGTAATCAGATACGACGATTTCACGCACGTGGACGTGCGTGGGTACTCGATGCGAAAGGACGAGCGGAGCGCGAAGCGCGCTGCCTAGAGGGAGGGCCAACATGATTCGGCACGTGAGAGAGAGCAATGGGATGGGCTTCGTGGCGGTTAGCCTGACGGCTGCGTCGCTGATGGGGTTGTGCCTGCTGGTGCTGTTGGTCGGAGCGATCGCGTCGGCCCAGCCGGTCACCACCCAGGCGGAATTCGAGGGCATGCGGTACCCGACCAGGACGATGCGGCAAGTACTGCCGGTCCGGCTCGCCAAGCTGGACGCCGCGATCCATGCGCCGGTGGCGACCGTGTCGGCGCTGGCGGCGATTCCCGCGGCCAATCGTGAGGACGGGATGATTGCCGGCGTGCTGATCGGGGCGGACTCGCGGCCGCACGTGTACCTGTTCGCGGCCTCCAGTACGGCGACCGCGGATGGGGATCTGATTGTCGCGCCGGCGGCCGGGGCCGGGCGCTGGTATCGCGGTGACGGGGTCGATACCACCTACGATGCCGGGCCCGGGTTGCTGTTGTCGGAGGGGGTGTTCAGCTTGCCGCTGACCTGTACCGCGGGGCAGGTGCTGGCGTGGACGGACGCGGGTGACGGCGACTGGGAATGCGTCGCCCAGACGGATACCACGTACAGCGTGACGCCGGGCGGTGGAGTGGTCGACACGGCCGGAGTGCTGACGCTGCCAACCATTTGTACGGACAATCAGATCCTCGAGTACACGACGCTGCTGGGGTGGTCGTGCGTGCCCACTCCGACGGTTGCGGCGCCAGGCGTGCCGGACGACTCGGTCGGGCCGCAGCAGCTGGCGACGGCGTCGGACAGCCCGCACCAGATGGCGTTCGTCGTGCTGGGAGAATTCGAAGCGGGGACCAGTGGCGATCCGGACGACGTCCCGATCTACCTGGCGGACGCGCTGCCGTGGCCGCTTGCGGTGGTCGCAGCCCAGGTACAAATCATCACCGGCACCGCAGAGGCCACTGTCGGGCTGTGGTCACGACCTGGCGGCACAGGTACGGAGGTCTGGGGCGCAATCTCTGCAGCGGACGCGGGCCATCAATCGCGACTGCTGCGCGCCGAGCTGGTGCCGAGTGTCGACGACGGGCTGTACCTGCGCCGCAGCACTGACCTGGTGGCGGGACTGGTGCAATTGACGGTGGTGCGCATGCCCGACGCCGAGCCCGCAGCGCCGTCCGCCGACGAGTAGCCCGAGCAAACAGGAGGCCATTATGCCCGCGAAGAGTCTGTTCGTGTCCAAGACGTTCTGGGTCAACCTGTTCGCCGCGATCGCCCTGGCAGTCCAGCAGTTCCTGACCGGATTCCCGGTCGAGGCCGAGTGGCAGGTGGCGATCCTGTCGCTGTGCAACGTCGTGTTGCGGCTGGTCACGAGCCAGCCCGTGACGGTTCGCACGCCGAACGATCCGGATATTCCGGCGGCCCCGCGGAGGGTACGGCGGAAACTGGCCAGGGACCTGGCGAACTCGGTGACGCGGCCGGTCCATGTGCTGCTGGTGGCCGGCCTGGCTGCGCAGTTGTTGTCCTGCGCCGGCGCGACGGTGCGGTGTGACGACCCGACCCTGGTGCTGCGGGATGCGACCGCGGCGCACCACACGCGCCTGGTCATCGAGTGCGGGGGCCAGGAGGTCGCGTCGCAGGAGGTGGACCTGGGCGAGCTGGCCGGCTCGCAGCGCTGCCAGGACCCGAGCCTGGTGCTGCGTGGACAGGACGCGGCGGGGCTGAGTCGCGTCGAGCTGGTGTGCGGTGGTCAGGTGCTCGCCGAGTTCCGGCTGGACCTACGCCACTTCGCGCCGCTGCGAGTGCCCGTGCAGCCGGCCGCGGTGCCTGAGGCGCCGGCGGTCGAAGAGCCCACCGGGGCTGCCTCGGATGCAGAGGCTGATACGCCGGACGCCTGTAGTGGCGAGGTGCGCTGATGGAGTGGCTGACGGGCACTGCGGCGCTGGTCGCTGCGATTACGGGGCTCCTGTCCGCCGTGGCCGGCCTGGTCGGATACAAGGCGGGCAAGTCCGCCGCACTGAAGGTGCGTGACGAGCGGAGCAAGGCGTCGCAGCACCAGCCCGTGCATGGCCAGGTGGTCGTCAATGACCGGGGGGTATCCGCCGAATGAATGCCAACGACGTCCAGGTGTTGACCTCGGGCTCGGCCACGCCTGGCGGACTGATCGTCCTGGTGCTGCTGCTGGCGCTGTTCGCATCCCTGTTGCTGGGCGTCGTCGGCTGGTTTCTGCGGGACATGCGGGCGCAGATGAAGAGCCAGTTCGATGATCAGTCGGACGCGCTGAAGGATCTGCGCGATGAGCTGCTGGCGGACGTCCGTGCGATCCGCACGGCGATGACGGAGGAGGTTCGGGAGCTGCGCACCCGCATTGAGCTGGACGGGCGCGAGGTGCGAGACCGCCTGGACGGCTCGATCCGCGCGCTCGAGAGGGCGACCCGGGGCGAGACTGACCGAATCTGGCAACACATTGCCCGCCACGAGAAGTCGCTGGCGGAGCGTTTCTGCCTGCGGGACGACTGGCTGCAGAGCACGTCGGCGCTGGAAGCGAAGCTGGATCGCCGGCTGGAGTCCATCGAAGGGAGGCTGCCGTGAGCAGGAGAGACGTGGTGGAGGCCGAGGATCCGCGGCTCAGTCGCCGTCGCATGGTGCGTCGCGAGATCCTGCGCCTGCTGGATCGCGCGGGCAGCCTGGGGCTGTTCAGCCACAAGGTCTGGCGCTCGCTGTCCAGTTACCTGGATGACGTGACGCTGAGCGAGGTCGAGCGGGATTTGGACTACCTCTCCGAAGAGCAGACGGGCTACGTGCGCGTCGAGCTGATCGAGCAGGAGACGGGAAGCAACGCCAAGCTCGCGACGATCACGGCCAAGGGGCAGAACCTCCTGCTGCGGGCCATCCCGCCGGATCCGGGAGTGGACTGATATGGCGGGCCGGCGGCGCAAGCACTTCAAGCTGTCGGGCCTGCCGCCCGACCTGCTGGCGGCGGTCAACGACCGGCTGGCTGCGGGAGCGACCTACGCGGAAGTGACCGCGCTGGTCCGCGGCGAGGGGCATGACGTGTCGCCCAGCGCGGTGGCGCGCTACGGCCAGCAGTTCGCTTTCGTGCTGGAGGAGGCCAACCGCACCCGAGACTGGGTCCGGACGCTGGCGTCCGAGACGGGGATGGACCCTCTGGAGATGGAGTCCGGCGGAATCAAGGTGGTGCTGCACCGCCTGGTCAGCGCCTTCACCCAGGCGCAGGACCTGGACAAGGCGTCGGCGATCGAGATGGCCCGGGTCATCGGGCAGATCTCGCGGAGTTCCGCCGAGGTCGAAAAGGTGCGCGCCCGGGTTCTGGCCGACATCCAGATGCGGCTGAAGGAGGCGGCGGAGGCGGCGAGCGAGCGCGTGCAGAAGCGCGTTGGCGGCCGCCTAACCCCCGAAGAACTGACGTACATCCGCACCGAGCTGATGGGGTTGACCGCATGAGCACGGGAAGGCTAATCGACCTGCTGCCGTACCAGAAGCGCCTCGTCGAGGACAGGCACCGGTTCATCGTTGTCAAGTGGTGTCGCCAGGCGGGCAAGTCATTTGGCGTCGCGGTTAAGGTCGTCCTGGAGAGCATCGAGAAACCGACGACCTGGGTGGTGCTGTCCCGGGGAGAGCGCCAGTCCCGCGAGATCATGGCCAAGGTGGCGACCATCGCCCGCGGCGTGTGCAAAGCCGCCGAATTGGTCAGCGAGTCCGAGGGGGTCTTCAAGGCCGATGACGCGGAGTACAAGCAGCTCGAGGTGCGGGTGCCGACGATGATCGACGGCCAGTTCTCGCGCATCATCGGGCTGCCGGCCAACCCTGACACGGCGCGCGGCTACAGTGCCAACGTCGTGCTGGACGAGTTCGGGATCCACGCGCTGAGCCGGGAGATCTGGACGGCGCTGTTCGGATGCATCACGAGGGGCTACCGGCTGATCGTCCTGTCCACGCCGAAGGGCCGGCAGAACAAGTACTACGACATCTGGGAGCACGGCGGCCCCACCTGGTCGCGCCACGCGACCAACATCCATGAAGCGATTGCGGAGGGCCTGGTCCTGCGCAACGAGGACGGGTCGCTTGCCACGGCCGAGGATCTGCGCCAGGCGCTGGGCGACGACGAGGCGTGGGCGCAGGAATACCTGTGCGAGTTCGTGGACGAAGCGAGCGCCTTCCTGACCTACGACCTGATCGGAGAGTGCGAGTCCGACCTGGCTTCGATGGAGTGGGATTCGACCGCCGATTACGCGCTGCATGTACCGCCGCCGGCGCGGTTCGTGGGCTTCGACGTCGCTCGCCGGCGGGACCTGTCGATCATCTGGACGTGCGACCTGGTGGGCGACGTGCTCTGGACGCGTGAGGTTTTGCGCCTGGAAAAGACGAAGTTCCGCATCCAGCGCGAACGGCTGTACGCGGCGATCGAGCGGCCCGGCGTTCGGCGCGTGTGCATCGACGAGACGGGCATTGGCATGCAGATTGCCGAGGAGGCCCGTGACAAGTACGGGTCCAAGGTCGAGCCCGTCAACTTCGGCATGTCCGGGGTGAAGGAGGAACTGGCGGTTGTCCTGAAGGAGGCGTTCGAGGACAAGCTCGTCCGCATCCCGAGCGACAAGGAGATCCGCGACGAACTTCACAAGGTGCAGAAGCTGACGACCGCCGCCGGCAATCACCGCTACGACGCGGAACGGACGGACAGCAAGGCGGGGCACGCCGACCACTTCTGGGCGCTGGCATTGTGCGTCCACGGCCGGAAGGCGTCACCGCATCCGATCCGGTTCGACTACACCCAGGTCCAGGCCAGGCGTTTCGGGCAGCAGCGGGGGTGCTGGTGATGGCGAAGTTGTTCGACCAGTACGGGCGCCCGATCGAGACCCCGCGCCGCCCGGATGCGGGGCGCGTGGCGGTGGGGTCCCTTTGGGTCCGCTGGTCGTCCTATCCGTCGCACGGCCTGACGCCTCAGCGTCTGACCGCGATTCTCCGGGAGGCCGACGACGGCGACGTCACCAGACAATCCGAACTGTTCGCTGAGATGGAGGAAAAGGACGCACATCTAGCGTCGGTGTTGCAAACGCGGCGAAGCGCGGTCGTGGGCCTGCCGCGAAGGGTTCTGCCGTATTCCGACGACCCCCGTGACCAGGAAGCGGCGGCGCTGGTCGAGGAGGTCCTGGAACGGATCGACCTGGACGACGTGCTGCAGGACCTGATGGACGCGGTCGGCAAGGGGTTCAGCGTCGCCGAGATCCTGTGGGAATCCGGCGCTCGCGCGGTGCCCCGTGCGATCGAGTGGGTGGACCCGCGACTGTTCGCCTGGCGCGGAAACGAACTGCGTCTGCTGACGGATCACGGCGGCGCGGATGGCGAGCTTCTCGGCTCGAACAAGTGGATCATCCACCGGCACAAGGCGCGCAGCGGAGCGGCCGCCCGAGCCGGCATGTTGCGTGTGTGCTCCTGGATGTTCCTGTTCAAGAACTGGGGCCTGAAGGACTGGATGGGATACATCGAGGTCTTCGGGGTCCCGCTGCGGTTGGGAAAGTACGACCCGTCGGCCAGCCCCCAGGACAAGGAGGAACTGTTCCGGGCGCTGGTGGCCATCGCATCGGATGCCGCCGGCATGATCCCGAGCAACGCCGACATCGAGTTCGTAGAGGCGGGGAAGGCTTCGGGCGCGTCCGGTGACGTGTTCGAGAAGATGGCCGCCTTCTGTGAGCGCTCGATGTCGAAGGCCGTGCTGGGCCAGACGTTGACGACGGACACGACGGGGGGCACCGGCACCTACGCGGCGGGCGAGGTGCACAACGAGGTGCGCCACGACCTGCGCAATTCCGACGCCAAGGCCCTGGCGAAGACCCTGCAACGCGACCTGTTCCGGCCGATCGTCGGCTTCAACTTGGGCTGGGACCGCGCGACGCGGCTGCCGTACATGGAGTTCGACACGGCCGAACCCGAGGACCTGTCCTCGCTCGCCAATACCTACGCGGTGCTGCGCGAGAAGGTCGGCCTGCCGATCGGGCGGGCGCAC
Organism: Myxococcota bacterium; assembly: GCA_029975745.1. Taxonomy (GTDB): domain Bacteria; phylum Myxococcota_A; class UBA9042; order DTJE01; family DTJE01; genus DUVQ01. Next base: position 12,266 of record JARKOL010000089.1, on the reverse strand, counting down.
GTGTACGAGCGATTCGGGATCCCGGCGCCCGAGGAGGACGAGGCACTCGTCGATGGGCCGGCCAATGCGCAGCCTGGTGCGGCGCCCTGGCCCATGACGGCGATGCGCGGCCGCGCGCCCGGCGCGGCCCATGCCGCCCGAACGGATCCGGTGCAGGACGCGGTGGATGGTTTGGCCGACGCGGCCCTCGGGGAGGGCACCGGCGCCGTGCAGGCGATGGTGGATCCCATCATCGCAGCCGTCGAGGCGGCCACCGACTACGACGACCTGCGGGACCGGCTGCTGGCGGCGTTCCCGGACCTGGACGCGACGGCCCTGGAAGACGTGCTGGCGAGAGCGATGTTCATGGCCGAACTGGGAGGCAGGGCCAATGTCCGTTGACGCCACCCTCCAGCCCTGGGAGCCGCTGCCCTTCGTGGAGGCGGCGGACTTCTGGCGGGCCAAGGTGCCGTTGACGGCCGAACGGGTGCAGAGCCTATCCGCCGCTGCCCGGGAACGCGCATTCACGGTTGCGGGCCTGGCCAAGCAACGCATGGTTGAATCGGTGTTCACAGGGCTTCAACAGGCCATTGAGGCGGGAGAATCCTTCGGCGAGTTCAAGAACCGCATCCGCGAGGTGATCGCAGAGAAGGGCTGGACAGGCCAGCGTGACTTCCGAGTCCAGACGATCTTCCGCACGAACATCCAGACCGCGTACAACACCGGCAGGTGGCAGCAGATCCAGGAGGCCGGGGACGCGCTCGAATTCCTCCAGTACGACGCGGTGGGCGACAGCCGGACCCGGCCCACTCACGCCGCGCTGGACGGCAAGGTGTTCCGCAAGGACAGCCCGTTCTGGCAGGAGTGGTACCCGCCCAACGGATTCAACTGCCGGTGCACCGTGCGGGCCATGTCCAAGGCGGAAATGGAAGCCCGTGGCCTGAAGGCCGAGGATGCCGGTGACTACCTGGGCAAGCCCGTGACGGTTGGTCCGGGACGTGACCAGGTGCTACTTCCCGACCCGGGCTTCGGCAGCAACTCGGCACAGAACTTCTGGGAGGGATTGGCGGCCGCAGCAACGGGACGTTCAGGCAAGCCGCTATTGGTTCCGCTGCCGGGCCTGCCCGGAGCCAAGGAGGAAAGCCGTCCGACGCTCGCGCAGATCCAGGGACGGGCGTTGCCGGCGCTTGACAGGTCGCGGCTGCTGCCTGCGGACAGTCCCAGGGAGACGATCGCAGCAGGCGTGCGAGAAGTGTTTGGCTCCCAGGGTGTGATCGATGCGCTGGGTGACCGGGTACTGCCTCGTGGGGACCTTGTGACGCACCTGATGCGGAAGCCGCGCAACCACGTGGTCGGCCTTCCGCTACTGGGTGAGGTCCTTCGGGAGCCCTACGAAGTGTGGCTGACTCCGATGACCAATGGTCAGCAGGTCGTCTTGCGCAAGCACTACATCAAGTTCTGGGCTCCGGATGGAGCCGGCGAAAGCGGGATGCTCGTGGTGGCCGAGGTCGATGGCGCTGTGTGTCAAACGGTTACAGCCTACCTCGCGTCGGCGTCGCATCTCGATCGGAAGCGGTTGGGAAAACTGCTGTTCGGGTCGGGCACGGACACCCGGACACACCGAGCGACGACGCGACGCCAGGGAACCTCGTGTGTCGAGAGCCCGGCGCCGCATCCCCGACAAACTCAATTGTATGGAGTTGTTCCGTGAAGTCAAGCGTCCCCCTGAAGCCCGTGTTGCTGGTGCTCGCCGAGTCCGGCGAGGCGCCGGAATGGATCCAGGTGTTCCCCGCGGGGGCGGTCCAGTCGTCCAAGGGCGACTTCGTGGCCGACGCCCAGGCCATGGCGGCCGTCAGCGAGGCGTTCCGCGCGCTCGGCCACGACCTGGGGGTGGACTACGAGCACCAGACGGTGGGCGGCGAGTTCCAGTCGCCGGACGGGCGGGCGCCCGCGGCCGGCTGGATCATCGAACTGGAGGCCCGGGCCGACGGGATGTGGGCCCGAGTGAACTGGACCGATGCGGGCGCGCGCTACGTGGTCGCCCGCGAGTACCGGTACGTGAGTCCTGTAGTCGGCATTCGTCGGGGTGACCGGAGAGCAGTCGTTCTGCACTCGGTGGCCCTGACCAACGACCCGGCGATCCGGGGAATTCGTCCGCTCGCCCATGCGGCGGGCGGCATCGAGGAGGACCAGACGATGGAGTGGTTGATCGAGATGCTGGGCCTGGAGGCCGGGGCCGGCGAGGACCAGGTCAAGGCCGCGGTGCAGGCGCTGAAGGAACTGGCCGACGAGGCGAAGGCCTCGCTGGACCTGAAGGCGGGCACTGCCGGCGAGCTGAAGGGCTCCGTGCTGGCGCTGAAGTCCAACGCCGCACGGGCCGAGACCGACTCGGCCGAGCTGGTGGCGCTGAAGAAGCGGCTGGTCAAGCGCGAGGTGAAGGAACTGCTGGACAACGCGGCGAAGGACGGCAAGTTCGCGCCGGCCCAGCGGCCCGACCTGGAGAGGCTGGCGATGTCCGACCGGGCGGCGCTGGAGGCGTTCCTGGAGAAGGCGACGCCGGCCGTTCCCGTGGGCGGCGCCGTGGCGCATTCCGCGTCGGCGAAGGGCAGCGACGGCCTGTCCGAAACCGAGGCGATGATTTGCAAGGCACTCGGCTTGACCGCCGAGGAGTTCAAGGCGGAACTGCAGCGGGGGGAATGACATGGCGCTGACGAAGGACAGGGCGACGCCGCGGCGGGACGGTCACCCGTTCCCGTTCCCGGTGGCCGCGGACACGGTCATCTTCGCCGGTTCGCTGGTGGCCCTGGAAGACGGCTACCTGGTGCCGGCGAAGACGGCGACGGGCCTGGTGGTGGTCGGTCGGGCCGAGCAGTACGTGGACAACACCGACGGCGCCGCCGGCGCGCTGACGTGCGAGGTCATGCCCGGGGTGTACCCGTGGGACAACTCGCTGGGCGACGACCTGATCGCCCAGGCGGACGTCGGCTCGACGGTGTACGCGGTGGACGACCACACCGTGGCGAAGACCGACGGCACCAACACCCGGAGCGCGGCGGGCGTGCTCCTGGGCATCGACTCGGACGGCGTCTGGGTCGCCACGGTGGGCTGGTAGCCCCAAGGAGGAACGATGCGGACGCTGAACGCGCAGAGGGTGAGGGAGGCGGCGGTCGGGTTCCGGGCGCTGTACAAGTAGGCGATGCGGGAACTGAACCCCGTCGCCGGGCGCCTGGCGATGGACATCCCCTCGGGCTCGCCCGAGGAGGTGTACGCCTGGCTGAACGCGCTGCCGCGGATGCGCAAGTGGGTGGGCGACCGGGTCGTCCACGCGCTGGCCGCGGGCAAGGGCTTCCGGGTGGTCAACGAGCCCTACGAGGCGACGATCGGCGTGGACCGGCGGGACCTCGAGTACGACCGCCTGGGCATCTACAAGCCGCAGATCATGGAGCTGGCCCGGTCCTACGACTTCCACCGCATGCAGATGCTGGGCGACCTGGTGGTGAAGGCCTTCGACCACACTTGCTGGGACGGGCAGTACTTCTTCGACACCGATCACCCCGTCGGCCGGCCGGGGTACGAGGCGTCCGTCAGCAACCGGGCGGCGTGGCCCCTGAGCGTGGATGCGTTCTGGGCGGCCCGCGCGGCGATGCGGGACTTCAAGGACGAGGAAGGCCAGCGCCTGGGCGTCGTGCCGAACACCCTGGTGGTCGGCCCGAAGCTGGAGGGCAAGGCCCTGGACATCGCCAAGGCCGAGCAGTACGAGGGCTCGACCAACACGGCGAAGGGCCTGGTCGAGGTCCTGGTGCTGGACGATCTCGCGGACATGCCGACGGCGTGGGCCCTGATGGACCTGAGCCGCGAGGTGAAGCCGCTGCTGATCCAGACCGCGAAGAAGGGCGACTTCGTCGCGATGGACGCGGACAACGACGAGGCGGTGTTCAGCAAGCGCCAGCTGCGCTACGGCGTGGACTGCGAGGACGCGGCGGCCTACGCGCTGTGGATCCTGGCGTTCGGCAGCACGGGCGACGGCTCGGCGCCGACCTGATGACCGGCGGGCGTAGGGGCGGCTGGGGCTTTCCGGCCGCCCCTACCCCAGGTCCGGGGCTTCCGGGGTTTTTGAAGGCGTTTTGAACGGAATTGAACGCCGTTTTGAAGGAGGTTCGAGATGGCGATCCAGGTGGTGTGCACGAACCCGGGGATGCGTCGTTGCGGGATGGTCCATCCCGTGCAGGCCGTCCATCCGGACGGAACGTTCAGCGCCGCGCAGCTCAAGGTGCTGCGGGCGGACCCGTCGTTCACGGTCGTCGAGGTCCCGGACAGCGCGCTGCCGAAGGGCCAGAAGCCCGCGGGCGAGGCGCAGGAGACCGACGCGGGCAAGAAGAAGGGCAAGTAGGCGGGGGCCTCGATGTCGGCGTACTGCACCCAGCAGGACCTGGTTGACCGGATCGGTGCTGCGCTCCTCCTGGAGCTGAGCGATCTGGACGGGACCGGCGAGATCGACGATGCGCGCGTGGCGCAGGTGATCGAGGCGGCCTCGGCCGAGATCGACACCTACGCCCAGGACCGCTACGGGTCGCCGCTGGACCCGGTGCCGGTCATCGTGCGTTCGCACACGGCCGACATCGCGGTGTATCTCCTGATGGTGGCCCGAGGCTACGACCAGGCGCTGGCCGATGGCATCTGGGCCCAGCGGTACAAGCGGATCATGGACTGGGCACGCGACCTGTCCCGGGGTGCTGCAACCCCGGGCGCGCCGCAGCCGTCCGAGCAGGGCACCCTCCCGGCGTTCGTGTCCACGCCGGAGCGGGTCTTCAATCGCGACACGTTGAAGGGGTTCTGATGGCGGGTCTCTCCATGAGCCTGACCCTGCGAGTCAGCAACCCGGGCGCGGTGCAAAAACTGCGCGGGATGAACCCCGGCGCCAAGAAGCGGCTCAACCGCCAGCTCGCGAACGCCATGCGCAACTCCACGCTCGACCGATTCCGCCGCGGCGTCGGACCGGATGAGCAACCCTGGGAACCCGTGGGCGGGACCGCGCGCTCCGCGGCGCAAGCGGAAGGCATGGATGCACGGGCCAGGTCGTTGCGGCTGAGCCGGCAACGCAAGTCCGGGGCGGCCCGAGCGAAGGCGTTGCTGCGCCAGGCGTCGCGGCTGTCGGAGCGGGCCACGGACATGCAGCGGCGATCGGTCGCCGGCGACCGGTTCGACCAGAGGCGCCTGCGGGGGCGTGTCGCGGACATGCAGCGACGCGCCGAACAACTTCGAAGCCGGGCGAGTGCGCTGGCGAGCGGCAAGGCGACGGTGCGGCAGGACCTGGCCAAGCAACGGGCGGCTCTCTACCGGCGCGCCCGGGCGGCGCGGAAGTACGCGGAACGGCACGTGCCGCTGAACGACACCGGGCGGTTGCGTAGCAGCATCACCACGCGTGCGTCGGCGGACGAGGCGGCGGTGGGGACCAACGTGGTGTACGCGCGGATCCATCAGTACGGAGGCAAGACCGGCCGCAGGGGCGCCCGCTTCATCATGCCGGCGCGGCCGTACCTGGGCTTCAACGCCGAGGATCGGCGGGTCTCGCTGGCGATCGTCGAAGCCACCATCAAGGAGACGATCCTGCCATGACGGCGGAATGCATCCAGTGGCTGCGCGGCGTCGTGAGCGCGGTCCTACCCGGCGGCAAGGTGTTCGACGACCCGGCCGTCCTGAACCAGACGCACCCATTGCCGCATGCCGTGATCGAGCTGGGCGACGAACTGCTGGATCGGGACGGTTCGCGGGTGGCACGGGCGGTGACGGCGGGCGGGACGAGCCTGGTGCATCGCCGCCGCGTATGGAGCCGCACCGTCCCGGTCACGGTGTACCTGGCACACAAGACGATGGCGGCCGCGGACCAGGTCGTGCAGAACCTGCTGCTGGCCGTGGCGGGTGGGGTGACGACCGACTCTGGTGACTGGGTGCGCGTCCGTTGCCACGGCGTGGCGTGGGAACAGGTGAAGGCCGCAACCCCGCAGCGCGTGGACTGCCAGATCGACCTGGCGTTCGAGGGTGGGATCTACCGGGACGAGGGGGCACCGCTCGTGAGCCAGGTGCGGGTCGAGCCGGACGAGAGCGCGGGGGCAGGTGCAGGCGCCTGTTGCCGGACGTCGCCGGGGTCCTGAAGTCGTTCGAGACCGTCCGCCTCAACCCCACCATCGATGCCGCGAACGAGCTGGCCGACAGCCTGGAACGATTGCACGAGTCCGGGGATCGGATGGAGAACTTCGGCAAGAAGGCCGGGGCCGTAGGCGTGGGGCTGCTGATGATGGGCCGGGGGATGCTCGCCCGTGAACAGCAGGCCTTGCAGCAGTTCGCGGACCGTGAGAGCGCGGGCGCCTACATCCAGACGCTCGCCCCCGGAACCTTCGGTTCGCCGCAAGAGGACGTGGCCCGGGCCATGCGGGCTGCGGACGAATGGTCGCTGAAACACCAGGACTCCGCCACGGCGTACCTGGAGGCGACGTACCAGCTGCTCTCGGCTGGGTTCGACACCCGTCAGGCGCTGGCCGGTACCGAATCGGCGCTGCTGCTGGCGACTTCGGCGCGCGGCAATCCGGCAGAGTCGGCGAACCTGCTCGCGACGGCCTACAACACGCTGGGCAATCGGGCGGCGGACCCCGACAAGGAACTGCGGCGCATCACCAACACCATCGCCAAGACCCAGGCCGTCTTCCAGATCGCGAACCTGGGCGTTCTGTCGCAGGGGCTGAACATGGCCTTCAGCACGGCCATGGCGAACAACGAGTCGCTGGAGGAACTGGCCGGGACGATCGGCTTCCTGAACAACGTCGGCGTCCAGGGGTCGATGGCAGGTACGGCCTACGCCGCGTCGATGCGGCAGATGCTGCGCGCCAGCAAGGAGCTGGGTTTCGAGTTGGTGCAGAACGCCCAGGGGGGAATCGACCTGCTGGGCAGCCTCCGGAACCTCAAGGCCATGTACGGCGACCAGATGAACCTGCCCAAGGTCAAGCGGGCCTTCCAGCAGGCGTTCGGCGATGAGGGCCTCAAGGCCGTCACCCTGATCGTCAACAAGATGAGCGAGTACGAGGCCGGATTGCAGAGCGTGTCCAGCAGCATGGGCACGGTCGAGAAGAACGCCGAAATCATCGAGGCCACGTTCGCCGCGGGCGAGGCAAGGCGTGGCAATGCAGCCGACATGGCCATGGCGCAGTGGGGCAAGAGTTTCCGGGCACCCTGGGAGTGGATGAAGAACCTGAAGGCGGCGACTTCCGAGTGGTTTGGTCTGTGGCTTTCGGACAGCCCGGTGGTGTCGAAGGTCATCGGTATCTTGACCGCGGCCGTCACCACGACCGTTCTGGTTGCAGGCGGGGCGGCGATCGCAATCGGCGGCGTTGCCTTGGCGGTTGGCTGGTATTCCAATGCCATCGCGGTGCTGACGGCGAACAACCTCCCGGGCCTCGCCAGGGCCCTGCAACTGCTGGTGAGAGGTCCGTTGCCACTGATGCGGAGCGGCGCACTGAAGCTCGGCGGTGCGCTCAGGGCCCTGTGGCTCGTGCATCTGCCCAGGGCGGCTCTGGCTACGAAGGCGTGGGCAATGACGGCCGGGCGTGCGGCAGTGTCGCGCTTGTCGGTGCTTTGGGGATCTCTGGTGCGGGGCATCGTGCTCGTCAAGCGTTTTACGGTGGCCCTGCTGATGAACCCGTTCACCTGGGTGGCCGGTGCTGTCCTGGGTCTGGCGGTCGTGATTTACAGGCTGGTTGACGCCTACAAGCGCCTCAAGAACGTTACCAAGGCCGAAGCCGCGGCGCCGTTGGCGGACCCCAAGGAATATGCTGGCCTGGACCCAGAGTGGCAGCGGCAGATGCGTGAACGAGGGATGAGCGCCGGCCGCAAGTACGGTTTCGGCATGTGGGGCTGGAGCGATGCCGAGCGAGAGTTCTGGGTCCGGGAATCGCCAAAGAACTTCCTCCACGATTGGCGCCATCGGTTTACCGAGGACGAGCGACGGATCTTGGACTGGCGGGAGCAGCACGGGTGGGCACCGATCCCACAGGACGCGACCGCCGCCCAGGTCCCACAGGTCGATCTGCACGACATGGTGCAACAGTGGAAGACCGTGTCGGCCGAGGGTGAGAGGCGCCGGCGAGATGCTGGCGCGGCGGGCGCGACCATCAACATCGAGCACCTGAACCTCGACGCCAAGGACGTGGACGAACAGGAGAAGCTGCTGTCGATGTTGCTGGCGCAGGCGCAGGAAACGGGGCTGTAGGGTGGCAACGCAAACGGTCAGCCTGAGTGCGGACGAGATCGGCCAGGTCAAGCTGGGCGACCGGATCCTGCCCGGGGTGTACCAGCGCATGGAGATCCGTGGGCGGCTGCGCATGGACCGGTCGCGAGTCAAGGGGCGGTCGGGTACGACCCGCCTACCGGAGGGCTGGGAGGACGCGCAGGTCTCGTTGGAACTGGTGCTGTGTGACGGCGAGGAAGGCACGGTCGCGGACCAGGTCCGCCAGCTCGTGGGCATGTTCCAGGCGACCGACAAGACGGCCCGACCGTTCGTGTACAACATCGCCCACTGGCAACTCGCAGCGTGGGGAATCCGGCAGGTGATCTTCAGCGAGCTGCGGTCCGGCGACGACGATCAGACCGACCTGGTGCCGGTCACGCTGACGTTCGAGGAGTGGCGGCCGCCGCCTCGAAAGGTGGAAGCCCGTCGCCAGGTCGCCCAGGCGTTGAATGTGCCTTCCGAGAACTTCCCGGTGGGCCAAGGGGTAACCCTGATGTACAGCCTGGATGAAAACCTCGGGTACTTCGCCGGCGGCGCCGGCGGCATTGACGTGTTGGACCCCGCCACGCAGGAGCAGATGGCCTATCTGGCGCTCCGCCCCGACGTCGACGAGGACATCCCATGACGGACGCTGGAAGGCCGACAGTCCAGCTGCTGGTTGCCGGTGTCGAGGTGGTGCCTACCCGCGTGGAGGTGGCTGCCTCCCGCCTGAATCCCGTCGCCCGCTGCGTGCTGTCGCTGGACCGGGACCAGCCGGCGGCCGTGACGATCGCTGAGGGGTCGCTGGTCGAGGTTCTGATGGGGCGGGAGCTGACGGGTGTGCGGCCGGTGTTCCGGGGTCGAGTCAGGCAGGTCAGCCCGGAGGACCAGGTGCAACTCGTGGCACTCGATGGCATGCGGGACCTGCGCGACGTGCTCGTGCGTCAGGTCTTCAGCCAGGTGACCGCGCGGGAGGTGGTGGAGTGGGTGGCCGACCAGGCGGGTCTGGTGCTGCACATGGCGCCGCTGTCACGACACGCCCGCCGGCGACACTTCGTTGCGGCCAACGTGCCGCTGCCGGAGGTGATCCGCCAGGTTAGACAAACGTGGGGCCTGCTGGATTGGGATTTGTGGTGTGACGTGGATGGCTCTGTGTGGTTCGGGCCGTGGGCCGACACGGTCCGCGCGCGGCGCGACCCCGTGGCCCACCTGGAGTGGGGCCGTAACCTGCTCGAGATGACGCCCAGCGCCGGCTCGACGGGAGTGGCTGAAACCTGGCTGGACGAAGCGATCGAGCATTCGACACGGGTGAAACTGACGGATCCGCGGGCTTGGGGCGGCAGCCGACTGGCCCGGGTTGAACGCGTGGCGCACACATGGGCGCCCGGCCGGGCGCGAACGAGGGTGGAGTGGGCGATTCTCGCGAACTGAAAGCCAGCCTCGAGCGGTTGGTGCGAAGCTTCCTGCCAGAATTGAACCAGCTCGTGGCACCAATACGCGCGCGCGTCACGCGTGTATATGGTACCGGCGGCAAGCACTCGGACGATTCGCCGATCTACTGCGTCGATGTCCAGCCGCTGCGCCCCGACGGCAGTGACGACCCGAACTGGCCAGCGCTACCGAGGCTCGACCTGCCGGTAGCCCTTGGCGGGCACTCCGTGGGCGTGGCGTCCGGACCGGCCGTCGGACAGCTGGTGCGCGTCGGCTTCGAGTATGGCGATCGCAGCCGGCCGTTCGTGATGGACCTGCTCGCGAACGGCGAGGTGCCGGCGCATCCGAGCGGCGACCTGGTGGTCTGGTGCGGCGAGACGCGCCTCACCCTGGACCGGGACGGAACGGTGACGATTGACGCGGCGAAGAAGGTGGTCGTGGATGGTCCGGAGATCCACATCGGCGGCGAGGAAGGGTCGCCGGTGGTGCGTCAGGACGACCTGCTGGCTGTGCTCAATGAACTGAAGCTGCCCGTCAGCGGCGCGGTCGCCGGTCCGCCGTACCCACTGCTGACGGAGTTGCAGGTGTCGGCGTCGCCGAAGGTGAAGTCGGAATGAGCATTCTCGGGACAGACCTGGCACTCGTGGATGGCGACCTCGCGGTGGCCAGCGACGGTGACGCAGCGACGGTGACGGGGGTTTCCTGTCTGGTGCAGGACCTGATCCATCGGCTGTCCACCCCGCGTGGCACACTATGGATGCACCCCGAATACGGGTGTGACCTTTACCGGTTCCTGCACGTGGAGGACTCGCAGGTGCAGCGCATCGACATGCAGGGCGCCATCCAGGACGCGATCGAAGCGGATCCACGTGTGGTGCCTGGAAGTGCGACCTGCGAGATTCTGTCCTGGACCATGGAGGGACGAGTTCGCCTGGCTGTGGGCCTGCGTGCCATCGGCGAGACGAACCCCCTGAACCTGGTCCTGCTCGCCGACACGACTACGGGCACCGTGGAGGTGGTCTAGGTGGCGACCGACTGGCGCAGCCTCATCGGCCACCAGACCCGCGACGAAATACTCGCGTGGGCGCTGGCGCGCTGGGTCGCCCTGGGCGGCAAGATCACGAACATGAACGTCGGCGGCGTCTATCGCACGCTGCTGGAACTCAGCGTTGAAGCACTGGCGACACTCCACGATCGTGCGCTGGCGGTCGTTCCCCAGGGATTCCTCTCCGATGCGCAGGGCGGCTGGCTCAACCTGCGGTTGGAGGATCTGGGCACGGCATTGCTGCCTGCGGTTGCGGCACGCTGGAATCTGGTCGTCAGTCGCGACGACCCGGATGGCGGCAACGTGTCGCTGCCGGCGGACTCCGAATACCGCACCAGGACGACGGCGCTGGGCGACGTGCTGCGATTCCGCCAGGTCGAGGCCGCGATGCTTCTCGACGGCGAGGCGTCGGCGCAGGTGCTTGTCGAGGCGATCGAGGCGGGGACGCGCTACAACGTAGCCCCCGATTCGATCGTGGAGTTTGTCACGGCGATCCCGGGCGTGGATGCCGTGACGAATCCTGCAGGCGGCCTGGTCCGTGAAGGAGTGGACGAGGAACAGCCTGATGACGCCCGCAGCCGCGCCCGGCTACGCTGGCCTGCCCTTGCTCGCGGCGTGGTACGCGAGACGCTGGAGGCGTGGGCGCGCGAGGTTCCGGGGGTGGTCGATGTGGCGGTGGATGACGAGCACCCACGCGGCCAGGGTACCGTTGATGTGATCGTCACGGGGACGTCCGGTGCACCCAGTTCGGAATTGATCGCGGCGGTGGACGAGTTGATTGGTGTTCGCCTGCTCCAGTGCGTCAACCTTCTCGTTCGTGGCCCGGTGCTGCTGCTGACCGCGGTGCGCATGCGCGCGGTGCTGCCCTTGGACCGCGGCGACGAAGCCACTACGAAGGCGGTCGTCGCGGCGCGGGTCGAATCGCTGCTGGCCACGGGTGCCCGTGCGGACACGCCCCGTCTGCGCATCGGCCAGGATCTGTTTCGTGGGAGATTGGTGGCCCTGGGTATGGCTGCCGTTCCGGAACTACTGGACCTGGTCGTGGAACTGCCGGACGACAATGTCCCGGCATCGGCCGGCGAACTGGTCGTATTGGATGGACCTGTCGAGGTCCTGGTTGAACGGCGGGAGGCATAGCTGGTGCGGTCGTTCGTGACCTACCTGCGGGAACTGCTGACGCGTCCGCTACGCGGCGGCCGCGATGCGACTGCCGACCTCGGCCGCCTCATCCAACTGCTGGGGGAAGCGTGGGATCAGGCCGGGCTGGTGCTGTATGCCGTGCGCCGCGCCTGGTTCGTGCGGACCTGCCCCGATGCAGCGCTGCCAGTGCACGGCGAGGAGCGGGCGCTGTGGCAACTGCCCGGCGAGTCTGTCGAGGCGTACCGCGAGCGTCTCGCGGCTGCGTGGGGGACCTGGCAGGCAGGGGGCACCGACGCCGGCGTTGAGCAGGCGCTGGCGCTGGTGGGGCTGCCAGGGGCCCAAGTGCAGCAGCACGTCGGTACGGCCCGCTGGGCGGTGGGTTCTGCGCTGCGCATCGGTGACGGCGTGCCCATC
>JARKOL010000083.1 GCA_029975745.1 Myxococcota bacterium | reverse complement strand
GCGCGATTCATGAATCGCGCCCCGGCCAACAGGTCCCCCGGCAGGATTTCGTGCGGCAGGTGCGTGACCATGACCTCACGGATGAACCACGCCCGTCGCTCCGGCAAGCTCCAGGTCCAGAAGCCCTCGGCCAGGGGCACTGGCCGGGCCGCCTGCAACGCCGACGCCCGAAACGGCTGCAGGAAGGCGTACGTCTCGGGAACGATGTGATAGGTCAGCTCGTCGTACACCATGTCCCAGGGAACCCCCGTGGTGAAGCACTGGAACTCGTTGTTCCACTCGCGCTTCACCCCCTGGAAGTAGTCCTCCCGCAGGCGCCGAATCCGCGCCGACAACCCGTGCGGCTGCTTGATCCATTCCTGGGCGGTCGCGCTCATGGCTGCCTCCTCGTCCCGACGAACGCCGCATCCGATGCCTGCCCCAGCAGGTACGATGCCCCGTGCGCCAGCAGGGCATCCATCACCGCGGCCGCACCCTCCGCGTCCCGCGCGGCGATCGCGACCACCAGATCCCGGTGCGCCCCGTGGGCGGCCGCAACCACGGCCGCGTCCCGGTAGAACTGCGTCCCCAGCCCGATGTACGCCGGCTCGAAGGACTTCAGCACCATCGGGAACGCCCGGTTCCCCGACGCCATCGAAACTTCATGGTGCAGTTCGAAATCCAGCGCGACCAGCGAGGCCACGTCCCGCGGGGGGCAGGCCTCCTCGCGCTCCAGAATCCCGTGCAACGTCCGTACGTCCGCATCCGAACGATTCCCGGCCGCCAGGCGCGCGCACTCGACCTCGACCACCCGCCGCAACGCCAGCGTGTCCCGCAGCAGCACCGTTTCCCACGGGCCTCCCCGGTGCCGGAACAGCGACTCCAGCAGTGCCAGCGACCCCTCCCTTCGAAAATCGTTGATCCGAGTTCCCACGCGGGGAACGACCGTCACCAGGCCCCGGGCCTCCAGTTCCAGCAGCGCCTCGTGAACGACCGGCCGACTGACCCCAAGTCGCACCGCCAGGTCCCGCTCGGGCGGCAGCCGATCCCCCGGAGCCAGCTCCCCGGACAGGATCAGGCGCTCGAACCGCTCCAGGAAGGCATCCTTCAGGCGCACCGCGCGCAGCGGCTCCAGGTTGACGTCGTTCATCCATCGCTCCCGGCTGCTGGTCAAACCACCAGCCAGGAGTCTACAGGGGGAAGGTCCCGGCGTGCAACGCGGGATCTTGTGGGAACATCACCCCACAATCAGTCGTACAGCGTGAACGTCGCCGCGTTCGTCCAGGCCTGCTCGGCCGTCAGCACCTTCAGGTCCAGGTCGCCCTGCATCGTTCCGGCGTTGATCATCGTGGCCTGGATGGACGTGTCGCTCCAGGATGTGACGGTCAGCGGGAACCCTGCCAGGAAGACGCCGCCCGCCCCCTTGGCCGCGCCGAACCCAGTGCCCCCGATCGACACCGTGTAGCCACCGTCGTTCTTCCCCGTCGATGGCGAAAGCCCCGTGATCTGGGGCGCGACAATCCGGACCTGGATGGTCGCGTCGTCCAACTGGGCATAGTTGGTGACCAGCACCCGGTAACACCGGGTCGTCGCGTCGTGAGCCCCCAGCAGCTCGTCCGGCCGATCGTGCAGGATCGTCCGCAGAACCTGGGGCCGCGGCCCCGGAGACCCGCAGTTCACCGTGTCCCGGTAGATGGCCGCCGACTGGCCGACCCCCAGGCCGGACGTGCGCACCACCAGATCGCGCCCCGCCAGGCTGGGTGTCTGCGCCGCGACCGTGCTGATGTCGAAACGCTTGCTCGACATCCGGGGGCGCATGTCGCCAACCGTGACGCCCTGCCAGCCGATCCAGTCCCGCATCGTTTGCGCAATCGACAGCGGCGCCAGCACCTCCAGGGACTGGATCCAGTACGCCATGGCGAACTCGTCGATGAACTGGGTCGGATTGCGCCCGGTGGCGGCGGCCAGCGTCCCCCACGCATCCAGCCACGCCAGGCTGCTGTCCCGCAACTGCTCGTACACCCGCAGCACGCTGCCCGGGGACACCTCCTCCATCCAGATGGCCAGGGCCGCCGCCGCGTACCCCTGCTCCTCGTTGAAGCCGGAGCCGAACGTCGAGGGCAGCGACAGCGTCGGAAACTCGGCGCCCGCCACCAAGTCGTCCGAAAGGTCGGCATCGGACCCCAGGCTGGCCACCGCCGCCCAGCCCGCCGCCGCCTCGTCGATCCACTTCAGACTGAACACCGTCGTGACCTGGCGCTGGAACACGTGGCCCATCTCGTGGGCCGTGGTGGTCGCCACCTGCTTCCCCGACGACAATCGACTGTTGATCTTGACCCAGGGCTGACCGAACACGCCCTTGGTCGTCGATCCCTTCGTCCCCGTCGCGGGCCCCATGTCCGTGATGGTCAACGTGACCCATCCGCCCAGCCAGCCGTCCGGCTTCGGCCAGCCCTTCCGCGTCAGCGTGTCCCACGTCGCCTGCGCCGCCAGCAGCACCTCGCCAGCGTAGTCGGGCGTCACGTACGAGGTCGCCCCGGGATCCGTGACGAAATTCACCTGGATCTTGCGTTCTTCGTCGCGCAGCACGCCCTTGGACACCCCGTACGACACGGCCGCGATCCCCCCAAGAAGCCGGTTCAGAGGCAGGTTCGGCAGCGGCCAGGGCAGGTCGGTGAACGCCCGCGATTCGAACGAAGGAACCGATGGACCTTCCGACGGTCCGGCATAGGTGCCGGCCGGCAGGATCAGCCGCAACCGATCGCCATCCAGGGACGCCGGCAGCGCCGCGTACAGCCCCGTCGATTCGTCCACCACGCCCAGTTCGGGCGTCGAAGCCCGCGAGGCGACATCGACCGGCACCGTGATCGTGATCGGCTTCAACAACGCCGGAGGCTCGGGATCAAACCCGATGACGGTCTTCAGGCCGCCACTGCTCAGTTCCGGCAGCCCAAGGACCTCCAGCGGCTGCCGCTGGCACCAGATCAAGTAGCCACCGCCTTCCTGGTGGCGCGGCAGCGCCCCGGGGGGAATCTCGATCCGGGCGCCGCCACAGGCCAGGTGGACCCCCTCGGCCGCGACATCCGGCAGGCCCCCGCCGATCGCGGGCCAGGTCGCGAACCCGTAGGCCCCCTCCTTCGAGGCGCTGACAACGAACGACTCGCCGTTCCGGGCATAGGTCACCGTCCAGGTGCCTTCGCGGTCAATGGGAATCCGAACCCCCCGGATCCATGCCTGATCCTTCCAGGCAGTGAACGCCTGCGCCAGATCCTGGAACACGACGGGAGCGGCGGTCAGGCCGCCGGTCGTCACCACATCCCCGGGTTGGCCGGCCTCCAGAACGACCACGTCCCCGACCGCCACGGCCAATTGCTCTGGTTGCGAGGGCGGCTCGACGTGCCAGGCCGCAATCCGGTGGGTCGCCCCGATCTCCGCCGTCGAGGCCACGACAAGCTCCAGCGGCTCGCCCACCCGCTCGAATCGGTTGACCAGCTCGGTTCCCCGCATTCGCAGCGTGATCGTGTCGCCCACGGACAGCCGGCCCAGCGTGCCAACCGCGTCCGTCACGACCGGAACCAGCAGCCGCTCTTCGTCCAGGGCGTACCCGTCCACGGTGTACGACCCCGCGGGGGTCTGGACGTCAATCTTGACGTGGCCCCCGACCTTCTCCCACGTTTCGGCCCGCAGGTTGCCGACGTTCTGGTGCGACAGGACCCACGAATGGGGATGGCCCCAGACCGCCGGATCCTTGACGCCCCCCAGATCCATCGTGACGATCGGCACGTGAACGCCGCCCGCCTCGGCCCCGGGCCCCAGCACGGGCTGGGTCGGAGGCACGATGGTCACGGACGATGGCGCGGACCACGCATCGACGCCCTCGGTGTTCTTGAACCGGACGTCGCCCGTCGTGGCCCCCTCGGGCACCAGGAAGTACACCCGCGCCATGTCGGGTTCGTAGACGTCACGGTCGAAACGGAACGCCGCCACCGTCGCCCCACCCCCGAACTGCGCCAGGTTCGCCGACAGCGTCTCCGAGAAGCCGCGCCCGTACACCTGGAGCGGATCGCCCACACTCAGCACCTCGGGTTCGGGCGAGTACAACAGGCTGGGCGGGCACAGCGGCAACCCCGTGAACTTGAAGTAGCTGCCCCACGCGACGCGGGCCCCGACCTGGACCACCATCCCGCAGTTGACGAACCGATCCGGGTTGTAGGTACACCAGGGGCCGGAGGCCTCCAGTGTCGGTCGCGCCGGCAGCGTCGCGCTGACCGCCGTGTCCGACACGGCATTCGGCGCCACGTGCGCCCACTGGCCGCACTCGAACCGCACGACCACGCGCGAGGGGTCACTGCCGAAATTCCGCCCGTACAGCGTCACCGTCGTCCCGACGGGGCCCTCGGTCGGAGACATCGAATCGACGGTCGGCACCGGCGCCTCGGTATCCTCGGGCACGGCGACGACCACCTCGTATCCGGACAAGCCGGTCGAGATCCGCCGACCGACTGCCTGGGAGAGGCCGGCGGCCTCCACGATCCCGCCCCCGCCGTCCCGGTCCACGTACCAGCCCGCCTGCAGCAGTCCCGAACCGGCCAGAACACATGCCGGGTCCGCAGCCTGACCACCGTCCGTGGCCCAGCACGCCTCGCCCGGTTCCAGCGAGCGCACGTCCGGCACCGCAGCGGCAGGGTGCGGAAAGGACAGCGTCGCCAGCATGCCGTCCAGTGGGTCCGGGCGCGTCACAACGGCCGTCACCGCCCGCTGGGCTGGCCCCGCCGGCCATGAATCGCCGCGCCACAACAGCACCCCCGGCGTCTGGCCAACCAGCGGCATCGGGCCCGCGCTGCCGTCCGGGTCCGCCCAGCCCGACAGGATTCCCAGATCGCCCACGACGGCGCCCGACAAGCAGGCCGACTCGCCCGAAAGCGCACCCCCCGCCCCCCCGGGGAGCGATGCCCGGGTCACCGTCCCCGCGGCCGCCACGACCGGACCGGCCGCGACCGCGAGCAACGTCCCCGATCGCAGGGATTCCACCACCACGTCCAGGCCCGCGTTGTCGATGGTCATCG
>JARKOL010000082.1 GCA_029975745.1 Myxococcota bacterium | reverse complement strand
GACGTCGGCCGGAAGCGCGAGCACAACGAGGACTCCATCGGGTCCTTCGAGCCGCCGGACCGGGATCTGCTGTTTCGCCGGGGGCGCCTGGCCATCGTGGCCGATGGCATGGGCGGGGCGGCGGGGGGGGCGACCGCCAGCCGCCTGGTCGTGGACAACGTGTGCAAGACCTACTATGCCGCCGACGGCGACGACCCCCAGAAGGCCCTGCGCACCGCCATCGAGCGTTCCAACGCCGCGGTGTTCGCCCATGCCGAGGACAACCCGGAGCTGCGAGGCATGGGGGCCACCTGCGTCGCGCTGGTGCTGCGCGGCAACAGGGCCTATCTGGCGCATGTCGGCGATTCGCGCGCCTACCTGATCCGTGACGAGTCGATCCTGCAGGTCACCGAGGACCACAAGAAGGTCGCGCGCATGGTCAAGGACGGGTACCTGACCCCGGCCGAGGCCACGGTGCATCCCGAACGCAACGTGTTGCTGCGCGTTGTGGGCGCCAAGGCCGAGGTCGAGGTGGATACCCAGGCGCCCCCTATCGACCTGAGGGTCGGGGACCGTTTCGTTCTGTGTTCCGATGGCTTGTACGATCTGGTCAAGGATTCCGAGATCCTGATGACCGTGTTGGGCACCCCGTTGAGCCTGTGCCCGAGGGCGCTGATCGACCTGGCAAACTCCCGGGGCGGCGACGACAACATCAGCGTCGTCGTGGTCGAGGTGGGCGGCCCCTTGACGCGCAGCGCCGCGTCGACCACGGCCACGCTGACCGGCGCCTACGGCCCGACCGGCGGATTCAAGCGACTGAGGAACCGCCACCGTCCGTTCCGCATCCTGATCCCGGCGGCCGCCATCCTGCTGGCCGGACTGATCACCTTCGGAGCGTACCAGTGGGGAGCGATGGAGGACGAGCCGGCGGCGCGGGTGGACCCGAAGCAAGATGCCCTGATGGCCGCCCCGGCGGTGGCGGACTCGGGCGTTTCACCCAGCAAGGGTTCCGCGGAACTTCCGGCATTCGACAGGCTGATCCGTAGAATTCAATCCAGTGCTCCCAAGGACTGCCCCGTTCTGATGGAACAATGTGCCGACTTCGAAACCGCGTTGGGTGAAGCCAAGGTCGCGGTCTGCAAGAAGACCGCGTTCCAGTGCATGGGACGTGACTGCATCGCTGTGAAGGGCGAATGCATCGACAGTTGCAGGACCGGATGTACCGGGGGCAGTTGCCAGCGAAACCTGTGCCAGGGCTACCCCAACGAGTTCACATGCTGCGTGCCGTCAGCCACGGAGGCAGGCGCCCAGAACGCAACTCAGCCCAGGAGCACGGTCGCGCCGCCCCGGAGAGGGACGAACGCAACGCGGAGTTCGACAGTTCCTGCCGGGCGAGCCTCACAAACCACCCCCTCGCCAGATGCGAAGAAGAAGGAAGTGACGCCCCCCGCGCAGGGCACTCCGGAGCCCCCTCCAGAGGCCCAGGCTAGCCCGACGGATCCCACCTCCGGGCCGAAGGCTGGTGCCCCGGAGCCTCCCCCCGCGGCGCCTGCACCCGAGACGCCAGCCGCCAAGGCATCCGGACCCGCGGCGACCGCCGGCGGGAATTCTCCAGGTGAGACACCCACGCAGACGAAGAAGGACAAGGCCCCCTAGCAAGAGGTTGCGCGCCCCAGGAGGTAAGCGATGAGACGTTGTCCGAATGGCCATGATGTCCCGGATTCGGTGCCCAGGTGCCCGCTGTGCGGCGCCGAACCTGCCGCCAGGAATCCCGCGGCCACCGTCTATGAGGAGGGGCCGGGACCAGGAGCCGTCCCGATGCCGCAGGCCCCCTTCCGCCCAGGAGCCCCGTTCGGCGGTGGCCCCATCGGCGGCGGCCCCATCGGGGGAGGACGCCCCGCGCCTGCCGGCAGGACCGTCGTGGACGAGGAGATCCAGCAGATCCAGCGCCTGATGGGCTGGTTCCTGGTCACGGACTCGAAGCAGGAGCAGCCCGGCCGGTTCTTCCGCATCTTCCCGGGCGTCAACGACATCGGCCGCATCGGATCGCGAGCCACCATCGAGCTGCGGGACGAAGGCGTTTCCGAACGCCATGCCGTCCTGATCGCGACCCAAAGCGGATACCGCCTGGTGGATCTGGATTCCCGGAACGGGGTCCTGGTCAACGGTGCCAAGACGGAACACGCGCTGTTGAAGCATGGCGACCAGATCCGCCTGGGCTACACGACGGGAACCTTCGTGGCATTCACCCTCATCGCGGAGGACTAGCATGCTGTGCCCCAGATGCAACGCGCCGGCGGACACCCAGTCGCGCTTCTGCATTCACTGCGGCGCCACCATCGGACGCGTCATCCGGATCGGGCGGGACGACTCGCCCGGGGTCAACGACGTCGTCGTCGAACACTTCGGCCAGGTCTCGCGCCAGCACGCGGAGGTCGTCGTCGAGGCCGACCGCCTGGAGATCCGGGACCTGCGCAGTTCGAACGGCACGTTCGTCAACGGGCGCCGCGTGGGGCCGATGGCCGAACCCTTCCGGCTGACCGACGAGATCCGCTTCGGAAGCTATGTCTTCAACACCAGCCAACTGGTGCCCTGGATCGAACAGGCCCGAGGAGCCCGATCCGCGCCACGCGTCCCGGCGTACAACCCGCAGCCGCCGATGCCGGTACCGGTCGTACAGTCCTCGCCCTACGGCGACAGGCCCATGCCCGGCCCGACCCCCGGATGGCCCGTTGCCTATGCGGGCTTCTGGCTGCGCTTCGTCGCCTATGTCATCGATTCACTGGTGCTCTCGGTCCTGGGCGGCGTGCTGACCCTGCTGGTCGCCGCGCTGACGGGACTCTCGCTGGCGAGCATGGACTTCGACCTGTTCGGCGCCGTCGAGGCCATCGTTTCGGCCCTGGCCCACATGTTCCTGGTGGTTCCGTTGCTCCTGGTGTCAACCTGGCTGTACTTCGCCATGATGGAAAGTTCGTCCAGCCAGGGCACCCTGGGCAAGATGGCCCTGGGCCTGCGCGTCACGGATCTGGAGGGTCGGCCGATCAACTTCGGCCGGGCGACGGGAAGATTCTTCTCGAAGATCATCACGAGCCTGATCCCCTTCGCCATCGGCTACATCGTGGCGGGCTTTTCCAGCCGCAAGCAGGCCATCCACGACATGATTGCCAGTTGTCTGGTGCTGCGAAGGGCGCCCTGACACCCCGGAAGTTCGTCCAAGCAACAGCGGAACGGATCAGTTGGCCAGGAACTGGAAGTCCGCGTGTCCCAGCCGGATCGTGTCGCCGTGGCGCAGCGGGTAGTCATCCACCTGGCGCCCGTTGACGAAGGTGCTCTGCTTCGAGGAAAGGTTGCGGATTCGCCACTCGCCGGACGCATAGTACAACTGAGCCTGCTGGCGACTGATCGACTGCTCCTCCTCCGGAAGCATCAGCGTGCATGCATCGCCACGCCCCGCGACCACCACCGGATCGCGAATCTCGAACTGCCGGCCCTGGACGGCGCCGCTCTGGCCCACCAGCCGGCACAGAACCACCTTGTTCGCCAGGGCCTGACGCCCCGCCTCCTCGATGGCCTCCTGCTTCACCTGCTCCAGGCGCCGCTGTTCCTCCTCGGCCCGCTCCTGATCGCGTCGGGCACACTCGGGACACGGCTCCTCGGCCAGGGGACGCACGACACCGCACTGCGCGCAGGTACGACGCCGCAGGGCCCGCTTTCGCGAGGACCGCACGATCCCCAGGATGAGGACCGCCAGCAGCAGCACGGCCCCCGGAATGCCGAAGATCATCAGGTTCTTCTTCAGGGCCGCAAGCCGCGCCTCCTCCAGTTCCAGACGCAGCGCCTCCTCCTCGTCGGCCACTCGCTTCACGGACTTGGCAAACACGACGGGCTTCGGCGCCTTCACGTACTTCGTCGCCAGGTGCTCGGCGGTCATGCGGATCTTGACCTGTTGCGGTTCGCCGTCGCGCAGTTCCTCGGGAATCTCGGCGCGAACCACGACATCCTCGGGGTGCAGGCGTGACTCGAACAGCCGGTACTGCCCCGGGATGTCGGCGGCGGACAACGCCGAAGCGAACCATCCCCCGGTCCGGTTCGCGATCTGGGACATCACGCTGCGGTTCCCGGAACCGGCCTGACTGAAGAACCCCAGGCTGTAGACGCGAATCCCGTTGCGGACGGCGTTCGACAGGATGCCATCCAGCGCGCGGTTGCGACTGCCGGCGTCCTGGCCGTCCGAAAGCACCACGATGGCACGACTTCCGGGACGCGCCTCGTCCGAGAGCACCCGCACCGCGTGTTCCAGCGCATCGTACAGCAGGGTCTGGGTCCCGGTGGCCGCCAGCCCCTCGATGACACGCTGTGCCTTCAGCCGATCGCGCGTCATGGGCTGGACCTCGCGGATGCCGTCCCCGAAAGTCACCACGCCGAAGCGATCGTCCGGGCGCAACGACGAGATGGCGTTCCACATCCCGGACTTCGCCCCCTGGAACGGGACGCCGGCCATCGACCGGCTGGTATCGACCAGGAACAGGATGGACATGGACGACTTCTTCAGCGAACCGAACCGCCAGTCCACGACGGGCAGGCGCTTGTCCGTGCCCGTCACCTGGTCTTCGACCATCACGTCGAACACCGGGTTTTCGACCGGCAGGCCGGGCCCCTGGGCCGCCTCCTTCCGGACCGCGATCAGTTCCAGGACGACTTGAGCCTTGTCGCTGTCCACACTTTCGAACGCGATCGACCGGACATCCAGGTTCAGCGTTCCGGCCTTCCCCCCCGACGCCATCGACAGGAACACCAGCACGACACAAGGCATCGAAAGTCTGCGCGGCATGGCAGCCCCCATTCCTTTTCCCCTTGTGGAACGCAGACGGAAATAGCATCCCAGACCGGTGCCGTCAACGAAGATTTCCCCACGAATGGCGATTCGACCACAGCACATTCGCGGCACGGCGCTTGCGAAATGTGCCGACGTGCTACGATACGCGTCCGTACAGCAGTGGGACTCCTGGAAGGTGGCCGTTCGTATGGTGTGTCTCGAACCGTGGCGCGCCCTGGTGGTCCTGGTGGTGATCGCCCTCGGCTGCCGGGGCGCCCAGAAGGAGCCCGAGAGCGCCGCCCCTTTGCCCCCCGACACGCGCCCCGCGAAGATTTCGTCCCGGGATCATCATCCGTTCTTCGGAACCATCGAGCCGCATGCGATCTCGCGGGCCTTCGGCGAACGCGGATTTCGGGTGCCCGAGCGGTTCAAGGCACTGGTCGTGCGCGTGGAACGTTCCGCCGAGGGACGGCCGACCTTCCGCGCCTTCGACTACCTGGGGACGTCCCGGGATTGCGATGACTGGTGGCCCGCTTCCTCGGTGAAGCTGTACGCCGCGGCCGTCGCCGTCGAGCACCTGTCGGATCGAGGATTCACGCCCCGGGCGATGATCACCTATTACTACCCGAAGTTCTCCACCGTCGCCGAATCGCTGGCCAGCCTCGTGAACAAGGCGTTGATCCCAAGCGACAACACGGCGTTCGACCGCCTGGTCCAACTGGTCGGCATGACGGCCTTCAACGATCGACTGGCCGAGTTGGATCAGCCGGATACCTACATGATGCGCGCCTATTCCCCCGACAACCTGAAGCACCACGAGTACGTCGATCCGGGTCACGGCAAGGGGTCGCTGTGCCTCGCGCCTCCCGTGCTGGTGCGGGAGAACGCCCAGGAGGACTACTTCCAGGACCAGCGGACGTTCCCCGCCGACGAGACCCGGTGCGCCGAACACGGCAACTGCACCAGCCTGGCGGACCTGGCCACGATGATCGCGCGGGTGGTGCTGCACGACTCACTGCCCGAGGCGGATCGACTGCGCCTGACCCCGGAGGGGCTGGACCTGCTGCAAGGCGCCCTGGCAACGAGGCGAACGCGAGGCAACGGCGTCGTCGATGGACTGGCCGCCGGCCTGGGCAATCCCCCGGATCTGCGGATGTACCACAAGGCGGGCTACGCCAATCAGTGGTTCTCGGACGCGGTCTTCGTCCGCCACCCCGATGGACGGGAATGGATTGTGGCGATGGCCGGGCATCCGGGACGCGACATTCTGAACGATGGTGCCCTGCTGGTTGGCCGAATCCTGGACGCGAATGACCTGGAGTAGCCACGTGACGGTGCGGGTTTTCGGTTGCGCATCCTCCTCGCCTGACCTACGATTCGCCGTCGCACAGCCATACGGATCGGGAGCGAAACAATGACTGGAAGAATCGGCCCGTATCAGGTTCTGGGATTGATCGGCGAAGGCGGCATGGGCCAGGTTCTGCGAGCGCTGGACCCCAAGCTCCAGCGCGAGGTCGCCATCAAGGTGCTGTCGCCGGCGCTGGTCGGCAACGCGCGGCTGCAGGAACGGTTCCAGCGGGAACTTCAGGCGCTGCTCTCCCTGCGTGCCCACCCCAACATCGTGACGGTGTTCGATTTCGTCGAGCAGCCGTTCGCCGTCGTCATGGAACTGCTGCAAGGCCAGACACTGCAGGACATTCTTGCGCGCGAACGCGGCATCCAGGACCCGGTCCGCGCCCTGAAGATGTTCCACGCCATTGTCAGCGCCGTTGGGTTCGCGCACGAAAACGGGATCCTGCATCGCGACATCAAGTCGGCCAACGTCATGGTGGTTCGACTGGGGTTCCAGGAAGTCATCAAGGTGATGGACTTCGGGTTGTGCGGGTTCGTCGGGGACGAGTCGGGACTGACGCGGGCCGGGACGCGCATGGGCACGCCGGCGTACATGCCGCCGGAACAGCATCTGGGTCATGGGGTTGATGGACGTTCGGACATCTACAGCCTGGGCATCCTGTTGTTCGAAATGGTGACGGGACGGCTGCCCTTCGACGAATCCCGCCACACCGACTACGAACTGATGCGGGCCCACATCGAGGAGCCCATGCCCTCGCCCGCGACGTTTCGCCCGGACCTGCCCCGTTCCGTGGTCCAGGTCATCCTGCACGCCACGCAGAAGCGTCCGGAACAGCGATTCCAGTCCTGCCAGGAACTGCTGGCGGCCATCGAGGCGCTGCAACGAGGGCAGGACATCGACTACGGCCACGTGTTCGGGGCCCCGATCGCCCCGAGCGGGTCCGCGGCCCCCCGAGACATGCGAACCATCGTCGAGGACGCGCCCCATCAGGTGCGGACGTCCGAGGTGCCCAGGCTCGCGGGCCGTCGAAAGACCCGCCTGGGACTGTGGCTGGGCATCGCGGGCGGACTGCTCGGAACGGTCTCCATCGGCCTGGCGCTGGCGTTCGGCATTCCCAGCCGATCCGAGATCGGCGGCCCGTGCGCCGAGGCCAAGGACTGCAAGACGCCGCTGATCTGCCGCAGCGGGAAGTGCTATCAGGCCCCCGTCCATCCGGCTTGCATCGATCTGTCGGACTGCCGCGGCAACGAGTCGTGCGTCCACGGGGAGTGCAAACTGCTGTACCCCTACTGTGCCGACCGGAGTGCCTGCCGCCTGGGCGAGATCTGTACCGAAGGACGCTGCATGGCCGAGTTTCCCATGTGCCGCGAAACCGGCTACTGCCCGGCGGATCACGTGTGCCGGGACGGGCGTTGTTTGAAGGACTGGCACTGCCTGTGCATGTGGGAGCGGGAAAGCCGCTGGGCTCCGTGCTTCGTCAACACCGTCTGCCGCGAGAACCTGGAGGCGTGCCAGGTGCTCGAGCGGGCAACGGTCCAAGGCACCCAGACCATCTGTCCGAACAGCCTGGTCCGATCGTGCCGCTCGTTCCCCGCGGATCACCCCGGCGACGTGATGAGCGGTCGCCACTACTGGACGCCGTCCCAGCGCCCGGGATGCTGGCAAAGCCAGGGCAACTGCCTGATCCCCTGAGACGCAAGGGGGGACTGATTGGCTGACGCAGGGCGGCCCGTCGCCGACTGCCTACCCCAAAACCCCCTGCCTGTGCCAGAATCGCCGGGGCGTCGGCGGCACCCCGCGGGCGCCCCCTTGCCGGAACCAGACCGGCCCGAACCGGAGGACAAGCCCTTGCCAAGGAACATCTGGACCGCAACCTGGCTGGCCGTCGCCCTGATGACGGTCTGGACCGCGTGCCAGCCGGGGGACTCGGACTCGACCCCCGACGTGCCGGCGGACGCGCCGGCCGACGCCGCGGGGGATGCCGCGCAGCCCGGGGACGCCTCCGGGGACGCCGACGTGCCGACCGCGCCGTTCGGCTGCGATCCCACCCAGGTGCGCACCAGCAACTTCGAGCCCTTCGCCGATGCGCCCAAGACCCAGATCCACCCCGCGACCGCGTTCGACGGCCAGGGGATCTGGTTCGCATTCAACCTGCCTGCCCAGGACGGGTCCGCCAACTTCGCCCCCTGGGCCGCACGCGTGGCGTGCAACGGCGACGTCCTGATCGCCCCGTTCCAGGTGGCGACCGGGGTCGGCAACGCGGTCGATCCCGCCATCGCGATCCAGGACGACACCGTCGCGATCGTGTGGCAGGAGGATGTCCCCGAGAACGCGCCGGACAACATGGATGTCTGGGTCCGGACCTTCGCGATCGACGGGACCCCGCGCACCGCCGATGCCGTACTGCTGACCCCCACCACCCAGGGCAATCCCGTTCCGGGCACGCTGTGGCTGCCCTCCGTCGCCGCCGCGGACGACGGCTTCCTGATTGCGGCCACGCTGGCGGACAGCGAACTGGAACTGTTCCAGACGCTGCTGGTGCGCGTGGACACCTTCGGCAACCCGGCCCTGGGCGCGGATGCCCAGACGCCGCTGGACGCGTTCTGGCCGGCACGCGAGGCGGCAACCAGCCAGACGTACCCCACGGTCGCCACCGACGCCGACGGCCAGGTGTGGACCGCCTGGACGCGATGGCCCGTAGGCCAGGAAGACGCGGTCGATCGGGTCGTCTTTGGGGCGCTGGGCGACTGGGGCCAGTCGATGACGCCCGCCCCGTTCCCGGACGCCCAGGCGGAATCGCAGGGCGCCCACCTGGCGGTCACTCGTGAAGGCCCGCCCGTCGTCGTGCTGGCGGCCACGATCGGCGGCGAGGATCTGTCCGTCCGGCTGCGCCAGATCGTGCCCCAGACGACGGCCCCGGACCTGGTACTGAATGCCCCCGGCAAGGTCGATCACTCGCCCGTGGTGGCCCTGGACGGCAGCCGGGGCCTGGTCGCATGGTACCGGGTCCGGACGGGCTACCAGGCCGACGTCGTGTTCCAGCGATTCGACCGGGTCGATGGCGAACTGGTCCCCCGGGGCCAGGAGGACATCGCCAACCCGCCCGACCCCGGAGGCCACCAGCACGCCGCGATTGGCGCATACCCGCTGGCCCTGACCCCGGTGGGTTCCGGCCGCTACCTGCTGTCCTGGGTCGAGCAGACGCCCCAGACGCCCACGCAGGAACGCGAGTTCCGCATCCGGTCGCGATTCGTGGCCCCCTGACGCCCCGCGGGCAAGGAGCCCTTGATGACCGAACGCATCCTGGGAATCGTCCTGCTGGTCGGCGCCATCGGCCTGGGCGCATTTCGAACGAACCTGTACGAACTGACCCCGATCCGGCGCATCCTCAAGGCGATACTGGTGCTGCTGGCGGCGGTGGGTATCGCCATGGCGCTGGGCATCCTGGCCCTGCCGCGCACCGCCGAATCCCCGATCGACTGGCGTACCGACGTCGAAGCGGCGCTGGCCGAGGCGCGCGCCCAGGGGCGCCCCGCCATCCTGGACACCGGAGCCAAGTGGTGCGATGCCTGCCGACGACTGGAGCGAACCACGCTGCGGGACGCCGAGGTCGTGCAGGCACTGGCCGGCTTCGTCCCGATCCACATCGACATGACCGACTTCGACCCCGCCCAGGAGCGCCTGGCACGGCTGGGCATCGACGTGCCGGCGCTGCCGCGCATCGTCTTCTTCCTGCCGGATGGACGGGTGAACCCGGGGGTCACGCTGACCGACTACGAGGGCCCTCGGGACTTCGTTCGCCGCGTCCGTGACGCCGCCATCTATCGCGCCGATTCCCGAGGTCCGGTCGAGGCGTGGCTTGGCGACCGGGGCCTGGTGCTGGCACTGCTGCTGGTGTTCGTCGCGGGCATCGGAGTCAGCCTGACCCCGTGCGTGTTCCCGATGATCCCGATCGCCTTGTCCGCCCTGGCCGGCATGCAACGCGGCGACATGTCCGGCGTGCTGCCGTTCGGCCAGCGCGTCGTCCGCACCGGAACGTTCGTCGGCGGCATGGTGGTCACCTACACGGCGCTGGGAATCGCGTCGGCGCTGCTGGGCAAGGGATTCGGGTCCTGGCTCCAGCACCCGGCCGTCACCTGGTCGATGGTGGTCGCATTCACGGCGCTTGCGGCCTCCTATCTGAAGTTCTTCCCGCTGGAGCTGCCGCCCGCGCTACGCAGCCGCCTGACCCGCCGTCGCGCCGGGCTGGCCGGACTTGCGCTGTTCGGCGGCGCGATCGGCATCGTGGCGGCGCCGTGCGCGGGGCCGGTCGTCGTGGGCATCCTGGCGCTGATCAGCAGCGCGGGCAGCGTCGCCCTGGGGGCCTCCCTGATGCTGGCGTTCGCCCTGGGCCTGGGAACGCTGTTCTTTGCCCTGGGCCTGTCCGCCGCACTGTTCCAGCGCCTGCCCCGTGGCGGCGCCTGGATGGAGCGGGTCGAGATCGGCTTCGCGGTCGCGCTGCTGGTGGTCGCCATCCATTACGCCTCGCTGGGGTGGGCATGAGCCGCACGTCGCGCGCCTGGGACATCGCCGCCGTCGTGGTACTGGTCGCCTCGCTGGCGTTCCGCCTGGCGACCTTCGGCCAGGCACGATTCGCCGGCGACGAGGCCCTGCAGTACGGCGTGGCCGAGGATGTCGCGGATTTCAAGCTGTTCCCGACGAAGGGCACCGCGATCACCGGGGCGGTCAAGGCGTTCATCCCGGGCGGTGCCTACTACGGAACGCTGGCGCTGCCCCTGCTGGTGTCGGACCGCCCCGAGGCGCCGATGCTGTGGATCGGGTTGCTGGCATTCGCGGGACTGGTGCTGGGCTGGCGCCTGCTGCGGTCCGAGTACGGCTCGTTCCCGGCGTTCGGGGCCGTCCTGGTCGCCGCGTTCAATCCCTTCCCGATGTTCCACTCGGACCGCATCTGGAACCCCAACCTGCTGCTGCCGATCGGATACCTGTTCCTGTTCCTGCTGGCCCGGACGGTCCGCGGCCAGGGACGGCGACCGGCCTTCTGGCTGGCCGCGCTGCTGGTCTTCGCCCCCCAGCTCCACCTGTCCTGCGCGCACATCGTGCTGCTGGCGGTGCTGGTGCTGGCGGCGGCGCGTCCCCGGGGTCTGGACTGGCGACACCTGGTCGCCGGGGCGGCCCTGGGCGCCGCAACCTATCTGCCGTACCTGGTGGTCGATGCGCTGGCGGGCTTCACGAACACCCGCGCCCTGACGGGCAACCTGGCAAAGACGACCGCCCCGGCGATCGAGGCGCTGCGGGCGGTCTATTACATGGTGCTGTACGGCGGCGGCGACATGACCTACTTCGTCGCCCACGGCGCGGCGGTCCCGATGACCGAATGGGGCTTCTGGCGCGGCGACGGACCGGCGCGGATGGCGGACTTCCTGGGGTGGCCCCGCGCCGAAGGCGTGCTGCCGGCCCTGGGGATCGCGGCGGGCGTGCTGGCCAGCCTGGTCGCCACCTTGTCGATGCTGGGCGGCACCGTGGCCGCCTTGTGGCGGCGCCGCGTCGAGGCCATCCGATCGGACCCGCTGGCCTTCACGGCCCTGGTGAATCTGCCGCTGCTGGCCTTCCTGTTCTGGGGACGCAAGCCGTTCTACCCCCACTACACCATCGTGGTGTTCCCGCTGGCGCTGGTGGCGATCGCGTGGGCGCTTGCGCGCATCCGGGACGCCCGGTTCGCCACCGCCATCGCCGTACTGCTGGCGGGCGTCGCCCTGTCCCAGGCCACCCTGGTGGCACGCCACTACCGGCTCGACGAGTCCCGGACCAGCGTCCCCGTGTATCGCGACGTGGCCGCGATCCTGTTGCGGGACAACCCCGGGGGGCCGTCGGCGTTCGCGTGCGCCTTGCCGCGAGCCCAGTGCATGCTGTACCCGGCGCACGTCATTGCCACGCGCGAGTTCGGCCGTCGCCTGCACGAGGACGGCAATGCCCGGGTCCGCTACACCCTGGTCGAGCCCGGCGAACACAACGCTCGGGGCGCCACCCGCGTCTGGGACCTGGGCCCCGTCTGGCTGGTCCGACGCGACCGCCTTTGACACCCCGGGGCGCGATGGCCGATAATCGTGTGCCGGCGCGATGCCGCCGCGAACGCGAGGCAGTGATGAACAGGCGCCCGTGGTTTCCGGTCCTGGCGATACTGACGTTCGTGACCGTCCTGACGCCCCCGCCCGCGTCGGCCGCCGATCGCACATCGGTCCTGTCGTCGGCGGACGCGACCGACCGCTTCGACGGCATGTTGTCGGTCCGGTGGGACTGGCAGCTTCGCCAGTCGCGCATCAGTCGCGAGTTCGCGTGCGACCCGACGATCGCCGGCTGCCCTGCCACGCCGGGCATCGTGTCGAAACCGGAACTGGACAGCCACCGGACCACCCACCTGCTGAACGTCGATCTGCGCCTGGGGCTGTACCACGACCTGGAACTGCGCGTGACGCTGCCCGTCGTGCTGTCCGACCAGACCGATCTGGGCCGTGCCGGCGGGGTGGGTCCCGGCAACTCCCAGGTGGACGACGGCAGTGGCAACGGGCTGTTCCAGGTGCCCCACACCGGCCGCAAGCGCTCCGGCTTCGGCGACATGGCGGTGGGCCTGCGTTGGGCACCGCTGGCCCAGTGGCGCCAGGCCCGACACCCGACCCTGCTGCTGGACGCGACCTACACCGCGCCCACCGGCCAGACCCGCCGCGCGTGGAACAGCGCGGTCGGATCCGGCCTGCACCAGGTCCACCTGGAGGTCGCCGCAAGCCGGCTGTGGCGCTTCGTCGAACCCTACTTCGGGCTGTTTGGCGACCTGCGCTTTCCCGCCCCGGGAAACACGCTGTTTCGCAGTTACGACAGGGCCACCCAGTCCCACGTCGGCCCGGGTCACGCCATGGGCATGGTCCTGGGCGCCGAGTGGTTCCCGTGGCGGGTGCCGCGCCCCGACGGCAAGCCGGGGCGCTACGCCGGGATCGACACCGGCATGTCCGCGACCTACACCTTCCGGGGACGCGAGGCGACGGATCTGTTCGAGGCCCTGGGCACCACCACCTGCGGCAACAACCCGGCCTGTGTCGGCACCCGGTCGCTGAAGAACATGGCCGCCTACGACCGAACGCTGGCAGGCGCCCAGGGCGGGCCGCGCACGCTGGACGGCGTGACCGACGTCGCCTCGTACGGCACCATCGGCGCCTGGGTGGGGGTCAACGTCCAGCCCATCGAGTACCTGGAACTGTCCCTGCGGTTCACCTACCAGCGCGAAACGTCCCACCTGCTGACGAACGCCGACACCGGCCGTGACCTGGACCCGAAGAACGGCGCCATCGACTGGGTCAACGGCGACGGTCGCAACGAATACAACCCCGTCTTCAACAGCGACATCGATGATCCGGGACGGCGCTTCCGCTCCAACGGGACGAATGTATTCGGGGTGATGATCCGGGTGTCGGGCCGACTCTAGGATAGCCTGGCGTCAGGTCTTCGGAAACCGCGCCTCCAGGCGCTCTCGAACGATGTCGGGCACCAGTCCGGCGACGTTGCCCCCCATGCTGGCGATCTCGCGCACCACCGACGAACTGATGAAGAACTCGTCCGCGCCGGTGACCAGGAACACGGTCTCGACACCCGGTGCCAGCTTGTGGTTCATGTGGGCCATCTGGAACTCGAACTCGAAGTCGGACATGGCCCGCAAGCCCCGCACGACGATGCGCGCGCCGGTCCGGGCGACGTAGTCCACCAGCAACCCCTCGAACGCGTCAATCCGCACGCCCGGAATGTCGGCGGTCACGGCCCGCAGCATCTCGATGCGGTCCTCGCGGGTGAAGCAGTCCAGCTTCTTGACGTTGGTCGCCACCGCGACGACCAGCGGGTTGAAGATCGACGCCGCCCGGCGGATCAGGTTGACATGCCCGTTCGTGACGGGATCGAACGACCCCGGATAGACGGCCAGCCGATTCATGACGCCTCCCCCGGTGTCCTTGTTCCGCGCAGGAAGTAGGACACGCACGTCTCCCCATAGCGGCGACGCCGGTCCTGGACCAGCGCCCCGAAGACCGGCGGCAGGTCGATGCGCTTCGGATGCTCGACGCAGACAATGCCGCCATCGACCACCACCGGCGACATGGACAGGTCCAGCAGCACGACCTCGTAGAAGCCGCCCTCGTACGGCGGATCCAGGAACACCAGATCGAACGAGCGCCCCTTCCGCGTCAGGTACGCCAGCGCGGCCTTGGCCGTCATCTGCAGGACCAGCCCCTGGCGACCGACGCCCATCTTGTCGATGTTCTCGCGCAGGGCGTCGATCGCTCGCGCATCCGCGTCGCACCAGGTGACGTGCTCGGCGCCGCGCGACAGTGCCTCGATCCCCATCGCGCCGGACCCCGCGAACAGATCCAGCACCCGGGCCCCCTCGACCCGTGGCCCCAGCACGTCGAACACGGCCTCGCGGACCATTTCGAGCGTCGGGCGGACTCCCCGGCCCTTGGGGGCAACCAGGCGACGCCCCTTGAGCGTCCCCGCGACGATGCGCATCAGGCCTCCGCCCCGGAACGAATCCGGGACTCGATGCGCGCCAGGATCGGCAGATCGCCGGCTTTGCGGCGCAGTTCGGCAATCAGGTCCAGCGCGTCCTCGGTCATCCCGACATCCACCAGGAACTCCAGGTTCTGGACGTCGTCGCGAAACGCCTCGGGAACCACGTCCTGGGCGGCGCCGGAAGCCGGGACCGGAGTCCCGGAGGTCGGGACCGAACCCGCGGCCACGGGCGGGGCCACCGGCACCGAAATGCCCGCCAGGCGCAGCGAAGGCCGGGGCTCGGACTGGAACGGCGTCATCGGCTGGACCAGCGTGCGCTCCTCGAAATCAATCCCCAGATCGGATTCCTCGGGGACCTCCGGAATGTCGGGGATCTCGGGGATCTCGGGCACCTTGGTCCCCTGGTGGAACCGCCCCGGGTCCAGCGGCGGCGGCTCGGCGGGGGGCAACGGCCGGCCGGCCTCGGGACTGGTGTCCTCCAGCAGCTCGTCGATGCCGATCTCCTCGTCGGCAACCAGGATTTCCTCGTGGGATTTCGACGAGGACGTTTCGAACACGATCTCGTCCCCGGACTTGACCGGCACCGCGGAACCGAACCGCAGCGCCTCGGCGGCCACCTGGTCCCCGGGCGACAGGGCCAGCACCCGCTGGAACACCTCGTCACGCTCGCGGATCAGCCCGGTGCGATCGAACTGGCGCGCCAGGGACTTCAGCACGGTCGCGGCCTTCTGGGGCTGCCCCAGGAACTCGAACACCTGCGCCAGCAGCTCCAGCACGTCGGGGTCGTTGGGGCGGAAGCGATAGCACACCTGAAGGCGCGACAGGGCCCGCAGCC
>JARKOL010000208.1 GCA_029975745.1 Myxococcota bacterium | reverse complement strand
CGACGCGGTCGTCGCCGCGGTCGTCGAGGTCGCCCGCCCCGTCGCGTTCTCCGTCCTGGTCGTCGCGATCATCCTGCTACCGCTGTATGCGCTCCAGGGCATCGAGGGCCGGATGTTCGCGCCGCTGGCCACCACCATGCTGATCGCCCTGCTGGTCTCGCTGGTCGTCGGCCTCACGGTCGTCCCCGCGCTGTCGGCCACAGTCCTGCGCCCGGGACCCGAGCGGGAGTTCCGCTTCGTCCGGCGGCTGCACGACGGCTACCTCCGCTTCCTGGACCGCGCGGTCCGCCGTCCCCGGACCACGCTCGCCATCGCCCTGGCCGGACTGGTCGGCGCCGGGGCCATGACGCCGTGGATCGGCACCGAGTTCATGCCGCCCCTGGACGAGGGCGCCATCGCGATCAACGTCGTCCGCCTCCCCAACGCGTCGCTGGAAGGCACGACGGCCGTGTCGGACTACATCGAGAAACGGCTGTCGGCCTACCCGGAGGTCGATGCGGTGGTCAGCAAGAGCGGCCGCGCCGAGATCTCCGAGGACCCGATGGGTCCCGAGCAGACGGATGTCATCGTCACGCTCAAGCCCCGGAAACGTTTCGGCGGCGGCCGCGACAAGGCGGCGCTGGTCCAGGCCATGCAGGAGGACCTGTCGCGGATCCCGGGCCTGCGCCTGTCGTTCTCCCAGCCCATCGCGCTGCGGGTCAACGAACTGATCTCGGGCATCAAGAGCGACCTCGCGGTCAAGGTCTTCGGCGACGACCTGGACCTCCTGAAATCGGTCGCCGACGAGGTCGCGACCACCCTGCGCGGCATCGACGGCGCCCACGACGTGCGCGTCGAGCAGGTCTCGGGCATGGCCCAGGTGGATGTCGAGATCGACCGGGCCGCCGCGGCGCGCTACGGCATCAACGTCGCCGACGTGAACGAGGCCCTGGAGATCGGCTTCGGCGGGCGCGTCGCCACGACCTTCCTGGAAGGCGAGCGCCGGTTCGCGGTCGTCGTGCGCCTGCCCGAGTCCCAACGACGATGGTTCGAGGAGGTGGACCGGCTGCTGATCCCCGCCCCGGGCGGCGAGCGGGTGCCGCTGGGCCGGATCGCCGCCGTACGCCTCGTCGAGGCCCCGGCCCAGATCGGCCGCGAGAACGGCATCCGCCGGGTCGCCGTCGAGACGAACATCCGCGGTCGCGATCTGGGCGGTTTCGTCGCCGAGGCCAGAGAACGCCTGGCCGGCCTCCAGGACACCCTCCCACCCGGCACGTTCCTGTCGTTCGGCGGACAGTTCGAGAACCAGCAGCGCGCGATGCGGCACCTTTCCCTGGTGGTCCCGGTCGCGCTGCTGCTGATCCTGCTGCTGCTCTACGCGGCGCTCGGGTCCCTCCGGGACGCGTTGCTGGTGCTGCTGAACCTGCCGTTCGCGGCGGTCGGCGGCGTGGTCGCGGTCGTGGTCTTCGGCATGGAACTGTCCGTCTCGGCGGCCATCGCGTTCATCGTGCTGCTGGGCGTCGCGGTCCAGAACGGCGTCGTGCTGATGGCCTTCTTCCGCCAGTTGAGGCTTCGCGGCCAAGGCGTCGCCCAGACCGTCCGGCAAGGCTGCGACCTGCGCTTCCGGCCGCTGCTGATGACCGCGTTGACCAGTTTCATCGGGCACCTGCCGATGCTGTTCGCGACCGGGTCGGGCGCCGACATCCAGAAGCCGCTGGCCGTGGTGGTGATGGGAGGCCTGGTCACCAGCACCCTGCTGACGCTGGTGGTCATGCCCGCGCTGTACGGCTGGATCGCGGGCAGGACCGAGGCCAAGGCCGACACCGACGCCGGATAGCGCCATCCGTCACGAGGGAACACCCCCGCGCCCGAACGACGCCTGCCGCCTATTTCGCCGGCGCCGCCTTCTCGAGGTCGAGGATCGTCAACTCGACGCGCCGGTTCTTCGCGCGCCCCTCCTCGGTCCGGTTGTCGGCGATCGGTCGCGACTCGCCGAATCCCTCCGAGGCCAACCGCTCGGCCGCCACGCCGCGGCCGACCATGTACTCGACGACCGCAGCGGCCCGCCGCCGGCTCAGGTCCATGTTGAACGCGTCCTCGCCGATCGCGTCGGTGTGCCCATCGACGCGCACCTTCCGGATCCGCGGGTGGTCCTGCATCGTCTTTGCCAGCGCGTTCAGCAGCGGGAACGACTCGGGCCGGATCGTCGCCTGCTCGAAGTCGAAATAGACGGTCCCCTCGAACTCGATCCGCGTCTCGGTCACGGTGATCTTCGGCGGCGGGCACCCGTTGTGCTCCGGCACGCCCGGCACGTCCGGACAGTCGTCGTCCTTGTCCGGGATCCCGTCACCGTCCCGGTCGGGACACCCGTCGAACGCCGGCAGCCCCGGCTCGTCCGGACACGCGTCGTTCTTGTCCGGGATCCCGTCCCCGTCCCGGTCGGGACACCCGTCGAACTCCGGCACGCCCGGCTCGTCCGGACACGCGTCATCCTTGTCCGGGATGCCGTCCCCGTCCCGGTCGGGACACCCGTCGAATTCCGGCAGCCCCGGCTCGTCCGGACACCGGTCCTCCCGGTCGATGATCCCGTCGCCGTCCCGATCCGACGGCTTCTCGGGCACCTTGCAGCCCTTCTCGTCGGGCTTCGGCGAGTACTCGACACCCGCCGTGATCCGGAACACCGGGCTGCCGTAGCCCTGCAAGGCCCCGCCACCCGCGGCCAGCGTCAGCCCGACGCCGCCGACCCATCCGCGCAACCCGGCCAGCAGGTCCAGCCCGTTGTCGTACTTCGAGGAAAACGGCTGCGTCAGCGAGGTCCGGGCCTCCAGGGTCCCGATCGCCTCCAACCGCCCGCAGATCAACGGCGCCGCCAGCCCGGCCCCCATCAGCAGCTGGTGACCGGTCTCGTGGGTGCCCAGCCGCACGGCCTTCTTGAACCGCAGGCCCAGGTTGACCGCCGCGCTCCAGCCCCGTCCCGACCAGTCGCCGATCAGCGTCGTGGTCCCGCTGACCAGTTCATCCCCGGCCAGCACGTCCTTGTTCGCGGTCGGAAACGTCAGTTCCTGGGCCAGCGCCAGTCCCCATCCACGCCCGTTGCCACCCAGGATCCGGACCTTCAGCCCCAGCCGCAGGTCCCCCAGCACGAAATCGGTGTCGTCACCCTTGACCAGCGCCAGCGGCACGTCCAGCCCGATCGACAGCCGGTCCCACAGCGAGACGTACCCGTACAGGTCGGTCACGAACAGGTTGCCCACCAGCACCCGGTTTCCGGCCGGCCCCTCCATCGACAGCGGCTTGTGGCCATAGGTCAGGAAGGCACCGACGCCCCAGTCCCACGCCCCCGGCATGTTCGCGGTCAGGATGCCCAGGGTATCCCCGCCGTGCATCGCGTGTAGGAATCATCATCCACGAAACAGGTTGGCGTCGGGGATAGCGAGGGCGGTCGGACGGACGGTGACGATGCATTGGGTCGGTTGGGCGAGATGAAACGGGGCACCTGGCGGCTGGACCGCGTGTGAATCCGGCCGC
>JARKOL010000046.1 GCA_029975745.1 Myxococcota bacterium | reverse complement strand
CCGCGCATGCCGGCCAGCTGCCGCATCTGCATTGCGGAACCGCGGGCGCCCGAGTCGGCCATGATGTAGATCGGGTTGGTCGATGGCGCCTTGATCGTCTTGCCGTCCCGCTCGACGCTGCCGAACGTGATGCCGTCCATCATGTGCGACGCGACCTTGTCCGCCGCGGACGACCACGCGTCGATGACCTTGTTGTACCGCTCGCCGGCGGTGATGGCGCCTTCCTGGTACTGGGTCTCGATGGCCGCGACCTTGCCCTTCGCGTCGTCGATGATCTCCTTCTTGGCCGCCGGGATCATCATGTCCTCGGTCGCGATCGAGATGCCGGCGCGCGTCGCGTGCTGGTATCCCCACGTCCGGATCTGGTCGGCCAGGATGACGGTCTTCTTGGACCCGCAGCGCCGGTACGTCTCGTCAACCAGCGACGCCAGCGACTTCTTGTCCATGACCTTGTTGTACAGCTCGAACGGGATCTCGTGCGGCACGATCTCGCGCAGCAGCGTCCGGCCCGTGGTCGTGTCCCACACCTTGTACGACAGCACCTCGCCCTCGGCGTCGCGGCGCGGCATGCGCACCTTGATGGTCGCCTGCAGGTCCAGCTCGCCGGCGTCGTAGGCCACGCGGACTTCTTCCGGGTTCGCGAACAGCTTGCCCTCGCCCTTGGCGAACGGCTTCTCGCGCGTCAGGTAGTACATCCCCAGCACGATGTCCTGCGTGGGCGTGATGATCGCGCGCCCATCGGCCGGCTTCAGGATGTTGTTCGACGACATCATCAGGACGCGGGCTTCCATCTGCGATTCCAGCGACAGCGGCAGGTGGACCGCCATCTGGTCGCCGTCGAAGTCCGCGTTGTACGCGACGCACACCAGCGGGTGCAGCTGGATCGCCTTGCCCTCGATCAGCACCGGCTCGAAGGCCTGCATGCCCAGCCGGTGCAGCGTGGGGGCGCGGTTCAGCATCACGGGGTGCTCCTTGGACACCTCTTCCAGGATGTCCCACACCACCGGATCCTCTTCGTCCACCAGCTTCTTGGCCGTCTTGATCGTCTGGGCGAAGCCGCGCTCCTCCAGCTTGTTGAAGATGAACGGCTTGAACACCTCCAGCGCCATCTTCTTGGGCAGGCCGCACTGGTGCAGCTTCAGGTCCGGGCCGACGACGATGACCGAGCGGCCCGAGTAATCGACGCGCTGGCCCAGCAGGTTCTGGCGGAAGCGGCCCTGCTTGCCCTTCAGCATGTCCGACAGCGACTTCAGCGGCCGCCGGTTCGTGCCCGTGATGACCTTGCCGCGCCGGCCGTTGTCGAACAGCGCGTCCACCGCCTCCTGGAGCATCCGCTTCTCGTTGCGGATGATGATCTCCGGGGCGTTCAACTCCATCAGCTTCTTCAGTCGGTTGTTCCGGTTGATCACGCGCCGGTACAGGTCGTTCAGGTCCGACGTCGCGAACCGCCCGCCGTCCAGCGGGACCAGCGGCCGCAGGTCCGGCGGCAGCACCGGCAGGTTCTTCAGGACCATCCACTCCGGCCGGTTGCCCGAGTCGCGCAGCGCCTCGACGACCTTCAGACGCTTCGCCAGCTTCTTGCGCTTGGCGTCGGACGTGGCGTCCTTCAGTTCCGCCCGAATCTCGCCCGCCATCATCTCGACGTCGGTCGTTTCCAGCAGCTTGCGGATCGCCTCGGCGCCCATGCCGGCCTCGAAGCTGTCCCAGCCCCACTGCTCGGCCAGTTCGTCGTAGCGCTCCTCGCTGATCACCTCGGCCTTGGACAGGCCCTCGACCTTGCCCGGGTCGATGACGACGTACGCCACGCAATACAGGACCTTCTCCAGATCCTTCAACGTGATGTCCAGCACGTTGCCGATGCGGCTGGGGATGGACTTCAGGAACCAGATGTGCGCGACGGGCGACGCCAGCGTGATGTGGCCCAGGCGCTCGCGCCGGACCTTGGACTGGATGACCTCGACGCCGCACTTCTCGCACACGATCCCGCGGTGCTTCAGGCGCTTGTAGCGCCCGCAGTTGCACTCGTAATCCTTGACCGGCCCGAAGATCTTGGCGCAGAACAGGCCTTCCCGTTCCGGCTTGAACGTCCGGTAGTTAATCGTTTCCGGCTTCTTCACCTCGCCGTACGACCAGCCCAGGATCGTCTTGGGCGACGCCAGCGCGACGCGAAACGCCTCGATCGACAGCGGGTCCCGCGGCCTGTCGAACACGGTGAACATGTCCTTCACGGTAGACCTCCAGTCACGAACCAGCGGGCGTCGGCCAACCGCCGCCGCCCCGGGGAACCCGCGGTCAGCCCTGCGCCGCCGTCTCGCTGTCGACCAGCGTGACATCGACCGCCAGGGACTTCAGCTCCTTGACCAGGACGTTGAAGACCTCGGGCAAGCCCGCATGCACGTTGTATTCGCCCTTGACGATGCTGTCGTAGGTCGCGGTGCGCCCGGCCACGTCGTCCGACTTGACCGTCAGCACTTCCTGCAGCGCGTACGCCGCGCCGTAGGCCTCGAACGACCACACTTCCATCTCGCCGACGCGCTGGCCGCCGAACTGGGCCTTGCCGCCCAGCGGCTGCTGCGTGACCAGCGAGTACGGACCGGTCGAACGCGCGTGCATCTTCTCATCGACCAGGTGGTGCAGTTTCATCATGTACATGATGCCGACGGTGACGTCGTTGTCGAACGCCTCGCCCGTCCGGCCGTCGAACAGGACCATCTTGCCGCTCTTGGGCAGCCCGGCGTCCTCCAGCCAGTCGTGGATCTCGTCCTCCATGGCACCGTCGAACACGGGCGACCCGACCGGAATGCCCATCTTGAACTGTCCGGCGAACGTCCGCAGCGCGTCGTCGTCCATGTCCCCGATCGCCTTCTTCATCGTCGGCGTCGCGAAGATCTTCTGCAGCTGCTTGCGGATGCCCTTCAGGCCCGCGCCGTTTTCCAGCACCGCGTCGATCTTCTGGCCCAGTTCCCGGGCGGCCCAGCCCAGGTGGACCTCGAGGATCTGGCCGACGTTCATGCGCGACGGGACGCCCAGCGGGTTCAGCACGATGTCCACCGGCTGGCCGTTCTCCAGGTAGGGCATGTCCTCGACCGGCAGGATGCGCGACAGGACACCCTTGTTCCCGTGGCGACCGGCCATCTTGTCGCCGACCTGGATCTTGCGCTTGATGGCGACATAGACCTTGATCGTCTTGATGACGCCAGGCGGCAGTTCGTCGCCCCGACGCAGGCGGCCCAGCTTGTCGGCGAACACCGCCGACACGGCCTCGACCTGATCATTCAGCGTGTCCAGCAACGTCTGGATGCGCGCCTCGGTCGCATCGTCGTTCTTCAGCTTGACCTGACCCAGCAGGTCGATCGGCACCTTCGTCAGGACGTCCTCGGTCAGCGTCGCGCCCTTGCGGATCAGCGTGCGTCCCTGGCCATCGACGATCGGCGCGGCGGCAACCTTGCCCAGCAGCAGCCGAACCAGCCGCTCGTGCATCGACCGCGTCGTGACCTTGACCTCGTCGTCCCGATCCTTGGCCAGCCGAGCCTCCTCGACCTCCTCCAGATCGCGGGTCCGGTCGTCCTTGTCGGCGCCCTTGCGCGAGAACACCTTGGCGCCGACGACGATGCCGGTGACGCCCGGGGGCACCCGCAGCGAGCTGTCCTTCACGTCCGCGGCCTTCTCGCCGAAGATCGCGCGCAACAGCTTTTCTTCCGGGGACAACT
>JARKOL010000045.1 GCA_029975745.1 Myxococcota bacterium | reverse complement strand
CGCGGCAGCCTTCTTCAGCTTATCGACGATCTTGCGCTTGCCCTGGACGACCTCGAAGTGGGGCGCGAAGGCCTCGGCCACATCGACGCCCAGCGTCCGTTCCGGCAGATCCTTGATGTGACCCGCGGACGCCTCGACCTCGTAGGAGTTGTCCAGGTATTTCTTGATGGTGGTCGCCTTGGCCGGCGACTCGACGATGATCAACGATTTGCCCAATGCTCACCTTCCAGGTTGCTGCGGCCTCGCATGGCCAGGCTTCGGAAGCGGTCCATAACACATCGGCGAACCAAGTGGCAATGCCAGGGAGGGTCCCCGGCGCCCTGCCAGCCGCCACCCGTCACGAACGGGCCGGCCCGTCATCCCGCTCCGGAAGGCGCTCGTCGATCACCCGGCGAAGCTCCTCGATCTCGCGCCGCACGCTGCCCAGGTGCGCGAACGCGCGCAGCACGAACACCAGCAGGATCACCCAGATCGCCGCGTAGGCCAGCACCATCATGCCCAGGCCACCCAGCCCTCCCGTGCCGTCCATGACCACTCCCCCGTGCGGCCGTCGGGCCGCGGCACGACCGCTAGCCGGTCGTGCGGTCGATCTCCAGGAACAACGCGTCCACCTGCTGGCGGCGCCGTTCGATCAGCGCGCGCAGCAGCACCAGCGTCGCGGTGACCAGCAGCATCGCGATCACGCTGGCGAAGAACGCCTGGCGCATGCCGGGATGGGTCAGGCCGCCCTTGTACACCACCTGCGGGTGGGCGCCGCCCCAACGCTCGACCGCCACGCGAATGAAATAGATCCCGGGCAACCCCAGGATCGACAACCCCGCCGCCACGCCCCGGCCAAAACGGTCCGTCCCCGCGTACGCCCGCAAGGCCAGGTACGCGATGAACAGCAGGAACACCATCAGCGACAACGTCAGCCGCGGCTCCCACGTCCAGTAGGTGCCCCAGGCGACCTTGGCCCACAACGGACCGGTGACCATCACGATCGCCCCCAGCATGACGCCGACCTCCGCGGTCGCGATGCCCACGGCGTCCGCGATCGAGGCCACCCGGGCCGACATGGGGCGCGACACCAGATAGGTCGCCCCCGCCAGCGCGCACACCCCGAACGCCACCGTCATGTTGATGGCCGAGCCCACGTGGAAGTAGAAGATCTTCTGCACGATCCCCATCGTGGCCTCCAGCGGAGCCACGAAGAACACCAGGTACAGGGCGACAAGGACCGCGGCGGCCGCGAGCGCCGCCAGTACAATCCCGATCCGAATCCCCAGGTTGCCGGTCGCCATCGCCATCCTCCGTTCCCGAAGGGCCCGCCTCAGGCCCGGATCATCCGCCCGAACAGGAACCACGTCGCCACCGCGAAGATCATGTCGAAGCCCAGCAGGAACCGCAGCCACAGCTCCGGATCCTCGGCAACCGGCGCGCCGACCGCGACCGACGTCACCTTGACCCCCGCGATCACGACCGGCACCAGCAGCGGGTAGGTGACCAGGGGCAGCAGGACCTCCTTCATTCGCGCGTTCATCAGCATCGCCGAGAACAGCGTCCCCACCAGACTGAGGGCGATCGTGCCCAGCAGCAGGGCCCCGACGAACGCGCCGGGCCGGACGACGGCAAGATCGAAGAACACCAGGATCAGCAGCAGCGTCGGCAACTCCATCAGCACGGTGAACAGGAACTGCGTCGTCGCCTTCGCCAGGAAGATCGTCCCCGCCCCGGTCGGCGACAACAGCAGGCTCCACAGGCAGCCGTTCTCGCGCTCGCGGTCGAACAGGCGATTCTGGCCGATGGTCGATGCGAACAGCACGGTCACCCAGATGATCCCGGGGCCGTAGTCCCGGGCCCGGGTCGGGTCGGACAGGAACGCGAACGCGAACACGATGACCAGCAGCATCGAGAACAGCGCCATCGTCAGCAGGATCTCGCGCGTGCGGAACTCGACGACCAGATCCTTGCGGACGATCGCGACGAACTGACGCCACGCCTGCATCACGGCGCCCCCCCGTCCATGCGCGTGAACGCCGCGGCAGCCCCGTCCGCGCCTCCCGGACCGTCCAGCACCACGCGTCCGGACTCCAGCACCAGGGTCCGGGTGGCGCAGGAGGCCACCTCGGAAGGGTGGTGCGACGACATCAGCACCAGCCGGCCCGACCGGACCTGGTCCGAAAGCAATCCCAGCAGCCAGCGCCGACCGACCTCGTCCAGCCCCGTCGTCGGCTCGTCCAGGATCCATACGTCCGCGCCGGACACCAGCAGACGCCCCAGCGCCGCCCGCTGCTGCATTCCCCGGGAAAACTGGCGGACGACCCGATCCGCGTCACGCGCCAGACCGATCCGGTCCAGCACCGAGGCGATCTGGCCGGCATCAGGCGCCTGCCCCGCCAGGGTCATGAAGAACGCAAGGTTTTCGCGCGCCGTCAGGTCGGGATAGATCAGAAGGTCGTGGGGCAGCATCGCCGTCGCGGCCCGAACTGCGGTCCCGGAGGCAATCCGGCCGTCGATGGTCAGGACAACGCGCCCCCCGTCGGGCACCTGGCGCCCCGCCAGCACCGACAACAGGGTCGTCTTGCCGGCGCCGTTGCGCCCCAGGACCGCGACCAGATCGCCGGAGGCCGCCGCCAGGGACACGTCGCGCAGGATGTGGCGCCGTCCCGCGACGCGAACGACCCGTTCGGCCCGCAACTCGACGGTCCGGCCCGGCATCAGGCCCTCCGGCGAACGATCAACGACAGCCCCAGTCCCGCCAGGACCAGGGCCGAGACGACCAGCGCGGCCGCCCGGTAGGGCCCGGTGGCGAACGGCAGGTGGCCGACCGCGATGCGAACGGGCGTTCCCGGGGGCACCTCGGTGCGCGACGTCTGGAAGACCCAGGTGCCGTCCTCGCCGTCCTCCTCGCGATAGGTGAAGGGCAGCAACGGGCGCACCTGCAGCCCGTAGTCGCGGTCACGCCGGGTGATCACCGTGGTCGCCGCGACCGGCAGATCCGGAGTCATCGACAGCACCAGTCGCGACGAACCGACCGGCACCTCGTAGGCGACCTCGGCCAGAAGCTGGCGGTCGGGCCCCAGCATGCCGGACATCACCACGCCGTCCGGGGTGAACTCGACGCGCGTGCCCTCGGCGCTGCGGGCGCGCAAGGCACCGGGAGCGATCCGGGGGCGCGGCCCGGTCTCGGGCAACAGCAGCGGCATCAGATAGCGAACGTTTCCGGGCATCCCGGAAATCCCCAGCGCCTGGGTCACGACCAGCCCGCTCTCGGAGGGAAGAACCTGGACAGTCAGCGACGCGACGGTGGGCCGCCCCCGAGTCCCCTGGGTGGCGGTCGGAAACGCATCGACCCCCAGGGGCAACGTCAGGACGATTGCCACGAGCCACCCGACCAATCGGCGCCCCATGCGTCTCACGCTCCCTCCCGATCGTCCCCGCCCCAGCCCAGGGCCCCCGCCATGCGAACCAGGTGGCCCGCCGCCACCGTCAGGCACGCGGCGACCGCCAGCGTGTACAGCACGTCGATGACGCCGATCATGCCTCCTCCCCACTCCCCTGCGCCGACGGGTCCGCCGGGACCTCGCCGTCCGCGACGCACTCGTCCCGAAGGCCGCTGCGAGCAAACGGCACGACCAGCAGGTACCCGAAGACCAGCAGGACCAGCGACCCCAGCCACAGGCTGGCCATCATCGGATTCTGCATCGCCGTCAGGTTGACGGACTCGGAGCCCTGCCCGGGTGACGCGGCCAGGTAGAGATCCGCCAGCACCCGGCTCTCGATGGCGACCTCGGTCGTCGGATTTTCGGACTTCAGATAGAAGCGGATCTCCGGACGCAGCACGCGACCCGCCCCCCGGGGCACGACCCTGACCTCGGTGGGACGTTCGGGGTCGATCCGCGCCGCCAGCCAGGGGCGTTCGGTCGCCTCCAGGCCCGTCTGCAGGGCATCGAACATCCCCCGATCCGCCGCCCGCACCGTCAGGACCGGCTCGCCGCGCGCCGGAGCCACCGACAGTCGGCCGCCCAGTTCGCGAGACAGATCCTGGGCCGCCCGCATCCGTCGCTGGAACGACTGGGGCACGGCCCGCAACGTCTCGAGCTGGGACGGCGCCAGTTGCAGTTCCAGGCGTTCCGGGTCGGACCGCACCAGGCGGAAGTCCCGGGCCCACGACGTCGATGCCGCAATCCGGGCCAGAAGCCGGGCGGCCCCGTCGTCATCGGCGAAGGTGACCCGCAGTTCCGCCCCCTCCCCGGCCTGCACCGTGCCGTCCCCGACACCGGCGGCCAGATCCTGGAGCGCGGCCTGGGGCAGGGGGGTGCCGATG
The DNA here is from genome assembly GCA_029975745.1 of Myxococcota bacterium. GTDB lineage: Bacteria > Myxococcota_A > UBA9042 > DTJE01 > DTJE01 > DUVQ01. The sequence continues at coordinate 12,281 of JARKOL010000045.1, read as the reverse complement.
GGGCGCACCAGGAACGACGACTTGACCGCCGCGTAGCCCTCCCGGGGCACCCAGCGCTCGGCGGTGCCCAGGAACGTCACTTCGTGCGAACCGACCACGATGCGTTCCATCGGCGCCAGAATGACGTCCTTCTTCAGGATCTTTCCGGCCTCGCCCGCGAAGCCCAGGAACGACAGCGCGACGCCGACATGGACCAGATGGCCACCGAAGCGCTTGGGATTGTCGCGGAACAGGCTGACCGCGGCCCGCCAGGGGTTGATGCTCCTCCGGCGGCGGATGGCGCGCGCCCAGTCCACCGACAGCGTCGCCAGCGTCCACAGCCCGAACCAGATCGCGACGAAGCCGTAGGGACCCGCCCAGGACATGCTCCGGACATACATGCCCAAGGCATCGCCCGGCGCCATGCCGGTGGTGTACGCGTACTGGTGGGCGCGCACCCACAGGAACACGACCGCGATCAGCGAGGCCGCCACCAGCGACAGCATGCCCGTCCACGTCAAGACGCGCACCGTCTGCCGGTTCGGCCCGGTCCGCAGGGCCAGCAACGGCCCGACGGCGGTCAGGCCCAGGATCAGGATCCCGATCGGGCCGACCACCAGGTTGAACCACTCGGGGCCGACGTTGACCGCCTGGGTGAACTCGTTCGGGACGCGCCCCGTCAGCATCGCCGCCCCGGAGGCAATCGCCGACATCACGCCGCGCACGGCGGGCGATTCGGTGATCTTGGGCAGCAGCGTTCCCCACAGCACGACGAACGTGGCCATCAGGAACAGCCCGACATTCATCAGGACGAACGCCTCGCGCGAGGCGAGGTTCTCGACCCGCCGCTTCGGTCGCAGTCGTTCCCAGCGCCAGGCAATCAGGGCGAAGCACAGGATCGCCAGGATGGCCATGTAGTACAGGAAGAACGGGGTCAGCACCGAGTTCGAGAACGAGTGCAGCGACTGGATCAACTGGCTCCGCGTCAGGAACGTCGCGAAGATCGTCAGGAAGAACGTCGCCGAGATCAGCACGAAGTTCCAGCGCCGGAACATCCCGCGCCGCTCCTCGACCGAGGCCGTATGCACGAACGCGGTCCCGGTCAGCCACGGCAGCAGCGCCGCGTTTTCGACCGGGTCCCAGCCCCAGTAGCCCCCCCACCCCAGTTCCACGTAGGACCACAGTTCCCCGATGATCAGGCCCGCACTGAGGGTGGTCCAGGCAAACAACTGCCAGCGCCGCGCGTCCCGGACCCAGCGGCCGTCGGATTCCCCCGCGATCAAGGCGCCGATCGCGATGGCGAACGGCACCGCGTACGCGACGAACCCCGCCAACTGCATCGGGGGATGAATGGCCATCAGGGGATTCTGGAGCAGCGGATTCAGGCCGTTCCCGTCCGCCGGGCCCCCCGAGGCCAGGAAGCGCTCGAACGGGCTGGAGGCGAACACCATCAGCACGTCGAAGAACAGCAGCGACAAGGCCAGGGTCGCATTGACCCATCCGAAGCGGAAGGACCCGTCCTCGCGGTGCTGGCGGGCGTAGATCGCCGCCAGGATGGACAGCGTCAGGACCCAGAACAGCAGCGCTCCCTTCTCGCCGCCCCAGAAGGCCGTCAGCAGGTAGAACAGAGGCATCCCGGAGTCGGAATAGGAGGCGACGTACTTGTTCGAGAAGTCGTGGGTCACGATGGCGTGGGACAGCAGCAGGGCCAGCGCACCATTGACCCAGGCGGTGGCGCGCATGGCCCACCCCGAGGCCCGCACGGTGCGAACCGATCGTGCCATGGCTCCGTGTACGGCCATGGCCGCCGTCACCGCGGTCAGCGCGAACGAAACCAGAACCAGGATCCGCCCCAGATGCTCCATCCCAACCGCCGCCTCGTCCACCGTCCCATCAGAAGCCGGTCGCGAGCACATCCCCGCGGCCTGACCGGCTCGCCCGCCCCCGCTAGGGCGTGCTGCCCGTGTGCTGCTTGTACTTGGTCTGGTAGTAGTTCTCGGCCGCTTCCTCGGTCACGCCGGCCTCCTGGTACTTCGAGGGACACTTCACTGTGATCTTGGACACCTGCATCCGGTGGGAGGCATCCAGTGTCCCCTGAAGAATCACCTCGCGCCCCTCGGCGAACGGGTCGGGCACGGCCCCCTTGTATCGGCAGTTCAGGCGACGCGCATCGGCGTCCTCGATCGTGAAGTCGATCTCGAATGGCGATTCGCCCCGCAGGATCGAGCCCGCGGCCACGTTCCCGCCGACCTTGAATTCCCGACCGACCAGGCGCTCGGGCTGGGCCAGGGCCTCGGCAACCGTCAGATTGAAGACCCCGCTGGTCATCGACGACCCGATGATGCCGACACCGCCCCCAAGGACGGCCAGCGCGACAACGATGGTGGCGACACGCTTGCCCTTCAATGCACCCTCGCACTCCGTGGCCGATGACGATTACCAGACCGCGACGCTCCTGTAAAGCAGCGCCCATGCAACCCGGTGACATCCAACCGCAAATCCGACCGCCGCAGGGCGACGAATCCGGAGCAACCCTCGGGAATCGCAGCGTAAAGCAATGACTATGACTAGATAGGAGTCCTTTGACCGGATGCCGGCAGGTTGATCGAGCACGGAGTCCGGGGCGACGTCACCAGGAGCCGTGCGACCCGTGGGAGCCGTGCGACCCATGGGAGCCGTGCGACCCCTGGGAGCCGTGCGACCCGTGGGAGCGGTGCGACCCGAGGGAGCCGTGCGAGCAGTGCTGCTCGACGCCCAGGTCACCGGACGAGCCCTCGGCAGACGCGGGTCCACCCGAAGCCAGCGCATGACCGCTGGTGCCCGCCATCAACAGGAACGTTCCAATCGTCGCTGCCTGACCCCGCGTGATCTTCCCTTCCTCGCTATTGAGGAAGTCGGAGAGCCGCTTCTTAAAGGTGGGCATTCGCGTCGAGGCCATCGGTACCCCTCCAGCAATCCGCCATCCGATTATCGAAGATGGATTCGGTCAATGTCAAATGTTTTTGCAGCGACCGCGATAACACGGGCGATGCGCCGTCAACTCAATCCCAGCGCCCCGTCATTCCGCCGGCTGGGGAGCCTCTTCGGCACCCCCGTCCGGCCCCGCGGAATCCTGCGACTCCTGGGCCTCCGGAGCCGTTTCGAGCCCCTCCAGGCGACGCGCGATCACCTCGGGGCTGAACCGCACCTCGTTCAGACGAACGCAGATCAGCACGTCATCCCGGTCGAACCGTGCCAGCAGATCGTCCAGGAACGCATTCGCCTGCTCGTCGGGGATGCGCTCGATCTCCTCGACGTTCTCGTTGATCGTCCGGACATGCTCGACCATCGCCGCGTACAGGTCGCGCATCCGCTGGTTCCAGAGCAGGACCAGGATGTCGCCGACCGCCTCGTTGGCTTTTTCGAACACCTCGAAGCGCAGCGACTCGGTCACCCGCTTCCTACCCAGCGTCTGGGGCCGGTAGCCTTTGAAATGACGAGCGTACACCGCCGGCGCCAACCGTCGGACGTGCTCGATCATCAAGCCCAGATCCAGCGGCCGGGCCACCCGCTCGAACCGATCGCCCAGCAGCGCGAAACTCTCGACGGACGTCATGCTCATCCTCCTTGGCAAACCGTGCGCAAGTCGGCGAACCATCATGGTGGCGACCCGTCCCCGCGCGCAACGACGGCCCGCTCACGGATCGGCGCGGCGCAGGCCCGAGCCCCCGGGCGGCGCCACCACCAATCTCGCTCAACCGCGATTCAGCCGGGCCAGGAACGGTTCCATCGCATCCCTGATGTCGGGACGACCAATCTCCTGGATCTCGTAGTTGATCTTCACCGTCGGCTTGTCGATCTTCATGATCCGCTTGATGTCGATGGGCGTCGCCACGACGACCAGGTCGCACGGCGTGGCGGCGACCGTCGCCTCGAGATCGGCGAGTTGCTGCGGACTGTAGCCCATCGAAGGGAGGACCGGGCCGAGCTCCGGGTACTGCTCGAAGGTCTCCTTCAGTTTGCCGACCGCGTACGGCCTTGGATCGACCAGTTCCGCCGCCCCGTGCTTCAGGGCGGTGATGCTTCCGTAGTTGTACTTGACCTCACCATGGGTCACGGTCGGCCCCTCCTCGATCACCAGGACGCGCTTGCCGCGAATCAACTCGGGGCGATCCACGGTGGTCGGCGAACACGCATCGACGATCAGCGCGTCGGGATTGGTGGCAGCGACGTTCCGGCGAACAAGTTGGAGGTCTGCCAGATCGGCGCTCTCGATCTTGTTGATGATGACGGCGTCCGCCAACCGCAGCGTGGTCTCACCCGGGTAGTAGGACAGTTCGTGGCCCGCGCGCTGCGGGTCCACCAGCGTGAACATGAAGTCCGGGCGGATGAACGGGAAGTCGTTGTTGCCGCCGTCCCACAGGATGACATCTGGATTCTCCGCCTCGGCGGCACGGAGGATGGCCTCGTAGTCGATGCCGGCATAGACGATGGTGCCGCAGACAACGTGGGGTTCGTATTCTTCCATCTCCTCGATGGTGCATTCGTGCCGCTGGAGATCCTCGATGGTGGCGAACCGCTGGACCGCCTGCTTGACCAGATCGCCATACGGCATCGGGTGGCGGATCGCGATCACCTTGAGCCCCTTCTCGCGAAGGACGTCCACGATCCTCCGGGAAGCCTCGCTCTTCCCACCGCCGGTCCGGACGGCCCCGGTCGCGATGACCGGCTTCGTGGACTTCAACATCGTCGCCTGCGGCCCGAGGAGCACGAAATCGGCGCCGAGCGAATTGACGAGGGCGGCCCGGCTCATGACGTACTGGTACGTGACGTCGCTGTACGCGAAGTTGACCTCGGTGACCCCGAGCTCCTTGATGAGCCGAGGAAGTTCAACCTCATCGAGGATCGGGATGCCGTCGGGATAGAGATGACCCGCCAGTTCGGCGGGATACTTCTTGCCGTCGATGTCCGGGATCTGCGTTGCGGTGAAGGCGACGACCTCGTAGCGATCGTTGTCACGAAACACGGTGTTGAAGTTGTGAAAATCCCTTCCTGCCGCCCCCATGATGATGACACGCCGCTTGCTCACTGCTGACCTCCAATGCTGGAAAGAAACGACAAAGGCCGGACTTGGTCAACGGCAGCGAAATCTAACAGAAGAACCTGAATTGTCAAGGGTGATACGCGCTGACGAATCCCCTCATACCCGAGTGCTCGCTCGGGTGTACGCACGGTCGCGTGGCAGAGGTCTCGGCGCCTCCGCGCATTACAAGTAGTTGATATTTCTCATAAAACAGGCTGTTGTTTGGTCGACATGAGGGGGCCGACATCGGACAATTCCATTGTGAAAACGTGGAGTTAATCATGATGTCGGCCGACCGGATCGTACTCTTTCTCGACCAGGTCTTCGAGGGTTTTCATCAGAAGAATCGGCGCACCCTGTCGGTGCTCGTCGCGTCGCTGGTGACGGTTGGCAAGGTCGGCGTTGCTTCGCTGGGACGGGCCATCCGGTCCCGGGTGTCCTTCAAGCACAAGATCAAGCAGGTGGACCGCTTCCTGGCGAACGACAGGATCCACGTTTCCGACTGGTGCGCGTCCTTGTTGCAGATGGTGATCGGGTCCCGCAAGTCCATCCGAATCGCCATCGACTGGACCAAGATCGGACCTTGGCCAGTCCTGGCAGCCTCCGTCATCATCGACCGCCGAGGCATCCCGGTCTTCTGGGCCACCTGCGACCACCGGCGCCTCAAGCGCAGCCAGAATGCCTTCGAGGAGTCCTTCCTGACCGTCCTGCGGGCCATGATTCCGAAGGACGTCGAGGTCCTGCTGCTCTTTGATCGCGGATTCCGGCGTGTCGCGCTGGCGCGGCACCTCAAGAGGCTTCGTTTCCACTTCGTCGTCCGCTGCTGCGGCGACACCCATGTCCGTGGTGCGGACTACTCGGGCGCCCTCAACGACCTTCCACTGCGTCGCGGACGGCCGAGAGACCTCGGCCATATACTCGCCACGAAGGACAAGCCCGAGGACGTCCGCCTGGTCGCGGTCTTCGACCACGGACAGAAGGAGGCCTGGTACCTCTTCTCCGATCTGGACGCCCCGCCCGAGCATCTCGTTCACCTGTACGGCAGGCGCTTCACCATCGAGGAGATCTTCCGCGACGAGAAGAGCACGCGCTACGGCTGGAGCCTGGGAGAATTCCGCCTCAGGAACCGCCCCGACCGCCTCGACCGTCTCATCCTCGTCGTCGCCGCAGGGTACTTCCTGGTCTACCTGATCGGGAACGCCATCCACGCCAAGGGACTCGACCGCCACTACAAGGCCAACACCGTCAGGAAACGCACCCATTCCAACTTCCAGATGGGATGGAAAGGCCACCGGCTCTTGAGGTGGCTTCCCGCTTCATGGCTACGCCTCTTCCATCAACTCGATTTCGACCTGCTCTCCGAGAACCCCGCAAACCGCGCCCTGACTGGAGGCCAGCCATGACCCCGCGTACAGCCGAATCTGTGTCGATTCATCCCTACACGAGCCCTGGAAGGCCCCTCAGGGCCAACGGAGAGCGTATGAGGGGATCACTCAGTGATACGCGCCCCGAACCCCCTGTCTCGAGCGGGATTTGTCGTCTGAATCCAGGGGGGCATGGCCTGGCTCGTTTCGCGGCGGACGGCTGATTCCGGGCGCGGGAAGCCCCCTCGGACGAGGGTCGAGGGGCTGACGTTCAGCGAGAGCGCCCGACGCCGACGCGACGGCACCCGGCGGCCAGCGGACACGAGGAGCACCAAGGCGACTGGGGGCGACACACCTTCTGGCCAAACGAAACCAGACGCATGTTGATCGGCTTCCAGTGGGCCGGCGGCAGGACATCGCGCAACGCCATCTCGGTCTCCAGAGGGTCTCGGGTCGCCAGCATGCCCAGACGATTGAGGATCCGGTGGACGTGGGTATCGACGCAGATGCCGGGGAGGTCGAATCCCTCGGTCAGGACGAGGTTCGCGGTCTTGCGGCCGACGCCCCTGAACGTCAGGAGGGTGTCCAGGTCCGCCGGCACCCGGCCGCCGAACTCGTCGCGCAGACGGACGGCGATGTCGCGGATCCGCGTGGCCTTGGTCGGGTAGAAGTTCGCGGGCCGGATCGCGGCGGCAATCTCGTCGGGGTCCAGGGCGGCCATCCTTGAGGGCGTGTCGGCCAGCGCGAACAGTCGGGCAGAGGCCGCCTCGGTCACGTCGTCGGTCGTGCGCAGGCTGATGACCGTCGCGACGAGCACCCGGAACGGGTCGGACCGGGCCTCGGCCTCGCGGGTGACGACCGGCGGCGCGTCGTCGCCGGCCCAGGCGTCCAGGGTCGTCATCAGGGCGTCCCAGGCCGCCGGATCGCGCAGGGGTAGGCGCCGCTTCGACCGGCCGTCAGCCACCGTGCTCCTCCAGGAACCGCTCGGCGTCGATCGCCGCGGCGCAACCGGTGCCGGCCGCCGTGATGGCCTGGCGATAGCGCGTATCGACCACGTCGCCGCAGGCGAACACGCCGGGCACACTGGTTTCAGTGTGCTGCTTCGTCAGCACGTAGCCCTTGGGGTCCAGCGCCACCTGGCCGCCCAGGAACTGGGTGTTCGGCAGGTGCCCGATGCCCAGGAACATCCCCTGGACCGGCAGGACCGACACGGCGTCCGTCTTGACGTTGCGAACCCGCAGCCCGGTGACGGAGCCGGTGCCCTCGTCCAGGACCTCCTCGACGACCGAATCCCACAGGAAGGCGATCTTCGGATTGGCCATCGCGCGCTCCTGCATGGGCTTCGACCCCCGCAGCTTGTCGCGCCGGTGAATCACGGTCACCTTCGTGGCGAAGTGGGTCAGGAACGACGCCTCCTCCAGCGCCGTGTCGCCGCCGCCGACGACCGCGACCTCCTTGCCCCGGAAGAAGAAGCCGTCACAGGTCGCGCAGGCCGAAACGCCGTGGCCGCGCAGGCGCGTCTCGCTGTCCAGGCCCAGGTACTGCGCCGAGGCCCCGGTCGCCAGGATCAGGGTCGCCGTCTGGACCGTTTCCTCGCCGTCAATCTCGACCGAAAACGGACGCGCCGACAGATCGACCCGGGTCGCCGACCGGAACTCGCACTGCGCCCCGAAGCGCTGGGCCTGTTCGCGCATCTTGTCCATCAGTTCGGGCCCCTGGACGCCCTCGGGGAACCCGGGGAAGTTCTCGATCTCGGTGGTCGTCGTCAGCTGTCCCCCGGGCTGGATGCCCTCCAAAACCAGGGGTTCGAGCCCCGCCCGCGCCGTGTAGATTGCCGCCGTCAGGCCCGCCGGGCCGGAACCGATGATCACGACCTTCCGCATGAATGCCTCCGAATACGATTCCCAGGGTCCGCGATGCGCCGAACCTGCCGGCGACCGGGGTAAGATAGGCACCGCAAGGCGGTTCGCAAGGCCGCCCCGCCCGTTCTTGACAAGCGAAGCCCGCACGAACAGACTGCGGGCCGGAGGCGCGCCATGCACCTGACGATCAACGGCAGTTCGATGGACCTGGAGGACGGCGCCACGATCCGCGACCTGCTGGATCGATTGGCCCTGCCGGCCGGGCCCGTGGCCGTCGAGGTCAACCGCGACGTGATTCCCCGGGCGCGCCACGCCGAGACGGTGCTGCACGACGGCGACCGCGTGGAAGTCGTCACGCTGGTCGGAGGAGGTTGAGATGTCCGATTCCCCCCTGGTTCTGGCAGGCCGCGAGTTCCGTTCGCGCCTGATGGTCGGCACGGGCAAGTATCCCGACCTGCCGACGATGAAGACGGCCCTGGCCGAGAGCGGGGCCGACGTCGTGACCGTGGCGATCCGTCGCGTCGATCTGGCGGACCGCGGCGAGGGATCGTTCTTTGCCCACATCCCGTCCGACATGCTGATCCTGCCGAACACGGCCGGCTGCTACACCGTGGACGATGCCGTGCGGACCTGCCGCCTGGCCGCCGAGCTGGGCCTGGGACCGATGGTCAAGCTGGAGGTCATCGGCGACCCCAAGACGCTGTTCCCCGATACGGCCGGTCTGGTCGAGGCGGCGAAGATCCTGGTCAAGGAGGGCTTCGTCGTGCTGCCGTACACCAACGACGACCCCATCGTCGCGAAGCGCCTGGAGGACGTCGGCTGCGCCGCGGTGATGCCGCTGGCGGCGCCCATCGGCTCGGGCCTGGGGATCCGGAATCCGCACAACATCCGGCTGATCCTGGAGGACGCCAAGGTTCCCGTGATCGTGGACGCCGGGGTCGGCACCGCCAGCGACGCGGCGGTCGCGATGGAGATGGGCGCGGACGGCGTGCTGATGAACACGGCCATCGCGGGGGCCCGCGACCCGATCGCGATGGCGCGGGCCATGCGGCTGGCGGTCGAGGCGGGGCGCCTGGCCTTCAAGGCGGGCCGGATTCCCCGCAAGGCGTACGCGACCGCCTCCAGCCCCGTCCAGGATCTGATCGAGTAGGACGCTCATGGCCGACATCCCCGCCGCTTCCCCGGTGCCCCGCCTGTACGTCGTCACGGACCGTCGCGCCGTCGGGAGCGTCGAGACGCTGTTGGACCGGCTGGCACGCGCGGCGGCCGGCCTCCCTCCCGGAACGATGGCGGTCCAGGTGCGCGAGAAGGACCTGCAAGCCCGGGAGCTTCTGGCGCTGGTCCGCAAGGTCCGGGAGGTCTTGAACCCCTGGAATGTGCCCGTCCTGGTCAATGATCGCTGGGACATCGCGGCCGCGGCCGGCGCCGAGGGCGTCCACCTGCCCGAGTCGGGGCTGCCCCCGGGGGAGGTTCGCCGCGTCTGGTCGGGACGCATCGGCGTGTCGAGCCACTCGTTCGAGCGATTGGAGTGGCTGGCGGATGCCGACTTCGCCACGTTCGGACCGGTGTTCGAGACGCCGTCGAAGCGGGCCTACGGGCCGCCCCAGGGATGCGACAGGCTGCGCCGGGCAGTGGGGGACTCACCCATCCCCGTGCTGGCCATCGGAGGGATCGACCGTCGGACCGCCCCGATGTTGCGCGGCACCGGGCTCGCGGGCATCGCGGTGATCCGGGCCGTGCTCGAGGCGAACGACCCGGCGGCCGCCGCGAGGGAACTCCTGGACCTGGCGGGCATCTGACGAAGAATCCCCGTGAGGACGACGCGGCCCGGCTCTGGACAGAGCCTAGCAGGGCCTGCGGCCCGGAGACGACTCGGTGGACAGCCCCGCGCCCTCGCCCGAATACTCGATGCGGTTGCGCCCCGCGGCCTTCGCCCGCAGCACGGCCGCGCGCGCCGAGTCGATGAGACGATCGATCTGGTGTTCGGTCTCGGGCGTTCCCCGGGCAACCCCGATGCTGCATGTGATCTTGAACGGCCGCCCCTTCCACTCGAAGGGATGCTGCGAAATCAGTCGGCGAAGCTTTTCGGCCATCGCGACCGAGCCGAAGACGTTGCGATCGACGGACAACAGAATGAAATCCTCGGCGTCCCAACGCCCCATGACGTCGATCTTGCGCGTGTTCCGGCGGATCAAGTCCGCGGCCTCGCGCAGCACCAGATCGCCGGCGTCACGACCAATCTTCTGGTTGACCACGCCCAGGCCATCGATGTTGATCATCAGGACCGAGAGGTGTGCCTCGTAGCGCCGGGCACGCTCGGCCTCGAGGATGATCCCGCTCCGCTCCAGCGTCCGGATCTCGTCGTCCACGATACGCCTCCGCCAATCCGCGAAACGATGCTAGCGCGGACGGCACCGGGGTGCAATCAAGGGAAGTCCTGGCCTAGTATCCGGCCAGCATCTCGCAGCCGGCACCCAGCCGAATCTCGCGGTTGGCGTACGTCACGATGCCCAGCGAGGTCTTCTCGTAGGCCTCGATCACGATGATCTCCCCCAGGGTCTCCATGGGAAAGTCCTTGCGCTTCTTTGGCTTGGGATTGAACTCGGCCACGCCGTCGCCCTTTTCGCGGACCAGGAAGCGGTTGCCCGCCATGACCCCGTCCTTCGACCCGCGATCGATGATCGCGTAGTGGTATTCGCCCAGGTTCTCGACATCATCGAACGTCGTGACGATCGTCCCCTGGACGTCGGTCGCGTTCCGGACGGGCGGCACCGATCGCTGGACCGGCGCGAAGGGCGCCACGCGGTCGTTGCGCTCGATCTCCTCGAAACTGCTAAGAAGTACGGCTTTGTTCAGGTCCGTTTCCGTCGAAGTGACCTTGGAAACGCCCAGATAGCGGATCTTGTAGCCCATCTTCTTCCGGGTCACCGGGTGCTTGATCCGTCCTTCGACACGGAACACCAGAAACAGGTCCCCCTCGCGAATCCGTCGCACCGTGTCGAAGCGAATGTAGGCCTCGTCGGTCTCGGACAGCAGGTTCTTTTCCTCGCGGGAATTGGAGATGCGCCCGGACCCCTTCAGGTCCTCGTCGCTGATGAAGCCGACCCGCCGCCCCAGCGCGCGCTCGACCTGCGGCCCCGCCGAATAGCGGGACTCGGTCACGGCATAGCCCTCGCGCACACGGACCTGCGGCTTCGGCGGCACCAGGAAGATCCGGTCGCCGGGGAAGATCCAGTTGGGATTCGTGATGTGGGGATTGAACGACCACAGGACCGGCCAGTACCAGGGGTCCTGGAAGAAGCGATCCGCGATGTCCCACAGCGTGTCCCCGCCGTCGGCGACATAGACGTTCACCTCGTCCAGCCCGCCGCTGACCTGGATCTCCTGCGCGGACGCTTCGCGCGCTGACGTCCCCAGCACGAGCAGCAGCATCGCGGCGATCCCGAACCCCACGATCCTTCGCTGACGGTTCATCCGGACCTCCCCGCCCGCGCGAACGCCCGCAGCGTCCTCACGAGCCTCGCCCCCTCATCAGGGCATCTCGCCCAGCAGTCGCATCGCGACGGTCGCCGCGTGGCTGTCCGGGTAGGACAACATCGCGGCATCGAACATCCTTCGCGCCTCGGCGGTCCGTCCAAGCCGCTGCTCGCACAGCCCGACCTTGACCATCGCATCCGGCACCTTGTTGCCGTCCGGGTGTTCGTTGATGACCCGCAGGAACTCCCGCCGGGCCGCCTCGAACTCCCGCCGATCATACAGGCATTCCCCGACCCAGTACTGGGCGTTGTCCGCGTACGGATGCCGGGGATAGGCCACCACGAAAGCCTCGAACGCCTGCTGGGCCTGGACCATGCGCCCCTGCTGGTACAGCTCGTAGGCGGCGCGGTACTCGGCCAGGATCGCGGACTCGTCGGTCGCCTCGCCCACCCGCCGCGACGCGGGCGGCCGGACACGCTGGACGGGCAGATCCTCGCGACGCTCCGCCCTGCGCGCGGCGCCCACGACCCGCCCCTG
>JARKOL010000037.1 GCA_029975745.1 Myxococcota bacterium | reverse complement strand
AGGTGTTCCAGGCGATGGCGGCGATCCCGGGCGTGTCCCTGATCCAGGTCAATCATCCGCGCGACGGGTCGGGGTACTTCGCCTGGGCGCAGTACAGCCCGGTCACCGATCAGGGCCAGAACGTCGAAAACCCGATGCTGTTCGACTTTCACGCAATCGAGGTCAAGAACAGCCTGGGGCAGCCCGAGCAGTTCCTGGAATCGTTCGACGCCCAGATCGACGAGTGGTCGCGGCGCCAGCCGGCGAAGGTGCCCGTGCTGCGGGACTTCTTCGGCATGCTGAATGCCGGGCGGACCGTGTGCGCGGTCGGGGATTCCGACGCCCACAATCGAAACGACGGGGTCGGCTATTCGCGGAACTACCTGCGGTTGGGCACCGACGACCCGTCGGTCTTGACCCAGGACCAGGTGGTCGCCGCGGTCAAGGCCCAGCGGAACACCGTGTCCAACGGACCGTTCCTGCGGGTGCTTCACGACGGCCAGGACCGGATGGGGCATCAGGAGGTCGTCGCCGTCGCCGCGAACGAGGTCGTGCTTCGCGTGCGGATCGAGGCGGCGCCCTGGGTCGCGGTGGACCGGCTGGAGATCTACGCGAACGGTCGTCCGCTGTCGCTGATGTGGGAAGACGGCGTCCTGGTTCAGGATCTGGAAGCCGAGGCGGGGACCGGCTTGACGGCGCCGGTGCCCGACCCGCAGTCGATCGCGGACGCGGTGGTGCGGCTGGACGCCGACGTGCGGCTGTTTCCCCAGGCCGACACCTGGTACGTGTTCGTGACGCGGGGGCCGGGGGGCCTGGAACCCGTGGGGTCGGGCGGCGTGTTCGCCTATACGAATCCGGTCTACGTCCAGGTCGGGGGCGGTCGCCGCTGAGCCTGTCACCGGGTTCGCGGATCGGCGCCTGTCATCGCCTCCCTGGGGACTTCGGACCCCAGGGTCGGGGCGTCCAGTCCCCGGTTCGCGGCGGGGGTCGGGACGGTGATGGGCGAAGCGCCCCTTTCTGACAGGTTGTAACATCCCGCAGTAACAAGATTCCCGGGATTCGCACGAATCGGTCGCCTGGGTTCGGGACGGCCTTGACGGTGGCACGACGTTCGCAATGGCAGGGGTGACCTGCTGGCGGAGCGTAGGCCATGACATCCATTTCCAGTCTGGTTCCGGTGGTTCGACGGATCTCGCGCGGGATCGCGCCTACGGTTCGGTTCGAGGCGGACCGGGAGGATCTGTTCCAGGAGGGTGTGGTCGGGCTTCTGGAGGCCGCGACCCGATACCAGACCGGACGGGGGTGCAGCCTGCGGACGTTCTCGACGAAGCGTGCCTCGGGGGCCATGCTGGACCATGTTCGCGGCATGGTGCGCCGCAACCGCGAGGCGCCGGCGGCCCACACCGTGGATAGCGGTGCCGAGGTCCAGTGGGGAAACACGGCCCGATCGCCGGAATCCTCGGTGCAGTTGCGTCGGTTTCGGGCGTTCCTGAGGGACGAGTGGTCCCGCCTGCCGCGGGTCGAACGCGAGGTCGTCCGCCTGCGGTTCTTCGAGGGGCTGTCCGTCCGCGAGGCCGGGGCGCACCTGGGGGTCAGTCCCGCGACGATCGTCCGGGCCGAGCAGCGGGCCCTGGCCCTGCTGCGCCAGGACTTCGCGGCAGGGCTTCCCGGCACCGGATGTGCATGAACGGCCTGGGAGCTACAGCAGATTCCCGCCGATCACGATCACGCCGTGTTCGGTTTCCGCCTTCAGGTCCCCCAGGCGCAACTCGGCGCCGGCCGGCAGGCCCGGCAGCAGCCCGTCCAGGGGAATGGCCGGGATCGGGAACGAGAACGACTGGTTCTGCAGGCTCTTGACCAGTTCGGGCAGCATGCCGACCACCATGTCCAGGATGCCGCCCATGCCCCCTCCGTCGTCGTAGATCTCGGTCTCCATGAACCGGATCTTGCCGATGCGCAGCCCGATCTCGTCGCCCGACGCGAACACGTTCGCCTCGATCTTCAGTTGCAACCAGACCCGGAGCATCAGGCTGAACCCGAAGACGTCGCCCTCGACATCCAGGTACAGGTCGCCGATTTGCAGTTCCTGCATCTCGCCGCAGTCGTTCAGGATCGGCGGCAGATAGGCGTTCGGCGTGATCACCAGGTTGTCCACCGGCAGACCGCCGCCGCCGCCCAGCAGCGCGCCCAGGTCGAACCGCTGGTTGATCAGCCCCGACCGCCACAGCATGAACAGGAGCTCGTTGACCAGGTCCAGCCGCAGCCCGAACTGGATGCCCGGCTCGACGCCGAAGTCGAACATCTCGGGCTCGGGGTCGGCGCCATTGCACTCGGCCCGCAGGATCGAGCCCAGCGGTTCGTGGGGCACGTTGTGGTCGGTCAGCACGCCCAGGTTCAGTCCCAGTCGTCCGCCATCCTCGGTGAATCGCACCGACGACAGCGACAGCGCCAGGGACAGGTCGATGGGCGGACTGCCCAGGATCGAGGGGATCTGGAAGGTCTGCTCGATGTCCAGCATCCCCAGTACCTGTGAAATCAGGTCCCCGATCAGCGGCACGACCAGGGGCTCCAGCAGGTTGATCAGCGGCTGGGTGATCAGGTTGATCAGCGGTCCCAGCACGTAGTCGCGCAGGACGTTGTTCAGGCCTCCCACCAGTTGCGACAGGTCGTAGGTGCCCAGGTCGATGCCCAGGCCCGGCACCTTGCCCAGGTCGATGATCAGGCCGGCGATCGGGTCGATGGCGACGTCCGTCAGTTCCAGTTGGAAGTCCCGGCCCTCGGCGGTCAGATCGCCGCCCAGCGGCAGATCGATGTCGAAGCTGACCGACACCCCCAGGCGTCCGATGCGCAGTGCCGACGACGTGGCGACGCCGGGGTCCAGCAGCGGGTAGGAGTTGCCGAATGCGATGGCGCGGGCATGGACATAGAACTCCAGGTCCAGGCCCAGCGCCACGTTGTCGAAGGCGATGCCCGCCGCCACGCCGCCGTCCCGGGTGTCCAGCGACACATGGGGGGTGCCCAGGGACAGGTCGGTGACGTTCACCCGGATCTCCAGATCGCCCTGGACGCCGACGCCGAGCAGCGTCAGGTTGATCAGGTTGGGGATCGTGGTGCCGAACGGCGGGAATCCGCCGACCAGATCCATCAGGTCCAGCCCCAGCAGCACCTCGAGGATCGTGGCGAAATCGTTCAGGTGCGCGGGATCGTGATCGCCGTCGTCCAGGGCGCGCTGGCCCAGGAACAGCATCGCGCCCTCGGCGAAGGTGGCATCGGCGACGGTGGCCTCGGGGCCGACGTCCAGCCAACCCTTCGAGTAGTAGTAGCCGCGCGTGACGAAGGCCGACAGGCCGAACTCGTCCTTGGCCGTGATCTTCAGGCCGTTCATGCCGTGGACGCTTTCGACCGGCAGATCGAAGCGGCCGTCCGGTTGCAGGGGGGCGACCTTGCCGTTGACGCGGACCTCCGTGACCTGCGAGCCGGCCAGATCGACGGCCCGCCCCGAGACGACCAGCACCGGGTCCCCGTCATCGGTGTAGCCGCGCGGCGGGAACAGATCCTCGATCATCGGGCCCGAGACATCGCAGATCAGCGTTCGGCTGTCCTGGACCGCCTGCCACGGGGCATTCAGGACCACCTGGACCAGATGGCGGCCCTCGGCGACCAGGCGGACCTTGTCGGCCGCGGTCTTCTTGACCCCGACGGTCGGAACGACGTACTGGAAACCCAGCCCCTCGACGACGTTGTCGTACGCGTCAAACACCTTGTGGCTGAGCGTGACCAGGGTGTCCAGTTCGTAGCGGGTCTTGTCCGGCTTGACGTACAGTTCGACGCGGACCGGGTCTCCGGCGCCGACGGTCAGGACGTCCGGGACGGCATCGACCTGGAATCCGGGCACCTGGCAGGCGACTTCGTAGGTGCCGGGCACGGTGGCCGACACGCGGTGGTCGTCCACATCGACCCCGGCCGCCGCCGTGACGGTCGTCGTCGCCTCGGCGATGACGTTGCCGTAGGCGTCCTCGACCACGCACGTCACGATGGCCGGCTGGCCGGCCTGGACCGACGCCGGATCGACGGTCGCGGTGGCCTTGGCGGGGTCGGCGGGCACGACGGTGAAGTTCGCCGGCGAGTCGTCGGTGATGTCGTAGTCCGGGGCCGAGCACGTCGCGGCGTAGGTGCCGACGCGGGTCGGGGTCGCCTGGTGGTCGGCCAGCGTCAGGCCGTCCGTGGGGGTCACGGCGATCGTGGTCGGCGTCTCGACGGCCTTGTCCCGATCGTCGGTGACGGGGCATGCGATGGCCAGCACCTCGCCGGCGCGGACCTCGGTCCGTTCCGGGACGGTGTCGATGGCCGGCGAGAAGCCCGGCACCAGGCCGCCCTGACAGGCCGCCAGGGCGAGGGGCAGCAACGCGACGGTACGTGCCGCCACGCGGAACAATCGACGACCCATTGCCGGACTCCGAACGACAGGGGACTCGATTATAGCGAAAACCGGCAATTCGGCTAAGGCGGCGGCGGATAGTCGGTGATGCGGCGGATGGCGCGGTAAAGGGGTTGCAGGCGCGCGTACAGCGGCCGGTACACCTCGCGGTACAGGTCGTCGTACCTTCGGGCGTGCTCGACGCGGGGCTCGAACACGCGTCCCGTCCCCGTCATCGCGAGGGCCGCGGTGCGCACATCCGCGTGCAGACCGGCGCCCACGGCCCCCAGGATTGCGGCACCCAGGCCCGACGCCTCGTCGGTGGAGGGGCGCCGCGCCGGCATCCCGAACACATCCGCCGTGATCTGCATCACCAGATCGCTGCGAGAACCGCCGCCACACAGGGCCAGATCGCCCAGCGGCACCTTGGTCCGTCCCTCGATGCGTTCGCGTCCGTTGCGCATCTCGTAGGCCAGGCCCTCCAGCAGCGCCCGGTACATGTGGGGCTTCTTGTGGGCGGCGCCGAATCCGATCATTGCCCCCTTGGCCTCGGGACCGGGGTGAACCAGTCCGGGCGTCCAGTAGGGTTGCAGCGTCAGGCCCAGCGATCCCGGCGGCACCTCGGAGGCCAGGGCCTCCAGCAACTGCTCGGGCTCCAGGCCCCGCTCGGCCGCTTGCTGGCGCTCGATGTGCGCGAACTGTTCCTTGAACCAGGTCACCATCCAGAAGCCGCGGAACACCTGGTACTGCAGGTTGTAGCGCCCCGGCTGGGCACTGGGGTAGGGAGGCACCAGCCGCACCGGCTCGACGTAGCGGCCGGAATCGACGTTCAGGGTGGCCGTGGTTCCGTACCCGATGCAGCCCTGGTGCGGTTCCAGGCAGCCCGATCCCAGGACCTCGCACGCCTTGTCGGACCCGCCCGCAATCACCGGGACGCCCAGGGGAAGTCCGGTGTGGGCGGCGGCGGATGCGCAGACCGTCCCCAGCGGTCGGCCCGGGACGACCAGGTCCGGCAGCGTGCGCGGATCGACCGCCAGCGCCTGCCACTTCCAGTCCCAGGGCGCCGCCCACGACAGCTTCCGGAAGTCGAACGGCATGTAGCCGACGATGCAGGCGACCGAGTCCCTGGCGTGGCCGGTCAATCGCAGGGTGACGAACCCCGAAAGCAGCAGGTACCGCGAGGTGTTGCGGTGGATCTCGGGCTGGTGTTCGGCGATCCAGTTGGCCTCGGCCTCGGCCTGGAAACGATCGACGACACCCGATGCCCCGGCCAGGGTCAGGGCGGCGCGCCAGGTCGCGGGCAGCCTGGGGGGATGCGCGGAACGACGCTGATCCAGCCAGACGATCGCGGGCCGCAGGGGCTTGTCGGTCGCATCCAGGGACACGACCGTACTGCGCTGGAACGTCATGGCCACCGCCGCGATCCGGTCGGGGGACACGACCCCCTGCGACCACAATCCCCGGCAGGCGACCCCGACCCGGTCCCAGAAGTACTCCGGATCCTGTTCGGCCCAGCCCAGTTGCGGCGAAACGTAGGGCGGCTCGTGGGTTGCCCGCGCCTTGTCCAGCAGCCGTCCGTCCGCGGTGAACGCCAGCGCTCGCGTGCTTTGGGTGCCGACGTCGATGGCCAGGATCGCGTCCTTCATGCAGTGCCTCCCGTCGCGGGCGCTCCACGATTAGCACGGAATCGACGTGGCGAAAAGGCGGGGCGGCGCGGTTCCCCGAGTCCGTCGGGCGCGGACGAGGTGTCCATGTCCGCAAGGGGGGCAAGATTGGGGGTAAATTCTGAAATGACCTGGAAAATTGAGGGTCTGCGAATGCGACGATCCTCGAAAGTGGTTGACTTCGCGGTCCGGATCAACGTGAATACCGCCGGGCCGGGATGTGGTGGGGGCACGTGGTGGCGGGTGCGGCGAACCAGGAAGGGGCGGGAAGCGAGCGCGTCGCGCGTCGCGGATCGGGCCTGGACACGCTGGCGCTGTTCGCCCTGCACACCGTGCTCCAGGTCCTGTTCCTGGCGATCGTGTTTTCGAAGCACGAGTTCGACCTGGGGGATCCGATCGTCGCGGCCTACTTCGGCCACAAGTTCATCGTCGATTTCGCCGTCTTCGCCGCGCTCAACCTGCTGCTGGTCCGGCTGTTCCGCAACGCGATCGTCGCCGTGCTGTTCACGGCGTTCTACCAGACGCTCGTGGCGGCCAACGCGGCGGTCTATTTCTACAGCAACACCCTGCTGGACAAGTCCCACTTCGCGCTGATCGCATCCTACAGCCTGCAGGGGTACGTCGATTGGGCCCTGATCCTGCTGCTGTCGGTGCTTGCGTTGACGATCGTGGGCCTGGGGTTCGTGCTGCGCCGGCTTGTCGTTTCGGGGCGCTGGCTGGCCCTGCTGGGCTGGACGGTGCTGGCGGTCGCGCTGACCGTGGCGGACGTGCCGGGACGGCTGGCGGCCCGCCGGACCAGCGACGAGCGTTTCGATCGCGTCGTCATGGTCTTCCGCAACGCGCAACTGGACTACTCGGCGCGCAATCCATTGTGGGTGTTCGTCAATGACGTACTGCTGCGCACGTTCGCCGAGAACCTGCACCGGTTGCCCGGATCCGAGAAGTACCAGGAGTACATGAAGAACTACCACCTGTTCTCGGATGACTTCCGGGTCAGCAGGGATCCGACCGAGTTTCGCGAGGTGCTCGACGCCTTCGGGATCTCGATCGGGGATCGGGAGCTGCCTGACCTGGGGCTGAAGCCTTTCAAGCACGTGATCGTGGTGTTCGTCGAGTCGCTGACGCTCGAGATGCTGCAATGCCACAATCCGGACATCGATGTCGAGGTGTCCCGGGTGCTGTGCGCGCCCGAGATGCAGGCTCGCACCTTCACGAACCTTCGGACGACCGGATCGCCCACGCTGCAGGGCCTGACGGTCCTCTATTCCAGCCACCCGAACTACAACATCCAGACGGCCACGGGCGACCTGAACTCGATGATGAAGCGGACTCGCGAGGCGGGATACCTCAACGTGTTCATCCGCAGCGCATCGAAGTTCTTCGCGAACGAGAACATCATCTTCAAGCGCTGGGGGTTCGACCGGATCATCGCCCGCGAGGACTTCTTCGAGCGCGAGGAACTGCGCAAGTTCATCTATGGCTGGGGGCTGGAGGACCGCGTCCTGTATGACGAGGTCATCGACTTCCTGGACCGGAACCGTGATCGGAAGCTGTTCCTGGGCGTGCTGGGGACCGATACGCATCCTCCGCACGGCCAGCGCGAGTACCGTCACCTGAAGTACCCGGCGCTGCCTCCGAAGTTCAACGCGCCGTTCGGTGGGGCGGCCCAGTTCATGAAGGCGGTGCATCACGCCGACCACGACCTGGGCTACCTGATCGAGCGCCTGAAGGAGAAGGGACTGTTCACCGACGAGACGTTGCTGGTCCTGACGGCGGACCATTCGTGCCCGCCCAGCGGCGTCACGTCCGGCATTCCGAACCATCCTCGCCACACCATGGGGCGGGTCCCGCTGGTGTTCCTGACGCCCCAGGAACTGCCCCAGGCGCGGTGGGACCGACTGTCTTCGCAACTCGACTTCGGTCCCACGCTGTTCCACCTGATGGGCCTGCCGATCCCGAAGGGCTGGTGGGGGCGCAGCCTGTTCGACGACCGGCCCGGAGGCCTGTTCGTGGGCTTCCACCAGGGCAAGATCCACGTCCAGCGCGAGGGGGATGACCCGCTGATTCTGGACGACCGCCAACCCGAGCCGCCCGAGGCCGCCGGCTTCATGGGACTGTTCAAGACCGTCATTCGAGACCGCTGAACCGGCCCTCGTCAGGTTTCACGTTTCGATGGAAAGCCGCGTTTTCGACGGCCCCGATTTCTGCTACTGTTCGGGACCATGGATGCGCTCTGATCAGGCCCGCAGGTTCGCTTGCGGCCAGTTGCCGCCTGCCTGGAATCCGTTCGGGGGTCCCTGGGGGGAGATGATGACGAGAATGGACCTTTGGATCCGATGTCTTGGGTGCCTTGGCATGGTCGCCGTACTGGCGTGCTCGACCGTCGTCCTGGGGGCGCCCGGGGCACCGTCGTGTCTTCGACTGCCCGACGGTTTCTTGCCGCCCGGGGGAAGATGCCCCGTGGATTCGTCGTGCCGAATCGATCTGGAGTCGATCGGGACCCGGCTGAACTGGCGCGTCCAGTGTGGCCAGGCGCCGGATGCGGACGCCGGGCTGCGTCTGGCGCGACTGAAGCAGCGTGAGCGGGACGCGCTGGTCATCGTCGTGACACCGTCTCGTCGTGCCTGGACGGCTCGGATCAGGGACTACCTGAA
Source organism: Myxococcota bacterium (assembly GCA_029975745.1). GTDB lineage: Bacteria > Myxococcota_A > UBA9042 > DTJE01 > DTJE01 > DUVQ01. The sequence goes on along the minus strand of JARKOL010000037.1, from coordinate 4,689 downwards.
CGATCAGGGCATGGAATCGCTGGTGACCGAAGACCGGATCCGGATCGTTCCGCTGGAAAAGGGACGTCCCGATGATCAGAGGAAGCGCATGGCCGACCTGTGCGCCGCCGCCGTCGGTGGCGATGCCATGGCTTTCGTGCCGAACACGGGCTTCGTCTTCGTCGGCGAACGGTCGGAGGCCCCTGATTCGAATCCCTGCCGTGACGATCGCTGGCGGGACGGCGTGCCCGTGCTGGACAGCCTGGACGACGTGGCGGTTCTGGTCGGCGAAAAGGCCAGTTCGATTCTGCTGACCCTGAGGCAGATCCAGGATATCGAGAGCTTCCAGGAGCGCTTCTGCGAGGACACGGGCGACGCGCTGGACCACGCCGAACTGGTGATTCCGAACCCGGGGGCGTCGGGGAAGGGCGGGGCGGACCGGCCCGTGAAGCCGTCGGATCTGGGGGTTGCGGACGTCAAGGTGCGGTCCCAACTGGGACGACTGGGCATCCCGATCGAGCCCAGGAACCTGGGCCGGCTGAAGATCAGTGAAGTGCGGGCCCAGGCGCGGCGTGGCGGGGACGGACGGTACTCGATTCCGCTGACGGAGGTGCGTCGCCTGGCCGATCTGGCGGCGGACCGGGCATCGAAGGTCGATTTCGTGGGGGATCGGAAGCGGCTGTCGTCCCGTCTGTCGGCGGTGATGAAGTCCCTGGAGGCCCTGAACCAGGAGTTCGTTGTCGAGCGCTGGGAGGGGCCGGATCTGACGCGGGAGGCCCTTCTGGAACGCATGGACGCCGCGATGACCCGGTACAACCGACTGTGCGGCGAGTCCGACGATGCCAAATGCGAGCAGATCGGGCGGTTGATGATCGAGGCGCGTCGCGGATTCGATGGGCTGGACGGCAGGGGCGGCTCCCGGGGCAGGACGTCGATCGCGCGGGGATACTCGGCGAACGAGCAGCCCGAGTTGTCGGCCGAGGATGCGCACGTCTGGATCGAGACGTCGCTGCGGCGGCTGGAGGAACTGCGCGTTCAGGTTGATCGCTGCACCAGCATCGATTGCCTGGAGCGGTACTCCACCGCACTGGCGGAGGTCGAGGTCGAGGTGACGGGCCGCGAGGCCATGGTGCGCGAGGTGGCGCTGGCCGAGGTCACCGCAACCGAGGAAGGACGTCTGCTGCGGCTGAACTCGCTGCTGGTCAAGGTCGAGAAGCAACTGGCCTCGTTGGGGGCGAGCGGCTGGTCCACGATGAAGACTGCCGGGGTGGCCACGATTGGCGGCGGCGCGCTGGTGGGCCTGTCGGCGATCGTGCCGCTGGTGCTGGCGTATCAGGACGGGAAGGCTATCCATGCAGGGAAGACCTCGGCTCCCCCGAAGAGTCAGCAGTTGAATCGCCTCTACGCCGGCTATGCCGTGCTGGGTGTCGGCGTCGCGGCCATCCTTGCCGGGGCGGTCGTGCTGATCGTGGACAACGAGCGATCGAAGCCCTCGTCGGTCGGTGCCGCGATCGTGCCGACGCGGGGCGGTGCCGCCTTCGGGATTGCGGGGTCGTTCTAGGTCCGGGCCTGGATGATCCTGGGGCCGGCGGTCGTGACGCCTGGGGTGGGGCGGCTACAGGCCCGCGTTGGCGACGCAGCGCACGTCCCGCAGTTCGCTCGCGGGGGATGATCGCACCGAGGCGTCCGCGTAGTCGATGCCCCAGAATCCGGTGGGGGATGGGGTGCTGGACCACAGGCTCGGCCCGCATTCCTGCCCCGGGAACGGCCAGTAGCAGCCGTGGATTCCGCCGCCGTTCGACGCGCAGCCCTCGCATTCCGGGCCCCCGCAAAGGTCGGGATCGGTACACAGATCCTCAATGCCGCAGGCGCCCCCCTCCGCGGTCGTCGCGCAGTCCACGACCAGCGCGCGCAGATCCTCGATGGACGGCAGTCGCCAGTTGCTGTGCGGCCCCAGGTCCAGTGCACCGCAATAGGTTGCCGCATCGGCCTGGTTCAGCGGGGCTTCGGGCTGGGACAGGGCCCACAGCTTGCCGCGGACGGGGTCCACGATCCATCCGGGGGCGTGTCGCAGCAGCTTGAAGTTGTCGAACAAAAAGGTGCCGCCCACGGGGCCCTGGCCGCCGAGGACACCCGCGAACGCCAGGAGCAGCCGGTTCGGCGGTGCAAGTTCCTCGGGGGGCTCCAGCGGACTGTCGGTGCAGTTCGTGGCCGCGTCGTTGATTCGGAGCGTGACGGTCCGGGACGAGTGGCGATAGGTCATCTGGATCGACTGCCATTCAAGCGCCGGAACACTGCCCTTGCACCAGAGGGACTCCCGGCCGTAGGCTGCCCACACCCCGCGGTTCTCGAAGACGACCCCAAGATCGCTGGCCGAGGACGCGCCGTTGGTCAAGACGACCCGGGTGAACTGCGGGGACTGGTCCGGCAGCCGGATGTCGAACGACAACTCCAGATCCTGGCCGTCCAGAAGCGCCGGTGCCTGGGGCATCGACAGAAAGACGTTGCCGTAGTCGGTCTCCCCATCGCCATCGACCACCATCAGCACCTGGCCCCCGGCGGACTTCGCGGGCATGGCCGTCACGCTTGCGCTGCCGCCCGTCATCATCACCGCCCAGGGGCTGCCGATCGGCCCGGCCGCCAACGCGTCGAAGTCCTGATCGACCAGTACCAGGGGGCCTCCCGATTCGAAGGGGGCCGGGATCGTCCAGGGGTCCGTCTGGCTGACGTCCTCCGACGCGTCCGGCGTCCCCGTGTCCGTGCTCGGAACGTCGGAGACGTCCTCGGGCGTCTCGGAGTCACCCTGCAGCCCGTCCCCCGCCGTGCCGGGGTCGTCCGTAGGGCCGGGATCCTCGGATGGGGTGGCGTCGGACGGCTCGCCGGGGTTCTCGGAACCTCCCGGATCGAGGGCGGGGCCGGGGTCGGCGACGTCCGCGGGCTCAACCCCGTCATTTCCGGCGTCGGTCCCCCCACCACCGCCGCCGCAGGCGAACGTGCCGATGGCCACGGCGACAAGCCCCGCAACCAGGAACCGGGTGGTTTCGAAACAGGACGACATGTGGCCTCCTTCGCTGCAATCTGGCGACACCGAACGGTGTGGGTTCCCTGGTCGTCGATCCTACACCATGAAGGGCCATCGGGGGGGCGGGGAATGCCCGCGCGCGGTCCAGCAGGGGGGGCTACATCTGTTTCAGTTCCTCGGCCAGCCCGGCCAGGCCCTTGCGTGCGTCGGCGAACAGCATGACGGCATTGGGGTACTCGAACAACTCGTTGCGGATCCCCGAGAATCCGGCCCCGAGGGAGCGCTTCAGGATGATCACGGACCGGGCCTCGTGGACGTTCAGGATCGGCATGCCGAAGATCGGGCTGCCGCGGTCGCGCGTGGCGGCGGGGTTGACGACGTCGTTGGCGCCGATGACGACCACGACGTCGGTGGCCTTGAATTCCGGATTGATGGCGTCCATCTCGTACAGCTGCTCGTAGGGGACATTGGACTCGGCCAGCAGGACGTTCATGTGACCCGGCATCCGACCGGCCACCGGGTGGATGGCGTACTTGACCGATGCGCCGCGACGCGCCAGCAGGTCCGCCAGCTCCTTCACGGCATGCTGGGCCTGGGCGACCGCCAGACCGTACCCCGGCACGAAGATGACGCTGCCGGCGCCCTCCAGGATCAGCGCGGCCTCCTCCAGAGAGGCCGACTTCACGTTGCGGTACTCGCCGCCCGCACCCGCGGTCGCGTCGGACGCGCCGAATCCGCCAAAGAGGACATTGGCCAGCGAACGGTTCATCGCCTTGGACATGATGCGGGTCAGGATGATGCCCGACGCGCCCACCAGCGAGCCCACGACGATCAGCAGGTTGCTCTTCAGCACGAAGCCGGTCATTGCGGCGGCCAGCCCGGAGTAGGAGTTCAGCAGCGAGATCACGACCGGCATGTCGGCACCGCCGATGGGGATCACCAGCAACACCCCCAGCAGCAAGGCGATGCCGGCGAAGACCCAGGCTGCGGTGGCCAGCGACGACGGATCCGACAGGCCGAACGCGGCCAGCCCGCCCAGAGCCAGGGCGCCGACGGCCAGCACCAGATTCAGGGCGTGGCGTCCGGGCAGCAGGACGGGACGCCCGGCGATCCATTCCTGAAGCTTCAGGAAGGCGACGATCGACCCGGTCAGCGTGACGCCGCCGATCAGCACCGACAGCATCGTGGTCACGGCCGAGTCGGGGCCCAGCGCGACCGCCACCGTGCGTGCCTCGCCCGTGTCCAGCACCTGGTGGTGGAAGTAGGACAGCGCGACCAGCATCGAGGCGCCACCACCCATGCCGTTGAACAGCGCGACCATCTGGGGCATGGCGGTCATCTGCACTCGGTAGGCGGCGACGCCGCCGATGGTCGCGCCCAGGAGGACGCCCGCCAGGATGTAGGTCGGGTCGAACGCACCCAGGTCGAACACGGTCAGCAGCACCGCCAGCAGCATGCCCAGGGCGGACAGGCGGTTGCCGCGGCGGGCGGAGGGCACGCGCTGCTGCAACTTCAGGCCGACGATGAACAGCACCGTGGCCACCAGGTAGCCCAGGTAGGTCGCGACGTGGGTCCAGTTTCCCGCAATCGTGCTAGCCATGGGACGCCTCCCGTGCGGCGCCTGCCGGCTAGTCCGACTTCTTGCGGAACATCGCCATCATCCGGTCGGTCACGGCGTAGCCGCCGAC
>JARKOL010000397.1 GCA_029975745.1 Myxococcota bacterium | reverse complement strand
CCGCGCCGCCCTTGCCGCCCAGGCCGATCGTGCCGACGTCCTGGTCGGCGGCCGCGCCGCCGTTGCCGCCGGCGCCGCCTTCGCCGCCCGTGCCGCCGGCGCCGCCCATGCCGCCGTTGCCGCCGTAGCCCGACTGGATGGCGTTGTTGCGCAGGATCGGCTTCGCCTCGACGACGAAGATGCCGAACGAGCCGCCGCCGCCCGTGCCGCCCTCGCCGCCGGTGCCGTTGCATCCACCGGCCCCGCCGCCGCCGCCCGCGGCGCCCGCCGAGAAGCAGAACGCATCGGTGTCGCCGCCACCACCACCACCGCCGCCGCCGCCCCTGCCGGGCTGGCCGTCGTCACCGTTGTTGCCGCCGCCGGGAACCCACAGTGCGCCGGGGGTCAGGGTGCCCGCCGCGACGCCGCCATTGCCGTTGGCGCCGACGTTCCCGTTCGACCCGGCCCCGCCGGGGCCCCCGTTCAACCCCTGGGACGCGCCGCCCAGACCCGCAGTGCCGCCGTTGATCTGGCCCGGTTCGCCGTTCGACCCCGCCGAGTGGCGCCGTCCCCCGTTGCCGCCCTTGCCGCCGTGGTTCTCGCAGGGGCTGTCGCCGCCCAGGCCCGGCTTCATCAGGGCGTTGAAGTCCGCGATGTTGCACCCAACGCACAGTTGGCAGCGGTCGTATTCGAAGGACCCGGACCCGACGCCGCCGTCCTTGCCGTTCAAGCCGTTCGACCCATTCTTGCCGTTGCGGCCGTCCATGCCGTTGCCGGACTGGATCTCGTTGTGCTCGATGATCAGGCCCGAATTCGCCTGGTACACATAGACCCCGTAGGACGAACCGGACGACTGGACCGAGCCCTGCGCCCGGATCGAGAAGCCCTGCAGCACGGTCGTCGAACTGATGTTCTGGGCCACCACCGCCCGGACTGCCTGGGTTTCCTGGCCCGACCAGATGACGGTCGTCCGGTTCTTGGCGATGTTGCGCGACCACGCGGTCGAGGCGTCGTACCCGCCGTACACCGAGACGCCGTCCCGCATCATCACCTGTTCCTGGTACTGGCCCTTGGACACCAGCACCGGCGGCTTGGGGTCCTTGGTCGCCGCGAAGGCGATCGCCGCGTTGATCGTCTTGAACGGGTGTCGCATGTCGCCCAGCACGTTGTCCTCGTCGTCCCCTTCCTCGACATCGACGAACACGCTGGTGGCCACGTCGCCGTCGATCCCATCGCAGTTGAAATCGATGGCATCCGGGTCGGGCACGTCGTTGGCGCCCTGGTAGGTACACTCGTACTCGCAGCCGTCGTCGTCCAGTCCGTTCAGGTTGACCCAGCCCAGCGCGCAGCCGGTCACCTTGCATTGGCCGCCGTTGCACGCCCAGACCGCCTTCGAGTCCCACTCGGGCCGCAGCGGATCGACGCCGCACTCGCGCTCGCACGAGCCGCAGTGTTCCGGGTCGTTCGACAGGTTGACGTCGGGCGCGCACTTGCAGTGGCCCGACAGGGGCACGCACTGCTTCCGGGTCTCGGAGCCGTCCCAGTTGTCCACCTCGACGCATTCGTAGAACGTCAGCCCCTGGTCGTAGTCCACGCCCACCGGCGGGTACATCGGGCAGTCCGCGTCCGATTGGCACGGCGCCAGGCAGTACTGGGACGTCTCCATCGTGACGCAGGACGCCCCGTAGCCGCAGGGGCCGTCGTTCAGGCACTTCCGGTTGCACAGCGGCTCGGTGTACGGCACGCACAGCCAGATCGGGTCCGCGGCCACCAGCACCTGCTCGCAGTTCCAGTTCTCCGGGCAGTTCTCGATGCAGGTGACGGTGCAGCGCCTGCTTTCGTCGGGCATCAGGATGCACCAGCCGCTCTGGCAATCGACCTGCTTTTCGCAGGGGCAGCCGAACGGGCGGGGCGTGGACAGGCACGGGTCACCCACGTCGTCGGGGAAGCCCGGGTCGTAGCCTGGGTCGTAGCCCGGGTCGCGAATGCCGGGGTCTTCGGTCGTTCCGGGGTCGATCGTGCCGCCCGGGTCGTAGGAATCGACGCAGCCGCCGCCGGCGCACGCGTCGGTCGCGGGCGATCCCCCGTCGCCGCAGGCCGCGAATCCCAGGAACAGAATCGCCATGGACACGATCGCCCATGGGCCCAGGTCGAAATTCCGGCGCATCACCGACTCCATCGAAGACCGCCGTAAAGGATAGCGAACATGCGTTGTTTTTGCGATACCATCCCGGCGCCGCGGCAGGGGAGGCAGCGTGGCCGACAAGGTGTTCCACGATTTCCAGGACGATGGCATCGGCGACGAGTCCGTGATCGGGGGTGTCGAGCGCCACCGGGCCGTGGATCTGCCCGCCGGCCTGGCGTTGCCGGACCGCCTGGTCGTGCCTGCCCGTCCCGACTCGATCCGGGCCTTCGCAAAGTGGCGGGGCGACCGTCCGCTGGTCGTCGAGGTGGGCGCAGGGAAGGGGCGCTTCCTGGTCTCGCTGGCGGCGCAGCGGCCCGATCTGCGCTTCCTGGGATTCGAGACGCGACTGGGGCTGTGCGCCCACGTGCTGGAGCGCGCCGCCAAGGCCGGGCGGGACAACGTCGCGATGGCCTGGGGCGACGCCCGGTTCAACCTGCCGCTGCTGGTGCCGCGGGGCACCGCGATCGAGGCCTACCTGCTGTTCCCCGACCCCTGGTGGAAGCGCCGCCACGCCCGCCGTCGCCACGGCGCCGCGATGTCCCGGGCGATCGCCGATGCGCTGGTCCCGGGCGGCCTGCTGGTTCTGAAGAGCGACATCGCCGAGTACTTGGCCGCGATGGTTGCCGCGTTCGACGCGACGGGCGACTGGAACCCCACGCAGGCACCCGACGATCTGCCCCTGACCGACCGCCAGACCCGCCTGTCCTTCCAGGGAACAAAGTCCTTTACAGCGGCTTTCCTCCGACGATAAACTCCCCCGGGGTCCCGTTGACACAAGTTGCGGGAAATGTTGCGTCGGAGCGGGCCTGTCCCGTGACGCGGCGCGTCGGCAGCTCTTCTGGAGGGAGATGAGCGCATGATCAATGCCATCGTGATGACGGTCCTGCTCGTCGCTGCGCTGACATGGTTCACGATCACCATGCAACGCAAGATTCGCGTCCTGCTCAAGGGCAAGCCCGCGGTCCGGTGGGACCAGGTGCCGACCCGCCTGTGGACGACGGTCAAGGTCGCCTTCGGGCAGTCCAAGATGTTCAAGGAGCCCGGCCCCGGCCTGATGCATGCGCTGATCTTCTGGGGCTTCCTGCTGCTGCTGATCCGGACGATCAGCGTGTTCGGACGCGCGTACGCCGGGGTGGACAGCAACTGGACGCTGTTCTGGTTCTGCCCGACGGCCGAAGGCATCTACACGCTGATCAAGGACGTTACCGAGCTGGTCGTGCTGGTCATGATCCTGTGGGCGGTCTGGCGGCGGGCGGTCACCAAGCCCGAGCGCCTGACGCTGTCCTGGGGCGGCTACCTGGTCCTGGGCCTGATCGGCACGCTGATGGTCACCGACTTCCTGTACGACGGCGCGCGGTTCGCGATCGCCGCGATCGAGGGCCAGACCGTGTTCCCGGCGACGCTGGTCGATGCGCTGAAGCACGAGCGGGCCTGGGCGCCGATCGGCTCGCTGGTCGGAGCCTGGCTGGGCGGCTTCTCGGCCGAGGGGCTGAACGTCTTCCAGTGGGTGATGTTCTGGATCCATGTCGTTGCGCTGCTGTTCTTCCTGAACGAACTGCCGCTGTCCAAGCACTTCCACGTCATCACGTCGATTCCCAACGTGTTCCTGTCGCGGCTGGAGGCCCCCGGCGCCGTCGCGCCCATCGAGGACATCGAGAACCAGGAGAAGTTCGGCGTCAACGAGCCGCGCGACCTGACCTGGCGCCAGATCCTGGACGGCTACACCTGCACCGAGTGCGGGCGCTGCACCGTGACCTGCCCCGCGCACCAGAGCGGCAAGCCGCTGTCGCCCAAGATGCTGATCTGCGACATGCGCGACTTCATCAAGGCCCACGAACACGACATCATCGCCGGCAAGGACACGGTTCGCGAGGACGGGCCCCAGCCCGAGGACGGCCAGTACAAGGTGCCCGCGACCCAGGCGGGCGGGCTGCTGGACGCGATCGGCGAGGAGGTCATCTGGGCGTGTACGACGTGCCGCTCGTGCGAGGAGAACTGCCCGGTCACCATCACGCACACCGACAAGATCATCGACTACCGGCGCTACCTGACGCTGATGGAAGGGCGCGGGAACCCGGAAGTCAACCTGGCGATGAAGAACCTGGAAAACAAGTCGAACCCGTGGGGCATGCCGTCCGGCGAGCGCGGCCAGTGGATGGTCGAGGATCTGGGCGTGCCGCTGCTGTCCGAGAAGGGCGAGGCCGAATACCTGTTCTACATGGGCTGCTCGGCGGCCTACGAGGACCGCAACAAGAAGGTCGCCACGGCGTTCATCAAACTGCTGCAGAAGGCCGGCGTCGATTTCGCGATCCTGGGCAACGAGGAAGGCTGCTGCGGCGACTCGGCGCGGCGCCTGGGCAACGAGTACCTGTTCCAGATGCAGGCCCAGACGAACATCGAGGTCTTCAAGGCGTACAACGTCAAGAAGATCGTGACGATGTGCCCGCACGGCTACAACACGATCCGTCACGAGTACCCGCAGTTCGGCGGCGAGTTCGAGGTGATCCACCACTCGGAACTGCTGGCGAACCTGATCGCGGAAGGCCGGCTGACGCTGCCGACGTCGGGTGACCCGCTGCGCGTCGTGTTCCACGACTCCTGCTACCTGGGTCGCTACAACGACATCTACGAGGCGCCGCGCAAGGTGCTGAAGGGCCTGCCGGGCATCACGATGGGCCGGATCGAGAAGGAGCGCAAGAACGGGATGTGCTGCGGCGCCGGCGGCGGCCTGATGTGGCGCGAGGAGCACATCGGCGAGCGCGTCAACCGCCTGCGCGTCAAGCAGTTGCAGGAGGCGAACCCCGAGGTGATCGCCAGCGCCTGCCCGTTCTGCCTGGTGATGTGCCGCGACGGCATCAACGAACTGGACCTGGGCGAGCAGCTCAAGTCCGCCGACATCGCCGAGATCCTGGCCCAGCGCATCGGGGTGTAGGGGGCCGTTCGCTTCCCGCAAAGATTTCCGGCACGAAGGCGCAAGAAGTGGCACAATGCGCGCCGTTGGGCCCGGCCCGGCGGGCGCATCTCGCTCCCTCTCGTTCGGCACAAGCCCCCAGAAGGAAACATGAATCCACCAAGCTTCCCGGATCTCGGCTGTGCCGAGCCCTTCCTGTCCGCCCTGGAACGCCGGGGCTACACCCATCCCACGCCGGTGCAGGCGCAGTGCTTCCAGGCGGGCCTGGAGGGGCGCGACCTTCTGGTCCAGAGCCGGACGGGGAGTGGCAAGACCCTGGCCTTCGGGCTGCCGATGCTGCATCGATTGACGGGGGACCGGAACCCGCAGGCCCTGGTGCTGACTCCCACCCGGGAACTGGCCCAGCAGGTGGCGGTGGAGCTGCAAAGCGTCATGCCGCGCCTGGGCATTGCCCAGCTGGTGGGCGGGATGGGCTATGTCGGGCAGCTCGAGGCCCTGCGCCGCGGTGCGCCGGTGGTCGTCGGGACGCCTGGGCGAGTCCTGGATCACCTGGAGCGGGGCAGTCTGGACCTGGCCCACGTCCGCATGGTCGTGCTGGACGAGTGCGACGAGATGCTGAACATGGGCTTCATCGAGGACGTCGAGCGGATCCTGGGGCAGGCGCCTGCCGGACCGCAGACCTTCCTGTTTTCGGCGACGCTGCCCGCGCCCATCGCCAGTCTTGCCAGGCGGTTTCTGAAGGATCCCCACAGGGTGCAACTGGGCGAGCAGGGCGGCGTGTCCCAGCATGCGGACATCGTCCACACCCCGTGCCTGGTGGTGGAGTCGCTGCAGATCAAGGCGCTGGTGAACTTCCTGTTGCGGGACGAACCCTCCTCGGCGCTGATCTTTTCGAAGCGGCGTCACGATGCCGAGGAGATCGCGGCGGCCTTGCAGGATGCGGGGCTGGCGGCCGAGTACCTGCATGGGGACCTGGCCCAGAACGTTCGAAGCCGGATCATGGGGGCGTTCAAGGAGGGGCGGCTCCGGTATCTGGTCGCGACGGACGTGGCGGCCCGCGGGATCGATGTCGAGAACATGCCGCTGGTCGTTCACATGGGCATTCCGATGCAGTTCGAGAACTACATTCACCGATCGGGGCGAACCGGGCGCGCCGGGGCCAAGGGCGCGAGCGTGGCGCTGGTCGGGTACCGGGAGTCGCGGATCCTGGCGGCCTGGGAGAATCGCGGGGGCCTGAAGCTGTCCTGGCGGGGCGTCCCGACGCGCGAGGAGATCCGCGAGGCCCGCAGCGCCCGTCTGGCGGAGCGCGTTCGCGCGCCGACGCCCCCCGAGCAGTTCATGGCCCTGGCCGGCAGCCTGTTGTCGGATGCCGACCCGGTCGGGGTGGTCGCGACGCTGTTGTCCCTGATTGCGGACGGCGGGCATGACGGGTACGACCTGCCCGATCAGCCGCGGTTCGATGCGTCCCGTTCCCAGCCTCCCGCGAGGCGGCCCTGGGGGCAGCGCAGTTACCCGGACGGCCCGTACGCGCACCATGGGGGCCGCGGGGCCTCGCGTCGGCAGGACGATCGCGCCGGCGGCGGCCACAAGGCTGGTGGCGGGGGGCGGGCGCGAACGGCTCGGTGACGGGCGCTTGGGGGTTCAGTCCCCGATGCGCACGTAGCGCCAGCCGGACCCCGTCAGGACCGCGGGAGTCTGGTCGCGTGCCTCCAGGATCGCTCCGGCACCCGGCCCCACGCCGTCGAACGAGGCGCGGTCGTCGTCTTCCGCTTGCAGCACCAGCGCCACCACCATGCCGCCCATGTCCTTCAGGGTCAGTTCCGCGGTCAGCAGGCCCTCCTGGCGCTTCAGGCGGATGCGGGAGAACGGCGAGGGCTCGTCACCCGGATTGTCCAGGCGATAGCGGCCCAGGCGGGCCTCCCAGGCGGCCGGCAGCGGGCCGGGCCGGGCACGGACGCCGAACGGAACGCGCGTCGTTCCCTGGTGCAGCACCAGGTAGTCGCGGCCCTCGACCGTCGTCTGTGAAAATCCCAGGGCCCCCAGTTCCTTCAGGTCGATCTTGAACAGGCCCAGCAGGCGGTACTCCAGGTGCAGCAAACCGTCGGTCCTGGGAACCAGGCGGAAGGTCTTGCCCAGGGCCTTGACCCGCAGGTGGGGGCCGCGCACCTCGACGCGGACCAGGCCCATCAGCGTGGCCCACGAGCCGGCGAACCTGGCCAGGCGGTCGCGGGACCAGGGGGGATCGGCGTAGGGGAAGTCGGGAATCGGAGGCTGGCGGATCCCGCTCCTGGCGTCCAGGGCGTTGGCCAGCAGCTCGCCCGCGATTCGGTGGATCGCCTGGCGAGCCTCGGCGGCGTTCGACAGCACGACCACGCCCAGGCGGTGGTCGGGAAGGGCCGCCAGGACGCCCGGGAAGCGGTCGTCGCCGGAAGCCGCGACGGCGACCGGGCCGGCCCCGACCAGGCCCAGGGGGCCGAAGCCGGTCAGGACGAAGCCCAGTCCAACGGGCAGGCCCAGGTCCAGGGCCACGTCGCGGTTCTGGGGCTGCCAGAACATGTCGCGCAGGGCCGGTCGCAGCGGAAGGGCGGCGAGGGCGTCGGGGGCGCCGAACAGGTACCTCAGGATGCGCGCCAGGTCGCCGGCCGACGCGTGCAGGCCCTGGGCCGGGACATTGCGCACGCCAAGGACGGGTCGCGGCTTGCCGTCCCGGAAGGCGACGGCATCCCCGGGCCCCGGCGCCGCGCCGGTGGCGAACCGTGCCCGGGCCATGCCCAGGGGGCCCAGGATTGCCTGCTGGACGTGCGTCTGGAACGACGCGCCGGCCACGGTCTGGACCACCAGCCCCAGCAGGGTGATGCCCAGGGCGGACTCCTGGCTGCGACTCCCGGGCGGCGCGACGGGGTCCGTCCCGGCCAGCAGGTCGAGCACGGTCTCCCAGGGCGCCGGGGCCTTGGCCATGGCGCCGTCCAGATGCTCGACCGGCAGGCCGGCCCGGTGGGTCATCAGGTCCCGGATGGTGACGGGGCGGGCGTCGGGGTATCGGGCCCGGACGCGGAAGTCGGGCATCACGGACGCGACGGGAGCGTCCAGGTCCAGTCTGCCGGCGTCCACCAGACGCTGGGTTGCCAGCAGCGTGACAATCGCCGAGATGCCGCCGACGCGGAACGCGGTATCGGGGGTCGCCGGCGTACCGGGTGCGGCCTGGCCGAACGCCTCGGTCCAGACGATGCGGTCCCCGTCCACCAGGGCCACGGAAAGCCCGGTGATGCCGCCGTCCTTCATCAGGTCCGCGATGCGCCACCGGGCGTGGGCCACCGGCCAGGCATAGTCGCCCGGCGGGATGGCTTCAGGGCGGGCCGGTGCGTCGGCAGTGGCGGGCAACGGAACGGCGGTCCCCGCAAGCATCCCCAGGACGGGCAGCAGAACCCGCCACCTTCGGCAGGCGTCGTCGGGTCCGGATCGCATGGCGGACTCCTGCGGCGCGGGGCGCCATCGTGGGCCTAGGCGACGGGCTGCGGGGTCCCGATCCCCTTGAATGCGAAGTCGATCAACTCGCGGATCAGATCCTGCAGGGCGATGTCGGGCACGGCGCCCCGCCACCACTGGTCCACCATCGTGATGCCGATGCCGACGATCGCCTGGGCGACGATCCGGGTGCGGCAAGGGCGGGCGAAGCCGCTGGCCACGGCATGGTCCAGGAACCGCTGGGCGATATCGACGAACCCGTCGGTCAGCTCCGCCAGGCGGGCCTCCATGGCGGGATCGACGCTGGGCGCCTCGCGCAGCAGCATCCGGACCAGGTCGCGGTTGCGGTCCAGGGTCTGGGCGACCTGGCCGATGGCCCGGGCCGACGCCTCGTGGTACTCGCGCACGTCGGCCGGCGGGCTGGCGTTCATCTCGGTGAACTCCGAGAACAACTGTTCGAGGATGCGGTCGAACAGCGCCTCGAAGATGGCCCGCTTCTCCGGGAAGTGGCGATAGAAGGTGCCCTGGCCGACCTGGGCCTCGCCGGCGATGTCCGAGATCAGCGTCCGGTGGTAGCCGTGCCGGACGAACATCCGGCCCGCGGCGTCCAGCAGCGCCTCGCGTCGTCGGCGGGTGCGTTCCTGGTCGCGCTCGATCCGCAACTGGGAAGGCATGGCAGCCTCGCGTCAGCCGGCCGGGGTTCCGACCGGGAACAGATAGATGGGATGCTCGTGGGCGTCCAGGTGCAGGACCTCCCGCACCACATCCTCGCGGAACGCGCCGATGGCGGTTGTTCCCAGTCCCAGGGCCGTCACCTGAAGGGCCAGGTTCTGGCCCGCGTGCCCGGCCTCGATCAGCGTGTAGGCCATGCCGCGCGTGCCGTAGCGGTCCGTGGAACGCTCGTAGGTGGCGGCAATCAGCAGCGACACCGGGGCGGCGGCGGACGCGGTCTGGCCCAGGGTCGCCCCGTACAGGTCCCGGCGGAAGTCGCCGTCCAGGACGCGATACAGCGCGTGTTCGGAGGCCTCGTAGCGATACACCCCGGCTGGCAGCCCAGTCACGTTGCCGGTCGCCACGTGGAGGGTCAGCGGGTACGTGCCGCCGGCGGATGGGGCGGTGCGGCGGCGCTCGTCCCCGGTAACGCCCTGCGTGGCCCAGAGGATCTGCGAAAGGGCCTCGATGGGCAGCGGGGCCACCCCGAACTCGCGGACCGAGCGACGGGCATTCAGTGCCGCTTCCAGGGAAACGGTCCCGTCGCGACGCGGCGCGGGTAGCGGCACCCGATCGTCAATGGTGTTGCGCGGCATCTTCCAGAACTTCCTCGCCTTTCGATGTCCGTTCGTTCGGACCGGATCCTCGCGGGGACGCGACGGCCGGTGCCGGGCATTCTAGCAGGTTCGCGAACGGGTCGCGATCGGGCCGGATTGCCTGGCGTGAAACATCCTGGAGTTCCGGATCGATACGAAGGGGCAGGGTCGGGTCGCGACTTCGTCGGAGGGAGGGAATCATGGACGGCGGCGGGCACCGGGGCTTCGGGATGTGGCTGGTGATGGCGGCCTGGGTGGCGTGCCTCACGGTACCGGGTGGGGGGCGTGCCTCGCCGCCCTGGGATCCCGGCATCGGCCTGGGACCGCCGGTCGAAGCCGAGGTGTTCTCGCCGCTGCCGGCGGGCTGGTGGGCCCACCGGAACGACCCGATTCCCCAGGTCGGGCCCCTGCGGGTCGCGTCGCTCGCGGCGGCCCCGGACATCCGGACTCGTCCATCGCTGGTCCTGGGCTGGCTGCCCTACTGGACGGTGTCCGGCGTCACCCTGCACCTGGGCCAGTTGACCCACCTGGCCTACATGGGGGTGCAGGTGGCATCCGGTGGGCAACTGGTCAATCCCCGGCACTGGACCTCGGGCGCCCTGGTTCCGCTGATCGAGGCGGCCAACGGTGTCGGGGTCCAGGTCGTGCTGACGCTGATCTGCTTCGATGCCCAGGTCATGGACCAGGTGTTGGGGAACCCGGCGATGCGGTCGGACCTGGTTCGCCGGGTGACCTCGATGGTCGCGGACGGTGGCGGCGCCGGAGTCAACGTCGATTTCGAGGGGTTGCGACTGTCGCGAAAGGCGGATTTCGTGGCGTTCGTTCGCGAACTGAAGCAGGCACTGGACGCGGCGCTGGGCGTCTCGCACGTCTCGGTGGCGACTCCGGCGGTGGACTGGCGGGGGGCGTACGACTACGACGAACTGGCCCAGGCGGCCGATGCCCTGGTCATCATGGGGTACGGCTATCACTACTCGGGAGGCTCGCCCGGCCCGATCAGCCCGCTGCGCCCCTCGGCCAGGTGGGGCAAGTACTCGCTGGAATGGACGCTGGACGACTACGATCGATACGCCGGTGTCCGGAATCGGGACCGGATCGCCCTGGGCTTGCCCCTCTACGGCCATGCGTGGCCCGTCGAGGACGATCGGGTGCCGGGGGTCGCCACCGGGAAGGCGACCTCGCCAAGCTTCGCGACCTGTCGCCGCAGCGGCAGTCGCTGGGGCTGGCGGACGGACGTGCCCTCGACGACCCCCTGGTACTACATCCCGGGAGGCCCCACCCAGGTCTGGTGCGAGGACCGCGCGTCGCTGACCGCGAAGATCGCCCTGGCGGCACGGCGCGGGATCGCGGGCGTGGGGTTCTGGGCGCTGGGTTACGAGGAGGATCTGGACGACCCCTGGCTGGCGCTGGCGGACGGCTGGCAGGCGGCCGAACTGCCCGAGGAACCGGACCCCGGCCCCGGGCGCGATGCGTCCCTGGGCGACGCTTCGACCGATGCGGCGCCGGACCCAGGCTCGTCCGTGCCCGATGTCCGCCAGGACACGAACACGGTGGTCGCCGCCGATCCCGGACGCCCGTCCGCCGACCCGGTCGCCGGGGGCTCGCCCGATTCGGTCGCCCCCCCGGATGCCGAGCCCTCTGGCGACCTCGCCGCGCAGGGTGGGGACGGCACGGTGTTCGGTCCCGGAGCCGGCGGCGGCGGGTGCGCGGCCGGCGGCGCGGCGGCCGGTGCGGCGAACCTGGGGCCTGGCTGGGGTGTCGGTGCCGCGATCCTGCTGGCGGCATGGTTTCGGCGTCGGCGTGCTGGACGAACGGCCTCGCAGGCATTACCTTGTGCCGGAAGCGCGTTGGCCGCGGCGGTCGGGCGCGGGGAGGGTGGTCGAACCCATGGACCTGCTTCAGAAAGTCATCACGGTGCTGGTTCCCATGATCCTGTCGCTTTCGGTCCACGAATACGCGCACGCCCGGGTCGCGTTCGCGCTGGGGGACGACACCGCGGCACGGTCGGGACGGATGAACCTGAATCCGATGTCCCACATTGACCCGTTCGGGACCCTCATGCTGCCCGTGATTGCGATCCTGTCGGGTTCGGGCTTCTTCTTCGGCTGGGCGCGTCCGGTGCCGATCAGTCCCGTGCGCTTCTCGCGACGGTTCACGATGAAGACGGGCGTCCTGCTGACGGCGGCGGCGGGGCCGGCCTCGAACGTGCTGTTCGCCTTCGTGCTGGGCATCGCGTACACGATCATGCGGGCGGTCGGCGTGACCGAGGTGCCGTTCTGGGTGCTGATCACGAACCAGGGGGCCCACTGGACCGCGATGACGGGCCAGGCGGTTTCCCCGCTGCTGCTGCTGATGGGGATGACGTTCCTGATCAACGTGATCCTGGCGATATTCAATCTGATTCCCGTGCCGCCGCTGGACGGCAGCCGGGTGCTGACCGGCCTGCTTCCGGACCGTCTGGGGGAACGCTACGCGTACCTCGAACGCAACCCGATGTTCGTGATGCTGGCGTTCGCCGTGCTGATCTTCGGGGCGGGACGGTTCCTGCAGACGCCGGTGATCTGGATGGTCCGCGGCATCCTGTTCCTGACCGGAAACGGCTAGGGAATTCCCGCAATCCGGACAATTATCGACCGGGAACTTGCCAACGGGTCCTCGAAGGCGCATAGTACGCTCGGTTCCCGGGGCACCCCCCTGTCTGGGCGGGCGGCCGGCGCGGAACCGACGGCGGCCTCCTCCGGCGATTCCTCCGTTCTTCCCATACAGCATGCCGGAATCGGGAATCGAACCCGATTGCACGCGGGCCCAGTTCGGCCCGTGACCAGGGCGCGCACCCGCATCCGGGACGCGCCAAGAAGGAGCTTCCTTGTTGAATCATTCCCAGGAGAACCAGAACCCCGGGGCGCCGGATTCGTTCGCATCGTTCGGGCTGGCCCCGGAGCTGCTGCGGGCGGTCCAGGACATGGGTTTCGCCAACCCGACCCCGATCCAGGCCGTGGCGATCCCTCCGCTGATGGCGGGGCGCGACGTGCTGGCGGCGGCGGCCACCGGGTCGGGCAAGACGGCCGCCTTTCTGCTGCCGATCCTGCATCGGCTGAAGGACAAGCCCCGGGGCACCACCCGCGTGCTGGTGCTGGCGCCGACCCGCGAGCTGGCGGCCCAGATTGCCGAGCATCACGGCGAACTGGCGCGTCACATGCGCATTTCCGTGGCCGCGGTGTTCGGCGGCGTCGGAATGGCGCCCCAGATCGACGCCCTGCGACGCGGCGTGGATGTGCTGGTGGCCACGCCCGGACGCCTGCTGGACCACATGCAGCACGACTACTGCCGGCTGGACGGCCTCGAAACGCTGGTCGTGGACGAGGC
>JARKOL010000376.1 GCA_029975745.1 Myxococcota bacterium | reverse complement strand
GGCCCTGCCGGCTTGGGCGCCGGCGCCGGGGCCGTCGCGGGAGCGGTCGAAACGGTCGTCCGGCGGGGTCGCGGCGCCGCGGTCTCGGCCGCCGCGGTGCGCTCGGCCGCCCGGATCCGGGCCTCGACGGTTTCCACCAGGCGCTGGGCGTCGGTGTTCGCGGGGTCCATCTCGAGCGCCGTCTTCAGCGAGTCGCGAGCGTCCGCCGGCCGGCCGCTGGCCAGTTCACCACGGGCCCGCTCGACCAGGGCAATCGCCTTCTCCTGGGGCGTCGGACCCGCGGGGCGGACCACGACGGGGGACTCGACGGGAGCCGCCGGGGCGGGCGCCACGCGTTCCTGCGGCGCGGCGGGGGCCGGGGTCGGCGGCACGATCGGGGTCATCGGTGTCGGCCGGGGCGCGGGCTTCGGGGCCTCGGCCGCCGGCGGCGCCGCGGGCGCTTCGACCGGAACCGGGGTGTCGATCCCGTCCAGCGCGTCCGAGTGCTGACCCTTCAGGTACACCCCCACCGCAATGGCGACCAGCACCGCGATCGCGGCCGCCACGAACCAGAACATCCTGGATTCCTTCTTTTCTTCCCGGTCCCTGGGCGTGAACGCCGTGACGGGGACCGGCCCCGTGATCGCGTCGGTCTGCTGCCAGGCCTCGGCTTCCGGGGCGACGGTGACGCTTTCGGTCGGAGGTTCGGCGGCGGCGGAGGCCGGCGCGTAGGTGGGCGCCTCGGGTGCGGGCATCGGGGCCGGCGCCGCGGGTTCCTGCCCCGCCGGGGGCTGCTCGGGGGCCTGGGCCGTGACGGCCTTGGCCTTGGCCTCGTCCAGCGCGGCCGCGATGAACGACGCGTCGAACGCCGCGGTGGGGTGGCCCTCCCCGGCGGCGGGACGCGCCGCAGCGGCCGGGGTGCCATCCCGCGCCGCGCGGGCCTCGGCCAGGGCTTCGGCCAGTCCGGTGAACACCTGGGTGCCGCCCGGAACCACATCCGCCGCCGAAGGCGCCGAGGGTCGGGCCGGCGCCAACTCGTCCTGAAGCAGCGACACGACTTCGGCCGGGGCATCCCGCCGGGCGGGCTCGGTCAACTGGGCTCCAGGGAACGACTCGTCGCGGATCGCGGCCAGCAGGGTCATCACCTCGGCCGCATCCGACGGACGCCCCTTCGGGTCCTTGCCCAGCAGCCGGTTCACCAGCTGCTCGTAGGCGTCCATCTTCTCCATGCCGGGCTTGACCAGATGCAGCGGCAGCGGCTTCTCGAAGACCTGGCGCTTGATGGTCGTGGACGGGCTGGACGACAGGAACGGCGGCTTGCCGGCCACCATCTCGTACATCAGGATGCCCAGCGCATACAGGTCCGACAGGGCATCTCCGGGTCGGCCGGCGCACACCTCGGGGGCCATGTACTCGGCGGTTCCGTGACTGGGCTCGTTCTTTCGGGACGGGTTGTACGACGGCAGGAGCTTCGCGTGGCCGAACCTGGCAATCCGGACCTGGGGGGCCCCCTCGACATCCACGTGGACCGCGGCGTTCGAAAGGTCCAGGTGGGTCTCGCCGACGCGTGTCGCGTCCCGCAGGACCGCGGCGATCTGGTAGGCGATGGCCAGCGCGTCCTCGGGAGACATGCCGCCCGACGTGCGCAGCATCGCCTTCAGGGTGGGCGCCTCCGTGCCCTCGCACAGCACGTAGATGTTGCCGCCCTCGGTCCGCCCGGCCTCGAGGCAGTGAAGAACTCCGGCGGATTGCTGGCCTGCCAGGGCCCGGGAAACCTGGACCACGGCGTGCGCTTCGGCCGCGCCGATCTTCAACTGGGGGTCCAGCACGGTCAGGACGACCGGCTGTCCATCAGCCAGGCGACGACCGACCAGGTGGCGACCGAGTTTGTCCTCGATCGCCTGGGCACCGAACTCGAAGCGGGAAGCCAGGGCGTCTCCAAGCATGTCGTTCCTCGTTTCGCAACCCACCGGCCGGGGTGCGCAGAAGCCTGAAAATCAAGGCGAGTCGATTCTATTCATGGGCCATTCGCTTTTGCAAGGGGGATCGACGCCTGGCGTACCCGGCTATCCCGCGAAGCCGCACAGCCCGAACGGGGCCTCCGGACGATCCCGCAGACAGGCGTCCCACCCGGTCTGGACGCAGGACTCATCCTCCTGGCAGATCGGGAAGCAGCAGCCACAGCCGGATGTCGATGCGCAATCGTCCGGATCCCCACAAGCCAGGCCGGGCAACTCCGCGCATGCCAGGCGCGGGCCGCAGGCGTCCGCCTCGACGCGACAGGGGTCGAACTCGCGCAGGATCCCGACGGCCCCGCACGACGATGTGTCCTGGTGCAGCCGGCACTGCAGGGCACTGCCGCATCCGGCGTTCGTCAGGGGGTCGCAGGCGGGCCAGGGAAAGCAGACCGGCTCGGGAGGCAGGGGCGGACTGGTCGGATTGCCGCAGGACAGGGGCGTCGGGCACGGCCTGTCCAGGTCGCAGGGGACCAGGCAGTAGGCCATCTGGGACACGGGGTCGATTCGGGTACACCACGTACCGACTTCGCACTGGACCGGCTGGTCCAGGTCGCAACGCCGCGTGCAGACGCCGAACGCCGCACCCCAGATGCCCGGCACGCACCACAGGTCGTCGGCGCAGTCCGCGGCGTCCCGGCAGGAGGCGCCCAGGAGTCCCGCCGGGGCGGCATCGTCGGTCGCGTCCCGCGGGTCCGGGACGTCGCAGGCCGTTTCCTCGAAACCATCCTGAGGGGAATCCGGGGCCACGTCGCGGACGTCGTCCTCGATCGAACCATCCCGAACATCGTCGGCGACATCCTGGATCCCGTCGAGCGGCAGGACATCCAGCGTGGGCTCCACGTCCGACAGGCCGGTATCGCCGGTTGGGTTCGTCGTGTCGGCAGGGGCATCCAGATCCCCGGAAGCGTCTTGCACCGGGGCGTCCAACGGCCCTTCGTCCGCGAGGGGCAAGGCATCGGTCGGCGGGGCAACGTCCACGATATCCGCGACATCGGTGTCGGCGCGGGATGCCCCGGGGCCGCCACAGGCCGCCAGAAGCACGACTAGGGCACAGGCCATCGGGAAACGGGATGGGGACATGTGGAAACGCAGGAACGAATGGCGCGCCCAGAGGGACTCGAACCCCCAACCCTTAGATCCGTAGTCTAATGCTCTATCCAATTGAGCTACGGGCGCGTTTCAAAGAGCAACGTTTGTACCACGTCGCACGACCGGGATCAAGCCCCAGAAGGGGCGCCGGCCGTCGGCGGAGAGAGTGGGATTTGAACCCACGGTACAGGTCAACCCCGTACACTCGCTTAGCAGGCGAGCGCCTTCGACCACTCGGCCATCTCTCCGGGACCACGATGCGGAGCCTCCGGCGGCGGAGGTAGGATTCGAACCCACGGGACTGTTCGTCCGGCGGTTTTCAAGACCGCTGCCTTAGACCACTCGGCCACTCCGCCTTGTCAAGGAACTCAAGGGC
>JARKOL010000369.1 GCA_029975745.1 Myxococcota bacterium | reverse complement strand
CGGGGCCAGAACCACCGGCCCGGCGTGCCAGGCAGATGCACCGAGGCCGACATCGAGACGCGGCGCGAACGGCTTGACGGTGACGCCGTCACCATCGATGCGCAGCACCTCTGCAAGCCGTGCCCCATCCGAGGCGGCGATCTCGACGCGATCGCCCAGGCGAACGTGGCGCGACAGCCCCCGAAGGCGGAACGCATCGGGAGCGACCTCCGACACGCGCCCGCCGACGCGGATGTAGCCGAGCTCGTGGGCGGCGGTTGCGACACGATCGGCGAGAGTTTCCAGGCCGGAGGATTTCGTCACGTGACCTGACCCAGTCTCTTGATGGCGTCCTGCATGGACTGTTCCGACTTGTTCGACGCGGCGGTGACCTGTTCGAAGGCCCGCGTCACTTCGATGAGGCGCGTCATCTCCAGCACGGGATTGACGTTCGCCTCTTCCACAAAGCCTTGCGCGACGCCCTGGCCGACGAAGTCGACCACGGGAACGGCGGGCCTGTCGGGGATCACGCCGGAGTTGGTGCCGCGCGCCAGCTTCGCCTCGTCTGGGATGGAGAACAGGCCTAAGGCACCGATCGCCCGGCCGTTCTGGGAGATCATTCCGTCCCGACCGATCGACAGGCGGCCGGAATCGGGATCGACAAGGATCGAGGCCCCGCCCGGATCGAGGATGGGGTTGCCTGCGACGGTCTGCAAAACGCCGTCGGCTGACACCTGCAGCCGACCATCGCGCGTGTAGACGTTGCCGGCGGGGGTCTGAACCGCCAGCCAGCCGTCGCCGTCCACCGCAACGTCGAGGTCGTTGCCGGTTTCGCGCAGCCCGCCCTTGTCGCGGGAAATGAAGGTCTCGCCCATCGAGGAATAGGCGACGGGATCGGTACCCGCCCGCGACAGGTAGGTATCGAACTTCACCTCATCCGCACGATAGGCGGCCGTGGAAAGGTTGGCGACGTTGCTCGCCAAGGTGTCCAGACGGTTGGCCAGCGCGACCTGCGCCGACAGCGAAACGTAAAGCGAACTCTGCAC
>JARKOL010000362.1 GCA_029975745.1 Myxococcota bacterium | reverse complement strand
CAGCTCCTTGCCGGTTCCCGTCTCGCCCAGCACCAGGACCGGATCGGGAATCTGGGCGCCCAGAACCGCGTAGTGAAGCACCCGCAGCATGGCATCCCCGGACGCCACCAGTTCCGGTCCCAGAAAGGCCAGAACGCGCCCGTCCGGCCGCAGTTCCGCGTCCAGACAGGTGGTCGGAAAGCCCCCCAGGTGCGTGGGCCGCCCCGTGGCCACCCGCCCGGCCTCGCCATCCCGGCGGGAGTCGCCCCGCATCGCGACCCCCGTCGCCGTGGTCCAGACGCGGACGTCCGGGGCCCAGGGCACCGACACCGGCGTCCCCCCGACCCGCACCGATCGGACCCGACCCGACGCCACGGTCACCAGCAGCCGTACCCGGCTCATCCTCGCCTCCCGGGACTCCTATCGAGGAACCGAGCGGAGACGATCCGGGGCGTTTTGACAGCCCCGGGTCGCTCTGGTACCGTCTTCGGGCGTTGTCATCGGGCAATGCCCGGAGGATTCATGTTCAACATCGGCTGGTCCGAGATCCTGGTGATCCTCGTCGTCGCGCTGCTGGTCCTGGGACCGAAACGGTTGCCGGAAATCGCCAAGGGTCTGGGACGCGGCTTGCGCGACTTCCGCAAGGCCATGAGCGGCCTGGATCTGGATGACACCTCGGACCGGAGTGCGCGTCCGACAGCCCACGCCACCGTCCCAGAGCCCGCACGCATTCCGCCCCCCCAGCAGAGTCCGGAGTCCGGGCTCGAGAACGCGTCCGAGGCCCGGCCCGCGAACGCGCCCCCTCCCGAGGACTCGGTCGAAGCCTCCCGGTCGGAACGGTAGAAGGGGATCGGTACGATGCAGGACCAGCCGATGTCCTTCACCGAGCACCTGGGCGAATTGCGGAACCGGGTGCTGAAGTCCGTGCTGGCCGTCGCCATCGGCTTCGGCGTGGCGTACGCGGGGCACCAGCACGTCTTCCGGGCACTGGCGCGGCCCGTGCTGACGGCCCTGCGCGATCACGGAATCCATTCGCTGCAGGCCCTCCAGGTCACGGAGGCGATCACCGTCTACTTGCAGGTGTCCCTGATCGCCGGCCTGTTCCTGGCGTCCCCCTATCTGATCTGGCAGGTCTGGGCCTTCGTCGCACCGGGTCTTCTGGAGCGCGAACGGCGATTCGTCGTACCGATCCTGGCCGGAGTGTCCGCGTTCTTCGCCCTGGGCGTGGTGTTCTGCTACTTCGTGTTCCTGCCCATGGTGGTTGATTTCCTGGTGGGCTTCTCGCTGGAATCCGGCGACATCTCGCTGGTTCCGACGGTCCAGAAGACGTTCTCGCTGACCGCCACCTTCCTGGGCGTGTTCGGCCTGGTCTTCGAGATGCCGCTGTTGATGTTCTTCCTGGCGTTGATGGGCGTGGTCACGCACCAGCGCCTGCTGAAGTTCGGCCGCTATTTCGTGGTGCTGTCTTTCATCCTTGCCGCCGTCTTCACGCCGCCCGATCCGATGTCGCAAACACTGATGGCGCTGCCGCTGTGCGTCCTGTACTTCGTCGGCACCGCGTTCGCCTGGGTCGCCGGCCTGATGCGCCGCAGGAAGGGCAGCGTGGTCGCCAAGGGCACGCTGGTCCTGGTGTTCTCGGCCTTCGCGGCCACCATCGGCATGTCGGCATGGCTGTGGCAGCGCGCACGGGAGGCCCCGTCCGCCGTGGCGCCCCTGGGACCCGACGTGACCTTGGCGCTGCGTGCCGACACGCGAGGACCGTCCGGCATCGAGGCCTGGCGCCGCCTGCGGGACCGCTTCTCCGGCACGGAATCCGCGGGGGCCGATCTGCTGGTATCGCTGCGACCGACGGGTCTGGCCCTGGACCGGGTGGGCGATGCCGACTGTCCGCCACCCGGCCTGGACACGGGAGCCTCGTGCCGCGTGCTGGGCCCCGCCTCGATGGAGGGGGACGCCCCCGAGGGCTTCGAGGCGTTGGACGACCGCCAGGGCCCGGTGGTCCTGGTGGTCGGGCGAAGTTGCCTGGCCCACCTGCTTGCCAGCGAGGCGCCCGAATGGATGGCGGCACGCGCCATCCCGAACGCGACGGGCCGCTGGGACGTGTCGGTCCGATTCGCGCCGGGGCCGGCCGCGACGCCTCTGATCGACGAGTGCATGGCTGCCGCGGACCGGATCGGTCCCGAGGGTCCGCCTTCGGACCTGGACAGGCATCCCCTGGGGCGCGTGATCGCCTGGTCCGGGGGGGATCTGACCCGCCTGGCGGACGGGTTCGCCCTGACCACGGGACCGAACCTGGCGGGGCGCATCCTTGGGGAATTGGCGCAGACCGCCGTCGCGCGGTGCCTGACCCCGCAGGGCGCCCATCCGGAGGCGACGCCATGAGCCCGCTGGGGCTGCGCCAGGTCTACGACCGGCTGCTGCACGCCCAGGGCCCCCAGGGGTGGTGGCCCGCCGAGACCCCCGTCGAAATGGCCATCGGCGCCATCCTGACCCAGAACACGGCCTGGACTCGCGTCGAGGTGGCCATGGCGAACCTGCGTGGGGCGGGACTGCTGGATGCCCGGCGACTGGCGGACCTGCCCACCGACGTGCTGGCCAAGCACCTGAGGCCCAGCGGGTACTTCAACCTGAAGGCGCGACGATTGAAGGCCCTGGCCGCCTTCCTGGCCGACGAACTGGACGGCGACCCGAGCCGGCTGGCGCGAATGCCCCTGGACCAGGCCCGAGCCCGCCTGCTGGCCGTCCCGGGGGTCGGGCGCGAGACGGCGGATTCCATCCTGCTGTACGCCGCAGGTCATCCCATCTTCGTGATCGACGCCTACACCCGACGGCTGGTGGAGCGCCTGCGGCTGGCCGACCCGACCGCACCCTACGACGACCTGCGCGATCGGTTCGAGCGGGAACTGCCCAGGGACGCCGCCCTGTACAACGACTTTCATGCCCAGATCGTCATCCACGCGAAGGACCGCTGCCGCAAGAAGCCCCGGTGCCAAGCGTGCCCGTTGCGGCCCGATTGCGCCGTCGCCTCCGGAGGCACGGAATGAGCCTGCGGATGCAATGCCGACTGCTCGACCTGGTCGTTCCCGGCGTCGGCACGATCCTGGCGGGGGGGCTCCTGCCCGGCGGGGTCGTGCTGGCCGTGTGGGCCCTGACGCTGACGGGCCTGGCGATGTCGGTCCCGGTGTTCTTCGTCCACCCGCTTCGCGCGATGGCCCTGGCCGGCGTGTCGTGGATGGCACTGAACGGCATGCTGGCGCTGGGTCCGATCGGGAACGACGACGGACACCCGCCACACTGGCGCCCCGCCCTGGCGGCCGCGCTTGCCTGGGTGATGATCCTGGCCGTGGGACTGGGGATTGGCGGCCGCTTCTTTGGATTCGAGCGCGTCCCCGGCCTGGGGATGTTCCCCGGGCTGCTGCCGAACGAGGTCGTCCTGGTGGCCCGCACCCGAACGGTCGGTCGTGCCCCGGACCGCGGCGAGTTGTGGCTGGCGCGGCGAGCCGGGCAGGTCCTGGTCGGCAGGGCGGCCGCATTCGGAGGCGAGTCGCTGCAACTGGACGGCCCGACCCTGCGGGTGGGCGGGGCCGCGGTGCCGACGGAGGCCCTGGGCGAGGTCCGCATGGCGACCGAGGTGCCCGTGCCGGCCCGGGAACACGAATCGCTGCACGTCTTCACCGAGCAGCTGGGCGAGATGCGGCACCTGGCCTTCTTCCGGAAGGGCGTCGAGGTCGCTCCCACCGAGGTGGCCGTGCCCGAGGGGCACCTGTTCCTGCTGGCGGACAACCGCTCGACGGCCGAGCCCTTCGATTCGCGGCAGTTCGGCCCCGTTGCCGCGGCGGACCTGGTGGGACGCGTCCTGCACGTCGTCTGGTCCCCGGGGGACGGACGCCCGTGGCCGCGTGGGGACCGCATCGGCGCCTGGTGGCCCTAGCCGATTGTCGCGCAACGCCCCGGCGTCATGTACAATCCCCCCGTCGCCCGCGGTATGACGACGGGCCTTGCAGGAGGACAGCATGCGGCCGTTCCTGTTCAGCGTTGCGGTGTCCCTGATCGCGTTCGGATGCCCCGGCTCCGGGGGAGGCGATTCCTCGGACCCGGGCGATTCCAAGATTGATGCCCTGGAGGATCTGGCGTACGACGGCCAGGAACCCGAGGACGACGTGACGGAAGCGGACGTGGCCGAGGACGTCGTCTGGACCGACATGGGCCCCGACACCGAGCCCTGCGCCGGAACCATCACCCCGACGGGATTCCGGGACAACTGCGACGGCACGGTCACCGATACGCGAACCGGGCTGATGTGGGCACGCACCGCCGTGGGCGCCACCTCCCGAAAGGACGGAATGGTCAACTGCAACGCGCTGACGATCGGCGGCTACAACGACTGGCGCCTGGCGACGATCGATGATCTGCGCGGCATCCTGCTGGGGTGCGCCAAGACGTCCGCCAGCGGCACCTGCGGCGTCACGAATGCGTGCTGGCAGGAAACGACGTGCTGGACCGACGCCGCATGCGGCAGTTGCGACAACAAGGGCGGCCCGGGGGATCAGGGGTGCTACACCGACCGGCTTTTTGACGACCACTGCCACATGGTGCTGTCCTCGACCAAGGTGGATCCGAAGACCGCCGACGACCGTTCGTGGTACGTGCAGTTCTGGGACGGCCGCATCGACCGTCTGGCATCGCCGACCATCCCGATCACCGGCCAGGCATTCGGCCGGTGCCTCCGCGTTCCCTGATCACGCCTTGCCCCGCAGCCACGCCTCGACCAGGAACAGCGACAGCGCGATGCCCAGCAGCCACGGATGCCAGGGCACCTTGCGCATCGGGGCCTCCCCCGGCGTCGCCGGTTCGGCGGGCGAGGCGACGGGCAGGGTGTCGGGACGCGCCAGCCCGCTTTCGGCCGGATCCACGTTGACCACGAACAGGTCCGACCCGGTCGGCATGTCTCCGGGCGGCCCGAAGAACCGGACGTGATAGACGCCCGGCACGGCCGTCGCCGTGAAGTCCCCGGTCGCCGCCATCCGAACGCGCTCGCCCGCCGGGACCCGGATCTCGGCCCTGGTGCTGCCCGCGGGCAACGTCACGCGCCGCGACTCGCCAACCCGGATCGCGGGATGGCCGCCGGCCGCCGAGAAGGATTGCAGGGACTCGACCATCCAGCGAACGAACGGTGCGTACGCAGGACGCAGGGGAAGGTCCGTCCAGTCGCGGTCGATCGTGGTCAGCCACACCAGCACCCCGCCGGCCCCCAGGCGCCGCTCGACCAGCAAGGGAGCGCCCGAGTCCGTCTCGACCAGGATCCGCGCATCCGCAGGCCAGCCGTCGTCCAGCAGCGAAAGCCGATGGACGCGCGCCTGTTCCAGCAGTTCGGCGATGGCCCGAAGCGCCGATGGCGCCGCCTTCGCGTCACGCAGCCGCAAGCCGAACCCCGAGGAAGGCGCCCCGAGACGGTCGCGGGGCAAGGCCGGCAGCAGCCCGGCCCAGACCGGATCGTGCAATCGGTCGAAGGTGTCGCCCGCGGTGATCAGGACCCCTCCCCCGCGGGACGCGAACTCGACCAGCGCCTGCACCTGGTCCGGCCGAAGCAGGCCGACGTTGGCCAGCACCACGACGTCCACCGCGGACAGGTGGACCGGGGACAGGTCCGTCGGGGCCACGCGAATGACGGAGGTCCCCGGCGCGTTCGCCAGCCGCAGGGCCAGCGCGCGCTCCAGGAAGAAGGTTTCGTCCTGCTCGACCTGGCGCCGCGGCGAGCCGTTGACCAGCAGCACCGCGTTGCGCCCTCGCGACGACAGCGAGAACCAGCGCACGTCGTCCTCCGGAAGATCGTCCGGAGCAATCCGCGCCTCCCCGAACCGCGCCTCCTCGTCGGCGTCCAGCACGAACTCGAACGCGCAGGTCCGCCACGGGGGGCATTCGACCTTGCGCGCGATCGAGGCCAGTCCGATCCGGACACTCAGCACGTCCGCGAAAGGCGCCTCGGCATCGTTGCGAAGCTCGACCTGGACCCGCACCCGGTTGGCCGGCACCGGGGCCTCGGACACCGCGACGGCCCCGACAACGGCCCGATTGGACGCGGGGGTGTCCCCGGCGGCGTCGAACGTCGTGAGGGTGACCCCCGCACGTTCGTCCGCGTCGGGAAAGCCCGCCAATCCCGACTCCCGGAAGTCCGACGCGATCCACATGCGCCGGTGGCGTGGCCCCGCCGCCCGAACCCGTTCCAGCCCCGTCCGGACCGCCTGGGCAAGGTCGGTGCCGCCCCGGGACGCCGACATCCGCCCCACATGGCGCGCGGCGCGCTCGGCGGTCCAGGTGCCTCCCGCCCCGGGCCAGGCGCGGGGCGGCTGGCTGGCAGCCACGACGATCACCTCGGAATCGGGAGGCAGTTCGGACAGGACCTTCAGGGCCTGCGCCTTGGCCCGCTCCCATGGGGTCGTCCCTCCGGAGGCCAGACGCATGGACAGGGAGTCGTCGATCACCAGGGCAAACGAGATGGGTTCGACGGCCCCGACGACCGCCGGCACCACGAGGTACGGCCGGGCGAACAGCAGGATCAGCACCGCCAGAACCGCCACCCGAACCGCCAGCAGAATCCCGTGGATCCATCGGAGCCGCATCGCGGTGGCGCCGCCCGCCAGCACCAGGTGCATCAGGGCATCCAGGGCCACCGTGGGCGCCCGCCCCCGCAGATAGAAGTGCAGGACCAGGGGCAGGGCCATCGCCGGCAGGGCCCACAGAATGGCTGGCGACTCGAACCCCATCAGATCGACCGCCTCCGACGACCGCCATCAACCGCGCGCAGCACCGACGCCACCTGGACGTGGGGCGGCAGCGTCATGTCCACCGGGTGATAGAACACCCCCGCATCGTGGCAGGCCGCACGCACCTGGGCCACGAAGGCTTCCAGTGCCGCCAGGAAGCGTTTCCGCAAGCCGCGGGCGTCCAGCAGCGCCGACTCGCCCGTCTCGGCCGACCGGAACACCATCGTGCCCGTGAACGGGAACGTCCGCTCGTCGGCGGAAAGCACGTGCAACAGCACCGCGACGCCCCCGCGGGCGACCGTCGCCCCCAGCGCATCGACCGCGACCTGCCAGTCGGTCAGCATGTCGGAGGCCAGGACGACCAGACCTCGGCGGGACAGCCCGGCCACCCCGGGATCCAGCGCCGAACCCAACACCGTCGGCCCCGAGGGGCGGGCGTCGGTCAGCAGGTTGCACAGCTCGCCCAGATGGGACGGCACCCCCCGCGGCGGACAGATCCGCGGATGCCGCGCATGCGCCAGGACCAGACCGACCTCGTCGCCTTGCCGCAGCAGCACATACGCCAGGCCCGCGAGGATCGAGGCGCCGTGGCGATACTTCGTCTCGTTCGACGGCTGGTTCATCGAGGCGGACGCGTCCTGAACCAGCCACGCCGTCAGGTTCGTTTCGTCCTGGTAGCGCCGGACATAGACCTTGTCCGTGCGCGCCAGCACCTTCCAGTCGATGCCCCGCGGGTCGTCCCCGAACGCGTATCCCTTCAGGTCGGCGAATTCCAGGCTCTGGCCCGTGTGGGACGACGCGTGGATCCCGCCGACCCGACCGTCGGCCAGCACCTTGGGCCGCAGTCGCAGGCGGCCCAGGGCCTCGCGCGCCTCGTCGGGCAGGATCTCCCAGCGTCCCTCCTCGGTCATCCCCGCTCCTCGACCAGCCGCCGAACCAGCGCAACCGCGGTCACCCGCTCGGCCTCGGCGTGGAAGTTCACCACCACGCGGTGGGCAAGCACCGGCTCGGCCATCTGCCGGACGAAGTCCACCGGAACCGTGGCCTCGCCCCGAAGCAGCGTCAGTGCCTTCGAGGCCAGGACCAGGTGTTGCGCCGCCCGCGGCCCCGCGCCCCACGCCACGAACTTCCGGATGTCCGGCGACGACGCCGGGTCGTTGGGACGCGTGGCGCGCACCAGTTCGACCGCCTCGCGAATCACGAAGTCGGGGGCGGGGACCCCGCGCACCAGTTCCTGGATCTCCAGGATCCGGGCCGGCGACAGCACCTTGCGAATCGCCTGCTTCGTCAGACCGGTGGTCGCCTGGACGATGGCCATCTCTTGATCGAACGCGGGATAGTCCATCCGGACCGCCAGGGTGAAGCGGTCCAGCTGCGCCTCGGGCAACGGGTAGGTGCCCTCCTGTTCGATCGGGTTCTGGGTCGCGAAGACCACGAACGGCGGAGGCAGCGGCCACGACTGGCCGGCCACGGTGACCCGCCGCTCCTGCATCGCCTCCAGCAGCGCCGACTGGGTCTTGGGCGGGGTGCGGTTGATCTCGTCGGCAAGCAGCAGGTTCGCGAACACCGGCCCCCGGACGAACCGGAATGCGCGCGCCCCGCTGGCCCGGTCCTCCTCCAGCACCTCGGTGCCCGTGACGTCCGACGGCATCAGGTCCGGCGTGAACTGGATTCGCGAAAACGTCAGGTCCAGGCACTCCGCAAGGGCGGCCACCAGCGTCGTCTTCGCCAGCCCGGGAACGCCGATCAGCAGGCCGTGCCCCTCGGCGAACAACGCGACCAGCAACTGCTCGACCGCATCCTCCTGGCCGACGACCCGACGCGCCACCTCGGCACCGACCTGCAGCCGGACCTGCCGCACCTCTTCCGCAAGCCGCATGTCCGATTCCATCCGCTGCCGCCCGGTCTCCACGCTTACCTCCACATCGCCGCGAGGCGCTGCTCGCGATCGGCCTCGGCAGGTCGCCCCAGAGCCGCCATGACCCGAGCCAACGCCTCGTGCGTTCCGGGGTCATAAGGATCATTCCGGACGGCCCACATCAGGGGCGTCTC
Organism: Myxococcota bacterium; assembly: GCA_029975745.1. GTDB lineage: Bacteria > Myxococcota_A > UBA9042 > DTJE01 > DTJE01 > DUVQ01. Next base: position 51 of record JARKOL010000362.1, on the reverse strand, counting down.
GGCATCGCGGTGCCGTCCCATCGCCACCAGGGCCCGCCCCCGTTCGCGCGC
>JARKOL010000338.1 GCA_029975745.1 Myxococcota bacterium | reverse complement strand
AAGGGTGGGGACGGCGGCAGCGCCGCGGCGGACAGCAACCTGCCGGCGCAGCTGACGATGGCCCAGGTGGCATCCGTGCTGCGCAGGAAGCAGGGCGCGGTCGATAGCTGCGTCAAGTCGAACAACGTGTCCCTTCCGGCCCGTGCGAACACGCGGGTCGTGATCGAGGGGTCGGGCCGGGTGGTCAGCGCCAGTTCCAGTGGTGCCGGCGCCGCCGATTCCTGCATCGAGGGGGTCCTGCGGTCGGTCCAGTTCCCCAAGTTCAAGGGCGATCCCATGACCGTTCCGTTCCCGTTCACGGTTCGCTGAACCCGCTCCAGTGTCTCCCCCCCAGCGCGTCGTCGTCGTTACGACGTTGGATTCCGCCTGCCCCGCGGCGCGCGATTGCCCGGTCGTCCGGAATGAAGTTGACGTTTGACATCGGCACAGGTAAAGTCGAGCGCATCGGACCTTGCGGCATGGGCAGGACGGCACCGAAGTCCTGTGGTAACGACGGGTTCGGTGCTCAGGTTGGCGCGGATGCGGCATGGGGGCCTCATGAAGACTTGGGGATCGGGCATTCTCGGCGTCGTGTTGCTCGGTTTGATGGCCATGCCGGCGGTCGCCCAGGAGGCGACGGTCGAAGACAGCGAGAAGTACATCCGGGTCGTTCAGCAGAAGCCGTTCATCAAGGCGCTGCGGCTCGAGGTGGAACCGACGTTCAATCTGCCGCTGAACGAGAACTTCACCCGGCATGTCGGTGCCGGCGTGCAGCTTCGCTTCCACATCACCGACGAGTGGGCCATCGGAGCGGACTACGTCAAGTACTGGGGCTGGCAGACCGGCCTGGGCGACGAGGTCGGCGAGGCGTTCCAGGTGTACCCCGAGAAGCGCCTGATGGACTTCTACGTCGGCGGCCACCTCACGTATGCGCCGGTGCAGGGCAAGTTCCTGTGGTTCGGCACGCTGGGGCCCGTGGTCTACTGGGATCTCTACCTGGTCGCGGGTGGCGGTGCCGCCAAGACGCTGTTCGGTGACTATCACGGCTCCGGCAACATCGGTATTGGTGTGCGGTTCATGCTGACCCAGTGGCTGACGCTGAACTTCGAGATCCGCGACTACATGTACCAGGAAAACTACGCGCACGGCGGCAAGTTCGTGAACAACGTCGTATCGACGACCGGCTTCGGGCTGTTCGTGCCGTTCAAGCACAAGTACGTCTTCGAGAAATGATGGGGGCAGGGGCAATGAAGCGACTCGCGCTGATCCTGGGGCTCCTGATGATCGCGCCTGCGGCGGCTGCCCAGGAAGGCGGTTTGACCGACGCCCCCGCAGTTCGATACCAGAACCTGATGCGCAAGGGACGTCACGAGCTGACGCCTGCGTTCGGGGTCACGGTCGGCAAGTCGTACGTCACCAACCTGATGTTCCAGGCCGGCTACCAGTACCACTTCCTGGACTGGCTTTCGGCCGGTCTCGAGATCGGGTACGCCGGAGTCGGGTTCAAGACGGCCCTGACCAAGAACATCGAAGAGGAAGGCCGTCGGACCGAGGACCCGAACACCTACCGGGTCGCACGGTCCAGCCTGGGCCTTCTGGCGCTCGCGAAGATGTCCATCGTGCCGCTGGGCGGCAAGCTGGTCCTGGGGGGCCGGTACCTGGGCTACGCCGATTTCCACATCAACCTGGGTGTCGGCCTGGCGACGATCAACTACAAGGACTGGGAGAATCCTCCCGGGGGCATGACGGTTGGCGTCCTGGTGGGGGGCGGTGTTCGCTACTTCCCGATCAAGCTGATGTCGATCAATCTCTCGATCAACGACTACATGGTGCCGCGCAAGGAGGTCAAGTCGGCGCCCAGCAAGATGACCCAGAACCCGGTCGTGATGCTGGGCCTGTCCTTCTTCCTGCCCCAGGTCAAGCGGGGTTTCTAGCGTTCCGCCTCTGGTCGCCGTGGGTGCGGCCGTCATCGCAAGGAGTTCACCATGAGACTCGCGTGTGCCGCCGGTCGCCGGGGGATCGGCGTGGCCTTCCTGGCCGCATGTGTGGTGTCGCTTCTGCCCGGGGATGCCGGCGCCAGCCACTACGACCTCTCGTCGATCGATCTGGTGGACGAGGCGATGGTGGGGCGCATGGCCGCGCTGGGCATCGCGACCACCGAGGATCTGTGGCGAGCCGCCGAATCCGGACGACCCGCAACCACGCTGGCGCGTCGCCTGGCGGTTCCCGCGACCCAGGTGCGTGCGTGGCGCGCGTTCTGCGATCTGCTGCGCCTGGACGGGGTGGGGCCCAAGGTGGCGCGCGTGCTGACCGCGGCGGGCATCAAGGACCTGAAGGCGGTCGCCAAGCAGCAGCCCGAGGCGCTTTCGGAACGGATCCAGCAGGTCAACCAGGGGTTGGAACTGCTGGGCAAGACGCCCGAGGTCGATACCGTGCGTGCGTGGATCACCCAGGCGCAGGAGCGTGTTCAGGAGGATGCCGCCGCCGGCAAGCGTGCGCGCAAGAAGGGCAAGCCGGTTCGGGCGAACTAGCGTCGGCGACGGGAGGCGGGCGTGTCGAAAGCCCGACAGTTCGGATCGCTGCGAATCGCGCGCATCGGCCGGCTGCTGACGATGACGCCCGGCGACGTCCAGGGGATCCCGTCCGCTGCGGTCGTCGTTCGCGACGGCGTGATCACCTGGGCCGGTCCCGAGGAGTTGCTGGACCCCGCCACCTGCGACGACCTGCCGGTACTGGACGCCGGTGGCGGGCTGGTGACCCCGGGTCTGGTCGAGTGTCATACCCACCTGGTGTTCCTGGGCGGCCGATCCGACGAGTTCGAGGCGCGGGCTTCGGGGTTGTCGTACGCCCAGATCGCGCAACGCGGGGGCGGGATCCTGCGGACGGTGGCCGCGACGCGGGCCG
>JARKOL010000336.1 GCA_029975745.1 Myxococcota bacterium | reverse complement strand
CCCCTTTTTGTGCATTGACACGCTCCGTCCTGCCGCTAGGCTTTGTGCCGTTCGTTGCGGGAGACGTCGTTGCGGCGGCAGTGCGATTATCGATTCGGTCGCATCGGGATGGCGTGCGCCATCCTGGCCCTGTCCTGGGGCGCCGTCGCCTCGCCGCTGGACGAACCGGCCACGCCGCCCCCCGCGCCGGACGCCTCCCCAGCCGACGTGCCCTCCCTCGCCGACACGCCCTCGGTCATCGACACCCCTGTCGCCGACGACGCGCCATCCGCCAGCGGCTCCGCGTCCCCCCAGACCCAGGCCCGCAAGGTCCCCGACCCCGATCGCCTGGAGTGGGCGCTGCTGCCCATCCTGGCGGGCAACACCGACATGGGCATCCTGGTGGGCGGCCAGATCATCCTGGCGAAATTCGCGCCCGGGTACGCGCCCTATCGGTTCCGCACGCACACCCAGGTGGCGATCAGCTTCAAGGACGGCCCCGACGGCATCGAGTTCCCCGTCCACATGGACTTCGCGAAGTTCGACCTGCCCGGCCTCATGGGGGGCAAACTGCGCCTGTACATCGAACTGGCGTTCAACCAGACCGGGAACGCCGGCTGGTTCGGCCTGGGCAATGCCAGCCGCGTCGTGCCGCCCTCGACGGACCCCGCCGACGGCGACATCCGGACCTCCGACCCCAGGCGCCACCAGTACCGGCGCACCGAACCCATGGTCCGCGTCCACCTGCGCGCCAAGGTCATGGAACACCTGTCCGTGATTTCCGGCGTGCGGTTCGTGTACATGATGACCGGGATTCGCAACGGGTCGGCCCTGGCGCGGGACCTGGACCAGGGCCTGATCCTGGGCACCCGGGACCACGCGGCGCTGCAACTTTCCCTGGGCGTCCAGTGGGACACCCGCGACAACGAAACCGCCCCCTCGAAGGGCTTCCTGTGCGAGGCCTCGATGCGCTTTTCGCCGACGTTGGGCACCGGACTGACGTTCGGAGGCGCGTACCTGGACGGGCGGGCGTTCGTGCCCCTGCACGGGGAATACCTGGTGATGGCGACGCGGCTGGTCACCGACCTGCTGTTCGGGAACGTGCCCTTCTACGAAATGACGCGTGCCGGGTCGTTCCTGCACCTGGACTTCCCGGGCGGTCGCCAGGGGCTTCCCGGCATCCCCGACGGGCGCCTGGCCGGGCGCATCAAGGTCGGCGGAAACCTGGAGCTGCGCTCGACCTTCTGGAACTTCAGCGTGTTCGACACCCCGATGCGGCTTGGCGCCCTGGTGTTCGCCGACGCCGGGCGCGTCTGGGCCGACTACCGCCGCAACCCCGATCTGGACGGCAAGGGCGTCGGCATCCAGTACGGCATCGGGGCCGGCCTGCGCCTCCAGTGGGGATCGACGCTGATGGTCCGTGCCGACGTGGCCTGGTCCCCCTCGTCCAAGGACGCGGGCTCGCCCATCGGCATCTACCTGGACGCCGAGCACCTGTTCTGAACCCCGCCACACGCCCCCAGCGTGTTTCTTGACCGTTCCTCCGGGGGCGGCTGATACTGCCGCCGCAGGGAGGTTCCGATGCCAGACAGCCCCCGCAAGGGGTGGCGCGTGCTTGCCGCGGCGCTTCGCAATCGCAAGACCGCGATCATGCTGGTCCTGGGCTTCTCGGCGGGCCTGCCGTACACGCTGCTGCTGGGCACGCTGAACGCCTGGCTGGCCGAGGCCCGCGTCGATCTGACCACCATCGGCATCCTGTCCTGGATCGGGCTGGCCTACTCGTTCAAGTTCCTGTGGTCGCCCCTGGTGGACCGCATTCGCCCGCCGATCCTGGGACGTCTGGGGCGGCGCCGAGGCTGGCTGCTGGGCTGCCAGGCATCGCTGGCGCTGGCATTCCTGGTCCTGGCCTGCATCGATCCCCGCCTGGGCATCGGGTGGTTCGCCCTGGTGGCCGTCCTGGCCGCGTTCGCGTCGGCCACCCAGGACGTGGTCGTCGATGCGTGGCGGATCGACGTGGCCGATGCCCAGGCGCCCCTGGAGCTGCTTTCGACGGTCTATCAGTTCGGCTACCGGATCGCCGCGCTGGTCGGCGGCGCCCTGGCGCTGGTGTTCGCCGCGCGCGTCGGCTGGGACACCGTGTACATGTCCATGGGCGTGCTGATGGCCGCCACGATCGCCGCCACGCTGGCCGCGCCGGACACCGAGGCGCCCCCGCGCCACGGCGCAACCATCCTGGAACCCGGCCTGGTGTCCCCTCGGACGCGCGCCATCGGTCTGGCCCTGGTTGGGGCCGGGTGGGGCTGGGCCATCTGGACCCTGGGCGCCTTCATGGTGCGCATTCTGATGGCGCCGCCGGGGGCCGTCGATCGCCCGAATGCCGGCGATTTCGTGAAGTTCACGGGGCCCTGGATCGTCGTCGCCACGGTCGTCCTTCCGGCGGTGGTGGCCGCATGGCTGCAGCGCAGGCGTTCGGAGGATGCGCCGTCCCGTCCCGCCGAGGCCCCCCGCGACCGGCCGTTGCAGCGCGCCGCCGATCACAGCTTCGCCGCCCTGATCCAGCCGCTGGGCGAACTGGTGGGCCGGCTGCGCTGGGGTGCCCTGGTCGTGCTGGGCCTGATCCTGTCCTATCGCCTGTGCGATTCGATCTGGGGGCCGTTCGCCTTCCCCTTCTACCTGGACGAACTGCGCTACACGCACGACGAGGTCGCCTTCGCCTCCAAGGTGTTCGGCGTCGTGATGACCATCGCGGGCATCGCCCTGGGAGGCGTGCTCTTTGCCTGGCTGGGGCGGATGCCCACGCTGCTGCTGGGTGCGGTCGTCGCCGCCGGCAGCAACCTGCTGTACGCGGACCTGGCGGTCGGCGGGCCCTTCCTGGACGCCTTCGCCCGTCTGACCGGGATCGAGGCGCTGGCAGGGTACGCCGGCGTGTCCCCACGCATGGTCCGTCTGATGATGGCCATATCGGGCGAAAACATCGCCGGAGGCCTGGCGGGCGCCGCGTTCATCGCCTACCTTTCGACCATCGCCAGCCGGCGTCACAGCGCCGTCCAGTACGCCCTGCTGTCGTCGCTGACGTTCCTGGTGGGCTCGCTGGGGCGCGGCGCGCTGGGCGAGGCCATCGAGGTCCACGGCTACGCGCCGGTCTTCCGGTTCACCGCGGCGCTGGGATTGGTGGCGGTGGTGTTCTGCCTGCTGGAATGGGTGCGGGATCGTCGTCGGCCCCCGCCGGAGGACGACGCGGCCTAATCCTGGGCCCGCATCAGCAGGTACTGCTGGATGAACACGTCCAGGTCCCCGTCCAGCACGGCGTCGGTGTTGCCCGTTTCGTGCCCGGTCCGCAGATCCTTGACCATCCGGTACGGGTGCAGCACGTAGCTGCGGATCTGGCTGCCGAAATCGATGTCCTTCTTGGCGGCCTCCAGCTTGTCGCGCTCGGCCTCCTTCTTCTGGCGCTCCAGGTCGTACAGGCGCGCCTTCAGCATCTTCATGGCCTTGCTGCGGTTCTTGATCTGCGACCGCTCGTTCTGGCACTGGACCACGATGCCCGTGGGCAGGTGGGTCAGTCGCACCGCCGAATCGGTCTTGTTGACGTGCTGGCCGCCGGCCCCGCCCGCGCGATAGGTATCGACGCGCAGATCCTCGTCGCGGACCTCGATCTCGATCGTGTCCTCGATGTCGGGCAGCACCGTGACGCCCGCGAAGGTCGTCTGGCGCCGGGCATTCGCGTCGAAGGGCGAAATCCGCACCAGGCGGTGTACGCCGGCCTCGGCCTTCAGGTAGCCGTAGGCCCAGTCGCCCGTCACCTGGAACGTCACGCTCTTCAGGCCGGCCTCCTCGCCCGCCAGTTCGTCCAGCACCTCGGCCTGGAAGCCCCGGCGCTCGCAGTACATCAGGTACATCCGCAGCAGCATCTGGACCCAGTCCTGGGACTCGGTGCCGCCCATGCCCGCGTGGATCTCGACGATGGCGTCGGCCCGGTCGTTCTCGCCGTTCATCATCCGGGCGAACTCCAGTCCCGACACCTGCTGTTCGACGTTGTCCAGCGTGGCCGCCACCTCGGCATCAAAACCGGATTCGCCCTCCATCTCGGCCAGTTCCAGCAGGTCGGTCGCCTCGCGCAGCGCCTGCAGGGGCGCGTCCACGGCGTCCAGATCCTTCTGCAGTCGGGTCTTCTCGCGGCTGAGGGTCTGTGCCCGGACGCGGTCGGACCAGAAGTCGGGGCGGGTGCTGTCCTCTTCGATCTCGGCGATGCGACTCAGTTTGGCCGGGCGGTCAAAGATACCTCCCGAGGACCTCGGTCCTCTCACGGAGGTTCGCGATGCGTTCCTTCAATGCCTCGAACATCGGCGGGGACCTCGCTTCAAACCGCGCGAAGTGTGCCGTGGGGACCGTCCGATGTCAAACGCCCGCACGGCCGGGACCCCGGGGGCGTCCGCCCGCGCTATCGGTACAGATCCGTGGTCCACCAGGGCCGCTCGGGCGGCGAGTCCCCATTCAGCATCAGGCGCCATGCCTCGTCCGTCAGCCGGTCGCTCATGGGATGGGGGAATTCGTAGTAGGTGAACACCGGGCCGATCGACGCCGAAATGGCGCCACCGGGTGCCTTGTGCAGCACCAGCACCCAGTCCAGGTTGCCGACCGCCTCCTCGAGCACCGTGAGGGTGTTGCCGTCCGTGTGGACGTCGGCGACCAGGGAGGCCCGCAGACCGTCGCCGGCCACCTCGGCGGACGTCGGCACGGAGGGATCTTCGGGCGGCTCCGTAAAGATCTTCGCCAGGTCCTTCACGATGGCGGCGTACGTGTCGGGGAAGTTCTCGATGACGTCCTGTTGCGCCTGGGTCAACGCGCGCCCTTCGACCTCGGCGATCGCGATGTCGCGCAGGGCCTCCAGCAGCGCCTGGGTCCGGTTCATCGCCGGCACGACCTCGGCCGGCAGCACGCCCAGCGCGTCCAGACCGTCCTTCGTGAACGCGGTCAGGAACGCCAGGCGATGGAACAGCGCGGGCACCGGCTCGACATACCCCCCGAAGGGCGGCGGGATGCTGGTTTCGGTTCCCGGCGTGTACGGCTGCTTGACGTACAGGATCGTGTCGTGCCGCAGCTGGGTCCACGAAGCCAGCGCCGTGCCCAGTTGCTTCAGGCGCCACTTCAGCGTCGTCGTGAAGGTGGGCCATCCGTCGCCCGTCGGGGCCAGCAGCGGCTTCAGCGCGTGCAGCCACGACCAGTAGGCGTTCCGGGTCCAGTCCGTGGTCGTGTAGCCGGCGAACTCGGCCTTCAGGTCGTCGATCACGCCACGGAACCCGCAGTAGCGCTCGTCCGCCGCCAGGATCGCGTCCGCCTGGGCGCTGCCCAGGATGCTCATGACGTCCAGCCCCCGGGACAGCAGCCGACACGGCCCGTAGGGGCCGAAGTCCAGGCCGTTGACGCACACGCAGTTGACGGCGTCCAGATCGATGTCGTCGCAGGCGTCGGTCGCCTGGACGCCGCACATCTGGCGCAACCCGTCGTAGGCCGGGGTGGTCGTGTCGATCTTCACGTACGGGGACACCGTCTGGCCCATCAGGTAGCCGTCCGGCGTGAACCTCTGGCCCATGAACCGGAAGCCCTGCGTTTCCTTCGTCAGATCCTGGTACACCGACAGCAGCCCCGACAGGATCGCCGGTGCCCGCAGCTTGCGCAGTTCGTCCTTCAGCGCCGCCAGCGCCGTCGGGTCCTCCAGCACGGTCACGTCCGCCTCGCCCAGCGCGCCCCGGATGGCCTCCTCGTACTCGCTGAACGTCAGGTCGTCGGCCGCGCCCACGAAGAACCCGGTCACCCGGTACAGCCGAACCCAGCGGTCGGCCAGGGAAGCCGACGCCCCGTCCACCGACAGTTCAAGATGCGTCATCAGCACCGTCGCCAGCACCGCCTGGAGCGTCTCGATGTCCGACGCGATCCGGAAGGGGATGCGCCCCAGCCACATCATCGCCTTGAAGTAGCGCTTCAGATCCTCGGACTGCGTGTAGTGGCCGCGGGGCACGTACTGGCTGAAGTCCTCGCAGCCGCAGTAGAAACCCTGCTCGTTGCACAGGCGCTGGACGCCGGGATCGCAGGCCAGGCACGCCTGCGGGCAGCCCCGGACGAAGATCGGGTTGGGTCCGAAGCCCGCGTGGGCCTCCATCAGCGCCAGCGTGGCGTCCACGTCGGCCTTCACGTCGTCGGGGACGGTCCATGCCGGGTCCAGGATCGCCGCGGCCACGGCATAGAAGGCCCGGTTCCGGACGGCGGCCTCGCGCAGGTCCCCCGTCAGCGCGGCCGCCTGCCCGCCCGAGGCCTGGACCATCGCCTTGCTCATCGCATCGACGTCCGCGACGAAATAGCGGACCTCGGCGTTCTTCAGCAACTGGTCGAAGAACAGGTGGTACAGGTGCAGCACCGAGTCCGACGTCACCCGGATGTGGTCGCCGCCCAGGGACTCCTTCAACAACTCGTAGGCGTCCTCGAACCGGTCGGTCGTCGGCAGGGCCGGCATCGCCGCCACCCCGTCCGTCAGGAGCGCCTGGGTCACCCCGAAGCCCGCGTCGTGCAGGAATGCCTTGATGGGGGCCAGATTTCCGACGTCGCCCTCGGCGACGGGCAGGGGCAGGGCAGGGGCGGCGGGCACCAGCGCCAGTTCGTCCTCCTGAAGCGTGGACAGGGGGGCCGAGGCGGTCGCGATGGTGCGCGCACCCGGGACCAGCAGGGCCGGGGCGGCCGGGACGTCGGCCGTCGAACCCGGATCCCAGGGCTCCGGGTCCAGCGGCCCCAGGTCCGTCACGGGGCCGGGATCGGGCGTCGTCCCCGGATCGACCCGACCGGGATCGTCGCCCCCGACGGCATCATTGGCGCCGCTGCCGCCACCGCCGCATGCCGCCAGCAAGGGCACCACCAGCAGCCAGGGCAGCATTCCAGAAGCACGCATTTCAGGCCTCCACCGTCCGGGACGGATTCATTCTATGCCTCCGGGCGTCGGGTTTCCATGCGTGGGGTTCGTGGATTCCGGTTTTCCCCGCGGGGATCCTCCGCTAGAATGCGCCCCGTGTTGAAGCGCCTCTACCAGCGGTTCGTCGTCGAGCCGACCGTCGCGATTGACGCGATCCAGGGCGTGCCGGGCCCCGGGCCTCGATCCGCCGACTTCAAGGCGGTGACGGTGGGGCTGTCGGTGGCCGTGCTGCTGACGTTGATGAACTACGTCACGCTGGACCGCGACTTCCAGTTCCACTCCGCGCGACTGATGCGCCAGGCCGTCCTGGCCCTGCCCGCCGGGGGGATCCAGGACGCGTTGGCCGCCCTGGAGCCCATCTACCGCCAGATCGCCTGGGCCACGGGCTGCTTCACGTTCTACTTCGTGATTCCGGCCCTGATCGTCCGGTTCGTGTTCCGCGAACGGTTGTCCGAGTACGGCATCTCGGCCCGCGGCTTCGTGCGGCATCTGCCCCTGTACATGCTGCTGTTCGTGCCGGTGCTGGGCGCGGTGATCGTCGTGTCGTACACGCCCGCGTTCCAGGGGACGTACCCCTTCCACCACAATCCCATCGCGATGTGGGACCTGCTGGCCTGGGAGGCGTTCTACTGCATGCAGTTCTTCGCGCTGGAATTCTTCTTCCGCGGCTTCATGATCCACGGGCTGAAGCGGCGCATCGGCTGGGTCGCCGTCCCCGCGATGGTGATTCCGTACTGCATGATCCACTTCGGCAAGCCGATGCCCGAGACGGTGGGCGCCATCATCGCCGGTTCGGTGCTGGGGGTCCTGTCGCTGCGAACGATGTCGATCTGGGGCGGCGTCTTCATCCACTCGGCGGTGGCGCTGGCGATGGACTGGGCTTCGCTGGTCCAGCGCCACGCGGTTCCGTGGTGAACTGCGGGTGCCGCAGCTCCAGGCGGCGCGCATCCTCGGGTGGAACGCGCATCCAGAACCACGCCACGTGCGAGTCACGGTCCTGGCCGCAATCGGATTCCTCGGGCGAATGCGCGTCCAGCGCCGCGAACAGATAAGTGCCCGAGGACAGCGGCACCAGGCGAGTCTCGCCAGGGGCCAACAGGATCGGCAGACGCTCCCCCGCCGGCTTCACGGCCAGGTGGTGGTGGAATACGGTCCAGCGGCAGAGGTCGTCCGCGGTGAACGCCTCGGCGTACGCGCGGCGCGGCGAGACCGCGACCTGGAACGGCAGCCCGGCCGGCAGCTCCGGGACCAGGGTGCCCGAAAAGAACCACGCGACCGATCCCGCCTCGTCGTCGATGCGCACCTGGTCGCCGTGCAAGGCGCTGCGCTCGAACGTGATCAGGCGCCCCCGGGGCAGGTCGGGGCGGACCCCTTCCAGGTACGTGTCCACGCGCACCCGCATCGACACGCCGCGCCGATCGGCCATCCACAGCGAAAACCCGAAGACCGGGTCCTTGTCCAGCGACAGGCTTCGCACCGTACCGGAAAGGCGCTCGTCGGCGATCGGAACGTGAGGCGCACCGGTCCGGGCCACCGAGGTCACCTGGACGCGCACATCGGGCAGCGCCGCCATCGGCAAGGGGCCGCGCGCGTACCGGGCGGCCGACGAACAGGCCAGACCGGCGAAGCAGAGGCAGCCCACGAGGAATATCTTGGTAAGCAACCGAAAATCCACGCGGATTCCCCACCCGTTTCGAACCGCCCGCCGGCATCGCGACAATTGACACCCCGGACGGCCGACGGGTAGTATAGCACCGGCCTTATTGTCGAGAGTTTGCCATGGCTGGGTACCGTGTCCGGAGGATCCTGCTGGCGGTCGGGGTGCTGGTCGCGGTGTCTTCGTCGGTTCAGGCGCGGACGCCGGGCGACGGCAACCCCCGCCAGATTCGCGTGCTCCGGGTGTCCGGGGCGGGGCTGGATGCCCAGACGATCCAGTCGCTGACGGATTCGGTGCTGGCCCGGATTGCGCGTCATCCTCTGTACCAGGCACTGCCCGTGCCGGACGCCGATCCCATGGATCTGATGGTCGATGCGGGGTGCGTCGATTTCGACGCGGACTGCCTGGCGGGCCTGGGCGAAGGGGCCGACCTGGTGCTGTACACCGAGGTCAGCGGCAAGGAAGGTCGCTTCCTGGTGCAGGTCCGGCTGGTCGATGTCCGGACCCACGAGGTCCAGTCCCCCGAGGGCAGCCTGCAGGACAAGGGGCGGCTGGCGGACTTCCTGGGGACCGCACTGGAACGGGTGCTGGGGCCCGAGCCCGTCAAGGAGCCCGAACTGGTCCGCGTCGATCTGCTGACGACGCCCGCCGGCGGCGAGGTCTACCTGGATGGGGACTTCGTGGGCGTGGCCCCCGTGGTCGCCCGCCTGAAGCCCGGGACCTACCGGGTGCGCGTCGCGAAGGTGGGATTCAGCGAGCAGCAGCAGACGCTGGTGGTCGAGCCGGGCAAGACGGCCCAGATCAACCTGGCGCTGGCCGCCGTCGAGATTCCGGTCGCCGAAACGGGGCCCAGCGTTCCCGAGCGAGGGCGCGATGCCGAGGTCCGGAAGCCCGTCCACAAGACCTGGTGGTTCTGGACCATCATCGGCGCCGTCGTGGTCGGCGCCGGCACCGCGGCGGCCGTCCTGACGATGGACGGCGGCGGCGGCAACGGAAGCGCCGGCTTCTCGCCCGACAAGTACATGGCGCCCCAGGACGTAACGCTTTATCCGAGGTAGAGGGAACCGTGATGAACGATCGACGCACGACTTGCATTGCGGTTCTGTTGCTGGGATTGGCGACAGCCGCCGGATGTGCCCAGGACGATTCGATGGCGTCGTTCCAGGGGCCCGAGGGGGCCGGGGGCGGCGTACTGACCGTGGCGCTGGACGGCGACTACCAGATGCTGTCCAGCCCGTTCCGGATCCGCCTGTACCGCGGCGTTCCCCAGACGATGGACGAAAAGCCGTACTTCGCGTCCGACTGCACGCCCGCGCGTCGCGGCTTCGCGGTCAATCGGCTGAAGTCCGGACGGGACTACGTCCTGGTGTTCGAGGCCTTCTCCTCATCGACGTGCGAGGCCGGGACGCGGGTCGCGATGGGGGTGCGCGGCGGCATCGAGATCACCCCCGAGGGGACCGGTGAGGCCGTCTACTACATCCAGGTCAACGCGACGGGCGACTTCACGGCCTTCCCGCTTCCCGGCGGCTCGCTGAGTTCGCCGAACCCGCCGATTCCGTGTACCGCCGACGCGGCCTGCCAGCAACTGGTCGATTGCCCGTCGATCGACGCATGCCGCTTCCCGCGCACCGTCGAGTGCGACGCGACCGAGGCGTGCGCTGGGGGCACCAAGGTCATGCAGTACCAGGTGCATCCGGCGGCGACGTGCGCCGGCGGCTTCTGCAAGCTGGAAAGCCTGTTCCCCTTGAATACGCGCGTGCCGCGGGCGTTCCACGTCGCGGCTTCGACGGCCACCGGCGACGTGTCGGTGATCGGCGGCGTCACGGCCGCTCGGGCGCGTTCGCTGATCGTGACCAGCGGCTCGGACCTGCAGGGCAACCCCGACGCCGAGCGGTTCGCGACGGATTCCGCGCTGGTCTCGACGCTGCAGTTCGACCGCGACCTGGGTGCCGGGCTGGCCCTCGCCGGCGTCGCGCCGATGGGGGACGACTCGATCGTCCTGGCGGGCGGGACCGCGTCCATCGGCATGGACATCGTCGGGGACCTGGCCGTGCCGTGGCCGGGGCCGGGCGCATGCTCCGGTTCGGACTGCGCGCTGTCGCTGTCGTCCCAGGCCTGGGTTCTGGACCTGACTCGCGGCACCGCGGTGCCTTCGGAACTGCCGCTGGCGACCGCCGCGGCCCAGGTGGTCGGCGTTCCCGGTGGCGACGGGCTGCCGCGCGTGTTCGTGCGTTCCGGTCTGGTGCAGTCCGTGGCCCAGGGGGACGTTCGGCTGGGCCGCGAGGCCTGGCTGTGCGATCTGAACGAGGACTCCCAGTTGGCGTGCGCTCCGGTCGGCGAAACGGCCGAGCGGGCGGGGCGCTACCTGGCCACGGGCGTCTGTCTGACCGAGGCCCCGGGCGGGCTCTGCCGGAACTACCTGATCCTGGGCGGCAACACCCAGGGGACCGCGTTCGCGGAACTGTTCACGGCCGAGGACGGGATGCTGCATTCCCTGACGCCGATTGCCGGGGTGCCCGAGACCCTGTTCGGCGCCGCCGCGGTGCATATCGACGGCCAGGTGCTGGTGGTGGGCGGCGGCAGCCAGCCGCGCAAGGCCGATGTCGCGCCGTTCGTGCTGACGGTGGACCTGGCCAACCGGACCCTCCGCGGTCGCGCCATCGTCATGTCCGAGAACCAGTCGGCCCCCTTGATGCGCCAGTTCCACACGGCGACCCTGCTTCAGGGCGGGCGTGACGTGCTGGTCGTCGGGGGCCTGAACCCGGACCTGCAGCCCACCGGATCCGCGACGATCCTGCGGGTCACCGCGGAAGGGGTGTCGATCCTGGGCCAGTGGGACGGGCTCTCGGTGGCTCGAGCCGGGCATCGGGCGACCCGGATTCGCGGCGGGCTGTTGAACGGCGGCGTTCTGGTCACGGGCGGGCTCGGCTCGCTGCGTGGCGTGCCGTCGTTCGCCCAGGGAATCGAGATCTACCTGCCCTGACGCACGGGGCATCGCCGGCGGGCTCGTCCCGGTGGGCCGCTTCGGCCGCGAGGGCTCGCCGTCGACCTGGCCGTCGCCGAACGAGGTTTCCGGTCCCCGGTTCCTGGTCACATCGTTCGAGGTGACTCCCGTTGAGGCCGTCTTCCCGTCTTCCCCTGCGCATCCTGGCTTCGGTGGGCGCGCTGGTGCTGGTGGCGATCCTTGCGACGTGCGCCTGGCCTGGGGTGGTGTTGCCGCTGGCGGTCGCTGCCCTGGTCGCGGGAATGGTCGGCGGGGCGTGGGTCGGTCTCTCGGCATCGCGAAATCGGCGGGATTCGACGCGATCCGGCTGGAAGGTCCTGAATGCTCCGGCGGGCGACGGGGGCGCCGGCGTCGGCGAGCCGATCTGGGCGGTCGCGGTGTTCGCGCTGGCGGTCGCCGTGCTCGTTGCCGATGTGGTGCCTGGCCTGTACGCGAAGGATGCCGGGGAACTGGGGGCGGCGGTTCGAGGATTGGGCGTGCCCCACCCGACCGGATTCGCGGCGTACTGCCTTGTCGGAAAGGCGTTTGATCTGCTGCCCGTGGGCGCCGGGGCGTTCCGGTTGAACCTGCTGTCGGCGGTCGCGACGGCCGCGGCTGCGGCCCTGGCCTACCTGCTGGCGCTGGAACTGGGGCGCGGCGGGGGGGCCGGTGGGGGGCTTGTCCGCGATCGCCTGGCGGCGCTGGTCGCCCCGGTGGCGCTGCTGGCCAGTCATCTGACATGGCAGCACGCGACGACCACCGAGG
The DNA here is from genome assembly GCA_029975745.1 of Myxococcota bacterium. Lineage (GTDB taxonomy): Bacteria > Myxococcota_A > UBA9042 > DTJE01 > DTJE01 > DUVQ01. Next base: position 4,456 of record JARKOL010000336.1, on the reverse strand, counting down.
TCTATGCGTTCTCGATTGCCGGTCTGGCGCTGGCGCTGCTGGCCTGGGCCCGGGGGGTTCTGCGTGATGACGCCCGGTGGCTGGCGGTCGGGGCCGTCGCCACCGGACTGGGCCTGGGGGGGCACGTCACGTGGCCCCTGTACGCCGGCGCGGCGGGCCTTCTGGCGACCCTGGCGTTCGCTCGGCGGCACCGGTCCGTGGGGCTGCCCGCGGCCCTGGCGCTGCTGGCCGGACTGGGGGCCCTGGTGGGGACGTACCTTGCGGCCGCCGCGTCCCGTGGACCCTACATGAACTGGGGCGATCCGTCCGACCTGGCCGGCGTGTTCGCCCACGTGAGCGGGGCCCGGATTCGCCACGCCTTCCAGGATCACCTTGCGGGCGTGCCCTGGGCCATGGTCCAGGTGAATCTGGGACGGTCGGTGCGCGTGCTGGCGGACGGCACGCTGGCGAACTGGCCGGCCGCGATTCTGGGCCTCGTCGCGCTGGGATTGCGGCATCCGGCATTGGCCCTGGCCGGGGCCGGCCTGATTGTCGGGGACGTGGTCTTTTCGGCCCGGATCAATCCGATGGGCATCATCGACTGGCAGACGCTGCTGCCGGCGACGCTGTTCGTGTCGGTGCTGGCGGGTTCGGGAGCCGTGGCGGGGACGCGTCGCGCGCCGCGCCTGGCGGTGGCGGTGATCGTCGTGGCCCTGGGGGCCGCGTTGTGGCAGGTGCGGGCGTCCCCCGCGGACCGGCGCATGGCCCGGGTCACGGCGGCCCAGGACGTGGTGACCGGGTTCCTGGGGCGCCTGCCTCCCGGAGCCACGGTGTTCACCAGTTCGGACAACCTGTCGTCCGGTCTGGCCGGGATGCAGGTGTTCGAGTCGGCTCGTCCGGACGTCCTGGTCCTGGTCAAGCAGCACCTTGGGGACACGGGCTACGTCCAGGCGCGGATGACCTTCCACCAGGCGGGGGAGGGGCGCCGAGCGCTGGCCGATACGGTGGCTGCCCGGCCCTTCGAGTCGGCGGGGGAGTCGCCGGCCGATGCGGTGGTTCGTGCGATCCAGGCTGCGGGTGCGGGCGGACCGGTGTGGGTGGAACTGGGCGAAGGGCGCGTGGACGGGGCGCTTCGGCCCTTGCTGGAACCGGACTTTCCGGCATTCCGCTGGGGGACGGATGGCGCTCCCGGGACGGACGCGATGGACGCGGCGCGGGATGCCGCGCTGGCGCGCGTGGCCACGGCGGACCGCTGGGTGGCTTCGTGGCTGGCCGGCTTCCTGCGGACGATGGGCACCTGGGCATCGGCCCGGCAGGACTTCGCAGGCGCCCGGGACCTGACCGCGGCGGCACTGCGGGTTGCGCCGGACGACACCCGCAGCCTGTACAACCTGGGCGTCATGGTGCGCGCCGAGGGCGACCCCGAGGGGGCCTTGCGGCTGTTCGAGGCCGCGGTGTCCACCGACCCGTCCTACCTGCGCGCCTGGCAGGCGATCGCGAAGACCGCGTCCTCGGCCGGCCGGCCGGACCAGGCCCAGCGTGCCCTGGATTTCCTGCGTCGGCTGCTTCCGCCGCTACGGTGAACCCCGAGGGCGGCGTTTCTGCTATACTCCGCCGCCCGGTCATGCCGGGACGCATCTTGTGAAAAGGAATCGAACATGAAACCCACGATGGCGCTGATCGGGCGCCCGAACGTTGGCAAGTCGACGCTGTTCAACCGGATTCTGGGACGTCGGCAGGCGATCGTCGAAGACTTCCCCGGCGTCACTCGGGATCGCCACTACGCCGAATCCGAACACGCGGGCCGCGCTTTCGTGGTCGTTGACACGGGCGGGTTCGACCCCGAGTCGGACGACGCCATGCTGGCGCTGATGGCCGAGCAGGTCGAGGTCGCGCTGGCCGAGGCCGACGCCCTGATCCTGGTGATGGATGGTCGGGAGGGTCTGACGGGCACGGATCGGGCGATCTTCGAGCAGGTCCGGCGGTCCGGGCGACGCTGCTATCTGACGATCAACAAGATCGACGTCCCGTCCAGCGAACCCCTGGTGGCCGATTTCTACTCGTTGGGTGTCGAGGAACTGTTCCCGATCACCGCCGAGCGAGGCAGCGGGGTCGCCGAGTTGCTGGAGCGGGTGCTGGAGGACCTGGACGCGCCGCCGGCCCTGGACGAGTCCGCGGACGAGGAGAAGGGCCCCTGCCGTCTGGCCATCGTCGGCCGTCCGAACGTCGGCAAGTCCACGTTTTCGAACACCTTGCTGGGCAGCGAGCGCTATCTGACCAGCGACGTGCCCGGGACCACCCGCGACTCGATCGACACCGCCTTTTCGGCCGAGGGGCGGGAGTACGTGCTGGTCGATACGGCGGGCGTGCGGCGGCGGAAGCGCGTCGAGGTGGGCATCGAGCGGATGAGCGTCGCGCGAACGCTTCAGGCCATCGATCGCAGTCACGTGGTCGCGCTGGTCATCGATGCGTCGGAGGGGCTGACCGACCAGGACAAGAAGCTGGGGGCGCTGGTTCTGGACCGCGGACGTGGCCTGGTGCTGGTGGCGAACAAGTGGGACCTGGTTGCCGGCAAGGAGACGGGCGAGGCCTTCGTGAAGCGTCTGCGCGATGAGGCCCCGTTCCTGTCGTTCGTACCGCACGTCCTGTTGTCCGCGAAGACCGGGCGGTCCTGCCATCGGTTCCTGCCGATCGTCGATCGGGTGCATGCCAACCTGTTCCGGCGGATTTCGACCTCCGAACTGAACCGGTTCTACGAGGAGGTCGTCAAGACCCACCCGCCGCACGCCTCGGGCACGCGGTCGGTCCGGATCAAGTACCTGGTGCAGGTGGACGTCAACCCGCCGGTCGTGCTGCTTTACCGCGGTGGCACCGGCCTGTTGCCCACGTCGTACCTGCGCTTCCTGACCCGCGAGATCCGCAGCCGCTGGGACTACGAAGGCGTGCCCCTGGTACTGGCGCCCAAGTAGTTCGCGAGGCGGGGCGCGCCGGAGCCTCTTGCTTTTCGTCGCGGGATGAGGTAGAAGGCACCGACCCTGGCGGTTTGCTTCGCCGGTCATCTCCCCTTTGCGAAACCACAGGACAGTGTCGGTTTGTGCGAACAGGGGATGGGGTGGAGCGCATCGAGAGAAGGATTCGGAGGGACCCATGGCTGCAGAGAACCCGAACTGGAGCGAGATCATCGATCTCGTGAGTCGCGAGAAAGGCATTCCCCGTGCCGTCTTCGTCGAGGCCCTGGAGGAAGCCATCCTCCGTGCCGCGAAGAAGGTGTTCGGCGAGGATCGCAACCTGGAAGCCGCGTTCAATCAGGACGTCGGCCAGGTCGAGTTGTTCCAGTACATGCAGGTCGTGGATGTCGTCGAGAATCCCATGAACCAGCTTGACCTGGACGCCGCCGCCCGGGTCGATCCCGATGCCCAGCCCGGCGACGAATTGGGCTTCCAGATCTTCTATCTGGAGGCCGATCGCGACAAGGCGCGCGAAGAGGACATGAAGTTCGGCGACATCCTGCAACTCGAGACGTATCGCCGCGCCTTCGGCCGCATCGCCGCCCAGACCGCGAAGCACGTCGTCCTGCAGAAGGTCCAGGAAGCCGAACGGACCATCGTCTATAACGAGTACAAGGACCGCAAGGGCGACCTGGTGACCGGCGTCGCGCGGCGGTTCGAAAAGGGCAACGTGATCGTCGATCTGGGCAAGGCCGAGGCGATCCTGCCCTTCAAGGAGCAGTGCCCGCGCGAGTCCTACCGGGCCGGCGACCGCGTCCAGGCATTCGTCAAGGACGTCACGCGCGATCCCAAGGGCCACCAGATCATCCTGTCCCGGACCGATCCCCGGTTCGTTGTGAAGCTGTTCGAAAAGGAAGTTCCCGAAATCTACGAGGGAATCGTCAAGGTTGCCGGCGTTGCGCGCGAGCCCGGCGAGCGGACGAAGCTGGCCGTCACCTCGACGGATTCGGATGTCGATCCCGTGGGCGCCTGCGTCGGCATGAAGGGCTCTCGGGTCCAGGCCGTCGTCCAGGAACTGCGGGGCGAGAAGATCGACATCATTCCCTACTCGATCGACCTGCCGCGGTTCGTGTGCTCGGCCATCGCGCCGGCGGTCGTCCAGCGCGTGCTGATCGACGAGAACAACCACCAGATCGAGCTGATCGTCGGGGATGACCAGTTGTCGCTGGCCATCGGGCGTCGCGGCCAGAACGTCAAGCTGGCGACCAAGCTGCTGGGCTGGAACATCGAGATCCACGGCGAGAGCCGGATCGCCGAGGTCAAGGCCCGCCTGAAGGCTGACCTGGTCAAGCTGGAGGGGCTGGACGAGAGCACCATCGAGTACCTGTTCAAGTTGGGGTACCATTCGCCAGAGAACCTGCTGAACGCGGACGAGACCGAGCTGGCCGCGATTCCCGGGATCAGCCTGCTGCTGTCCCAGGGCATTCAGCAGGTTGCGTACGAACTGAAGCAGAAGCTGAAGACCGAGC
>JARKOL010000326.1 GCA_029975745.1 Myxococcota bacterium | reverse complement strand
GGGTTCGTCAGTCGGATCGGATCCAACTGGATCCTGCGGCTCTCGGCGCATCGAACCGAGACGGCTGCCGTGCTGATGAAGGCGTCGGCGGAGGCGAGCGACTTCGGGCGGCTGCGGGGCGAAGCCCGCAAGGCGACACGGCGGATTCTTCAGGAGATCAACCGGGTGATGCCCCGGGGTGCGGTCGCCGCCGCGCCCGCGGACCAGACCCTGGGGGCACGACCGGGGGCATGGACCGCGCCGGCCGTCGAGATGGTAGTGGTTTCGTTCGCCAGTACGCCGACGGGGGCGGTCGTTCAGGTGGACGGGCGACTGGCGTGCGAATCGACCCCATGTACCAAGACGATCGAGGCTGGGACGCACACGGTGGTGATGCAGAAGTCTCGCTACCTGGAGCGGTCCGAGGTCGCGCGGATCGAGTCGGGCAATCGGTCCTTTCACTGGGAACTTGCCCCGGCCTTTGGCTGGCTGACGGTTCGGACCGGGGTCGATGGCCTGCCGATTCGGTTGAACGGACGGGAAGTCGGGCGGACGCCCCTGTCGCGGTACGAACTGGATCCTGGAGAACACGAGGTGCTGGCGTCCCACCCCCAATACCACGACCTGGGGATGCGTTTCGTGGTGGAACGCGGCCAGGAGAAGGTTCTGGATCTGGACCCCACGCCTCGGCAGGGGGCCTTGCGGGTGACGGCGGTGGACGGGAAGGGCAACGCCACGGGCGCCCAGGTTCAACTGGACGGTCGGTCCCTGGGGGCGGCGCCTGGCCAGTGGACCCTGCTGGTTGGGGGCTATGATCTGGTGGTCAAGAGCCCGGCCGGGGTCTGGAAGGGAAACGCGATCGTTCGCGAAGGCGAGGTGACCCACGTCGAGGCGGTGACGCGCGGCGCCTTCGCGGGCCAATGCACCCGGCTCGACGAGACCCGCGGGGACGAGATGTGCTTCGTGCCGGCGGGATCATTTCGGGCGGGGTGCCGGACGCGTCCCGGCGTGACCTGCGTCAAGGGCGAGGCCGAGGAGTACCAGGGGCGAACCTCGGGGGTCTGGGTGGACCGTCATGAAGTCACGGTTGCCGACTACGAGGAGTGTGTTCGCTCGGGCCGATGCGAACAACCGTTGCCCGGCGAGGCCTGCAACTGGGGGCGCGGCCGGGGGCGACACCCGATCAACTGCGTCGGTTGGGAGCAAGCCAGGAGGTATTGCGACTGGGCGGGCAAGCGCCTGCCCGAGCCCGACGAGTGGGAGAAGGCCGCTCGGGGCGAAGATGGCAGGCTGTATCCGTGGGGCAACCAGGCACCGACCTGCACCCTGGCCGTGCTGAACCTGGGGGGCAACGGTTGCGGGACCCAGGCCACGGCATCCGTGGGTTCCAGGCGGGCCGGCGCGGGGCCATACGGACACCTGGACCTGGCCGGCAACGTGTGGGAGTGGGTGGGAAACACCCAGCACTCCCTTCGGGGCGGATCGTGGGTGGATGGCGCCGGGGTGCTCCGTTCGTCGATTCGGCTGACCGATGTGCCGTCCCGCGGGTTCGCCAATACCGGCTTCCGCTGCGCGCGTTTCGAATAGACCCAGGTTCGCTGAATCCTTCGGGCCTGTTCATCACGGTCCTGGAAACGTTTGCGCGACGTAAACGTTTGCGTTATCATCGGACCCCGGATCCACGGGGGACGCCATGGCCGCCAACATCAAGACCATCGCCGCCGCCGCGGGCGTTTCATGCGCCACGGTGTCCCGCGCCCTGAACGGCCAGCCTGGGGTGGGCCCCAGGACCCGCCGACGCATCGAACGAATCGCCCGGGAGCAGGGCTACGTCCCGGATGCCCAGGCCCAGGCGCTGGTCAGCGGCCGGCTGCCGTTCGTGGGACTGGTGGTGCCCGACATCACGAACCCTTACTTTCCGGCCATCGCGCGCGGCGCCGAAGAGGCGGCCTTCGAACTGGGGTACTCGCTGCTGCTGGTGGACACGGCGTGGCGGTCGGACCGCGTGTTCCGCGCCCTGGACCTGCTGACGTCGCGCCGCGTGGCGGGGCTGCTGCTGTCGGTGCCGATGGAGCGGCTGGAGCGCACGCCCGACTGGGAGCGCCTGCGTCCCAGCGTGGTGATGGCCGGGCAACCGTCCCCCCACGGTTCCGGCCTTGGGGCGGTCGAGGTTGATGACGAACTGGGCGGCCGGCTGGTGGGGGAACACCTGGCCGCGTGCGGCTGGCGCAGGGTCGGATTCCTGGCCGGGCCGCGCGAGGACGCCGCGACGCGCCGTCGGCTGGCGGGCTTGCAGGCGGCGGTGGATGCGTCGGGCGGCGCCCTGGACCTGGTGGCGGTGCGCTGCGGGGAATGGACCGAGGGCTGGGGTGCCGAGGAGGCGGGTCGGCTGCTGGACCAGGTTCCCGTGGATGCCCTGTTCGCGGCGAACGACCTGCTGGCCCTGGGGGCATTGCGCGCCGCGGAAGCCCGAGGCCGGACGGCGGGGGGCGATCTGGCGATCGTCGGGTACGACGACATCGACGCCGCCGCGCGTTGCCGCGTGCCCCTGACCACGGTCGCCCAGCCGACGCGCGAGGTCGGACGCGAGGCCGTACGGCGCCTGGTCGCGCGGATCGAGAACGATGCGCCGCTCGAGGACTTGCGCCTGCCGCCGAATCTGGTCGTGCGGGCCAGTTCCGATTGCTTGACGGCCCGAAAGGCCATCTGACCCGAACCGAAGGAGGGGACCTGATGGACCTGCCCTTGCTGAACAACTACATCGGCGGAGCGTTCGTGCCGGCGACGTCGTCCGATCGCCTGGATGTCGAGAACCCCTCGACCGGACAAACCTTGTGCCGGGTGCCCCTGTCGTCGTCCGCCGACGTCGATGCGGCGGTCCGGGTCGCCTCGGCCGCGTTCTCGGCCTGGGCGGCCACGCCCGTGTCGCGTCGTGTCCGGCCCCTGTTCCAGCTGGCGGCCCTGTTGCGCCGGGACGAGGAGGCCCTGTGCCGCGTGCTGGTGGCCGAGATGGGCAAGTCGTTGCCCGATGCCCGGGCCGAGATGAAGCGCGCGATCGAGAACGTCGAGGCGGCGTGCGCGATGCCGCTGCTGCAGCAGGGCGACCTTCTGGTGGGCGCCGCGCCGGACATCGATGGCGAGGTGATCCGCGTGCCGCTGGGCGTGTTCGGGATCATCGCCCCGTTCAATTTTCCGGCGATGGTGCCGTTCTGGTTCCTGCCGTACGCGGTGGCCACGGGGAACACCCTGGTGGTCAAGGCCTCCGAGCAGGTGCCCAACACGCTGGACCGCATCTTCGCGCTGATCGACGAGGCCGGTGTTCCGCCGGGCGTCTGCAACCTGGTTCACGGCGATCGTGTGGCCGCCGAGGCGCTGATCGACCACCCCGACGTCGCGGGGATCTCGTTCGTGGGATCGTCGAGGGTTGCCCGGCTGGTGGCCCGTCGCTGCGTCGAACTGGGCAAGCGCTTCCAGGCACTGGGGTCGGCCAAGAACCATCTTGTCGTGATGCCCGACGCCGACCTGGACGAGTGCGTGCGCAACATGATCACGTCCTGCTTCGGGTGCGCCGGACAGCGCTGCATGGCGTCCTCGGTGGTGGTGGCGGTCGGCCAGGAGACGTACCAGGCCGTGCTGGAACGCTTCGTGGCGGCGGCGCGCGGGGTGCCGGTCGGCGACCCGCTGGACCCGTCGATGGACGGGGACGACCGGGCGATGGGGCCGGTGATCTCGCGAAAGAACAAGGAGTTCATCGAGTCAATGATCGCCAGGGGGGTCCAGGAGGGGGCGCGGCTGCTGCTGGATGGCCGGGGCTGTGTCGTTCCGGGCCGGGAGCAGGGGCACTACGTTGGTCCGACCGTGCTGGCGGACGTGCAGCCCGGGTCCGACCTGCACCAGACCGAGGTGTTCGGGCCGGTGGTCGCCCTGATGCAGGCCGATTCGTTCGACCAGGCCGTCGGGATCCTGAACGCGCATCCCTATGGCAACGGCGCCTCGCTGTACACCCGCAGCGGCTACTGGGCCCGGCGCTTCAAGCTGGAGGTTCGGGCGGGGATGATCGGCATCAACGTCGGCATCCCCGCGCCGGTCGCGTTCCTGCCTTTTGGCGGCGAAAAGGCGTCCGCGTTTTCCGACATCAAGGCGCAGGGGCGCGAGGTCGTCCGGTTCTTCACGGACGCGCGCATCGTGACGCAGCGATTCTGGGCCGAGGGGGACGGTCGGGGCGG
>JARKOL010000317.1 GCA_029975745.1 Myxococcota bacterium | reverse complement strand
GCCGAAATCGGAAGTGTCCCTGTCACCCCACCATGCTAGACTCGCCCCGTTTCGAGGTGGCGATGGAGCCGAAAGAAAACCAGTCCGAGTTGTTCCCTGGGGCGACGGAGACAGACGGCGGCGTCCGCGTGAAGCGCTATGCCCGGCGCAAGGCCGTCCGGCAGCTCCAGGACGTCCTGTGGCCGGACTCGATCCGGGCCGTCCAGATCGCGGCGGCGTGCGGTTCGTTCGAGGAGTTCGTGGCCCGCCTGCCGGGCGATCTGTCGCAGGGTTCCGAGCACACCCGCGGCCGGGCCGTCTCCACGATCCTGTCGCGCTACTTCGCGGACCTGACGGTGGACACGCTGCCCTGCCGCGTCTGGCGGACCTGGAACGACCCGGCCCTGCTCGAAGCGGTGATGGGACCGCTGCTCCTGCAGTCCGAGCCCCTGCTGGGCCGCCTGGTCGCGGAGCGCCTGCACCCGATCCCCCCGGGCTCGATGCTGCCTCTGGACTTCTTCCGGCATTACGGGGACGAGGTCGGCGGCCGGAACGCCATCAACGTGTCGAAGCGCTGCGCCGGGGCGGCTCGCAACCTGGGCTGGATCGCCCGCGTCCGCGGTCGATCGGTCCGCGTCCAGCCCCGCATCGACCCGACCGCTGCGCTGCTGCTGCTGCAGCGGGAGTACGCGCCGACCCCGCGCATCGTGGACCTGGAGGCGGTGGCGGCGGGCACGCTGTGGAAGTACCTCGGGTTCTCGTCGGTCCAGGAACTGCGCGCGTGCATCGCCTCGTTCGTCGAGCGGGGGTTGATTGCCCGGTTCGTGCAGGTGGACCGGCTGGACCAGTTCACGACGCGGTACACGCTGGACGAACTGCTGGAGCGGGGGTTGCGGGCATGACGGCCAACGACCTGGAGGAACTGGCCCGGCAGATGGTCGCGGGCCCGGCCCCGAAGCCCTACAAGAAGGTGTTCGCGTGGGTCGGCCGGCCCGACAGCCTGCGCGGCGTCATCCCGACGCGCGCCATGGCCCGGAAGAGCCTGCTGGACCTGTGCCCGGCCTCCGAGATCCCGTCCAAGGAGGAAGCCGTTCCCCGGTGGATCGAGCGGCGCCTGTCGGCCTGCCTCGACGAGGTGGCCGCGGGGTCCCGGTACGTCCTCGTCCTCGACGACGCGGAAGTCCTGGCCCGGTACCGGGTCCCGCTGGCGGTGTTCCACCGGTTCCAGGGCGATCGGCGCGCGGTGGTGCTGGTCGTGGCGCCCGGGGCGCTCCCGGAGCATGCGGGCCGGCTGCCCTCGTGGACCCGGTTCGACCCGAACCATACCGTCGAGTATTTCCAGGCCGCGCTGGGCGAACAGTGCATCGTCGCGTCGGATCGCCGCGCGCACGCGGAGGCATGAATGGCACTCTCCCCGCTTTCGACGCTCCTTCACCTGAAGCCGCGACCGGAGACGACGCTCTCCCTGGAGACGGCCATCGCCGCCGGCGCGGTCACCGTCCGGGAGTACCGGTTCACGCCGTCGATCCGGGGCCATTTCCATGAAGTACTCCATCTTGCCGCATCGGATCGCGGGCAGGGCTACTGGGTCCAGGCCGAGTACGGCGCGGGCAAGACGCACCTGCTGGCGACGCTGTCGGTGCTGCTGGCCGGTGGCGAGGACGCGTGGGACGGGGTGTCGGACCCGGAACTCGCGGGTTTCCGCAAGGCCGTCCGGGGGCGCCCCGGCTTCCTGCCGGTCATCATCAACTGCAAGGGCCTGGCCGGGACCGAGGGCGGCGCGCAGTCGCTCCAGCGCGTGATCGAGAACGCCATCGCCGATGCGCTCCGGAAGGCCGGCCTCGAGGGCCGGATCCCCGTCACCACGGCGGACGAGGTCGAGGCGTGGTGGAACGAGGCCCCGGCCGGCATCCGGGACGAGGTCGGGAAGGCCCTGCGCAAACTGCACCGGGACGCCCCGCACCCCGAGGACCTCCTGGCCGAGAAGGGGCGCGACGCCTTCGCGACCGCCGTGCTGGAGGCGGCCCGTGCGGTTCGCATCGAGGTGCCCCGGACGCGCGACATCCGGACGCGGCTGTCCTCCATATACACGCGCCTGACCGGGGAGGCCGGCTTCGGCGGCATCCTGTTCGTGATCGACGAGTTCAAGTCCTGGCAGGACCTTCACCCCGTCGGCTCGCCCGCCAGCGCCGAGGACGAGCACGTGCTGGAGACGCTGGCGTTCCACCTTCCGGTGGACGAGCACGCCCGGATCGTGACGGTCGTCGCGTCCCAGGGCGCCCCCCTCGAGAAGCTTCGCGGCGGTGCCGAGGGCGACCGCTTCCGCCTCTTCTCGCTGTTCGCATCCGAGCAGTCGGCCCGCGAGTACGACGAGATCGTGGCGTGGCGCGTGCGCGACCTGGCGCCGGGCCGCAGCCCCGAGGTGGAGGAGTACTTCCGGCACTACGCGACGGGCTTCAAGTTCCTGTCGGGCGTGACGCAGGAGCGGTTCCGGGAGGTCTTCCCGTTCCAGCCGCGGTGCTTCGAGGTGGTGCGCCGCCTGACCCAGTTCCTCGCGACGACGCGCACGTCGATTCACTACGTTCACGAGGTGCTCGCCTGCGCCGCCGTGACGTCCCGCCCGGGCCTGGTCCGGGCCGCGGACCTCCTCCAGAGCGAGACGCTCCAGGCGGACCTCCAGACGTCGCCCCGCTACGTCGAGGGCTGGCGGGCGTTCCGCAGCGCGATGGACGGCCTGCCGTCGATCGCCTTCGATAACGAGGCCGACCGGCAGATGGCCGACGACGTGGTCCGCACGCTGTTCCTGTGGCACTGCGCGAACCCGACTGCTCCCAAGGGCCTGTCGGCCGCGGAACTGGCCGAGGCGTGCCTGGTCGAGGGCGACGGCTTCGTGCCCCGGGGCGAGGACGTGCTGGCCGGGATCATCCTGCCGCGCCTGAATGACCTCGCGCAGATCACCTACTCCAAGGCCGAGGGGGCGAAGTTCCGGATCGTGGCGTCCGCGGGCCCGGCCTACGCCGAACTGCTGGCCACGTACACGCGGACCAAGGTGGCGGACCCGGAGGCGGGCCGGAAGTGGCTGGACCTCCTGGTCGCGCCTCCGACCATCACCGACGGCGTGCTGATGCTGTTCCACGACATGACGCTGGACAAGGCGAAGAAGGCCACCGGGCGCGCGAACAAGGTGCGCTACGACGGCGAGAAGGTGGTTGCCGACCACTGGACGGCCGACCTGGGCCGCTCGGTGACCGACCGGACGGACTACGCGACGCACTTCCGCATCGTGTACCTGCGCGAGCCCGCCGACATCTCGCCCGCGGACATCGAGGACGAGCGCGTCGCGGTCGTGGTCCCGGCCCCCTGGAGGGACGTGGCGGCCGAGGAACTGCGGACCCTGTGCGCGATCCGCAAGATCGAAGAGGACTACAAGGATCGCCAGGGACCCGACGCGGACCTGGTCAAGCAGCGCAACACCGAGCGCCGGAAGGAGCTACACGGCGAGGTGCCCCGGCTCCAGGCCGAGGCCCTTCGCGGTGGCCGGATCGTCACGAAGGCCGGCCTGGGCCTGGACCCAGGCATAGTGTTCGTGGACGCGGCCCGGGCAGACGAGGTGCTGGGCTCGAAGCTGCTGGAGGCCGCGTACTCCCGGCCGCCGTTCAACCCGGGCGACCTGAGGCGCGAACTGTCCGGGGCCGAGCCCGAGAAGATGTTCGAGGCCCTGTTTCAGGGTTCCGCCGCCGCCGCCGCGACGGGCGCCGTGGACAACTTCGCGCAGGGGCTCGGCCTGACCTCGCGGGCCGATCCGCGCCGGTTCGACTCGTCCGCCTGCCCGTTCTTCGAGGACATCCGGCGGGAACTCGACGCCGCGAACGGCGACCTGCGGCTGTACGCCTTCTACGACCGCTACACTGGCGCCCCCTACGGCGTGCCGGCCGAGGTGCTGAGCCTGTACCTGGCGGCCTTCGTGCGGGCGGGCCGCCCGCCCTGCGAGATCGTGCTGAAGTCGGACGGGCGCGTGACCCTGAAGGGGGGCGGCCGGCCGCGCACGGGACGGCTGGGGTTCAACGAGGTGCCGCAGGTCGAGTGGAAGCGCGGGCTGCACCAGGGCCTGGACCGGCTGGTCCTGGTCAAGGGCCCCGCCTGGAACGACCTGGTGCCATGTTTCCGTCTGCTGGCGGACGGCCTGGTCGCCACCGACGAGCCGACCCAGGTGCAGTCCCAGCAGGACCGGCTGGCCGCGGCCTACCGGAACTGGACCGGGCGCATCAAGGGCCTGCGCGACCGCCTGAAGGGGCTCGGCAGCCGCCTGGGCCAGGACGTCCGCCCGTTGCTTTTGCACCTGGACGACCTGGACGCGGTGTGCGCCACCGACGCGCACCACCTGGAGACCTTCGAGACCGTGTTCGAGGAGCGGTTCGGCCGGGACGCCGACCGCTTCCGGAATTGCGTCACGGTGGTGCGGCGTCTGGAGGAACTGGACCAGAACCACCTCCACGCCGTGGCCGACGCGGTGACGTACCTCGACGCGGTGACGGGGCTTCCGGAAGGCGACCCGATCCGGGCTGGCCTGGACGCGGCGCGGGCGGGGTTCGATCTGGCGGCGTTCGCGGCCGATCCGGCCCGTGCGGCGGCGGCCCTCGCGGCGTTCGAGGCGGCCCGTGACACGTACCGGGACGCCTGGCGCCGGCACTATCGGGACCTCCGCGTGGCCCTGATCCAGCTTCGCGGCAGGCTCGAAGCGGTGCAGCCCGCGGTCGCCGGCCTCTCGGCCCTCAACACGGTTCCGGACCTGGGGGCGAAGGACGGCGAGGGGCTGGACGGCCGGCTGCGGGCGCTTGGCAACAAGGTGGACGCCTCTCGCCTGGCGGCCGAGCCGCCCGACGCGATGGCCGCACCGACCGCGGACGGCGTGACGCTGGCCACGACGGCCCCGGAGGCCGAGGTCGCGTCGCTGGAGGTGGACGCGGGCATGGCCGCGGTCGCCCGCCGCGAGCGGCTGGCCGACGCGGGGGTCCACGACGTGCTCGCGGCGGCCGGGGACCCGGTACTGGCTCCGCTGCTGGCCGCGGTGGACGCGGGGGACGACAGAGCGGCGGTAGCGGCGGTGACGCCCGCGGTGGCGGCCCGGATCCGCGAACTGCTCCAGACGGCCCAGGTGGTCGTCGTGCGGATCGACCTGTCGGACTTCGGCGGGTTCGTGGTGGACGACCAGGAAGGCTCGGTGGACGCCGCCGTGGAGCGGTTCCGGGACTTCCTGAAGCGCAAGGTTGGTGACGCCCGCAAGGCGAACCCCAAGAAGACCGTGAGGCTGGACCTGCGATGACGCGACCCTACCGCACCGACCTGACCGTCGAGGAATTCGTCCGGCGGCACGGCACGCCCTACGACCCGGCGACGGACAAGTACCACCGGGAGCCCTTCGCCCGCGAGACGAAGGTCGGCAAGAACTCGGCCATCTACAACGCGCACTCGTA
>JARKOL010000294.1 GCA_029975745.1 Myxococcota bacterium | reverse complement strand
CCCGAACGTCAAGCCCGCCCCGGAACCCTCGGGCAGGTGCTGATCACCCCCCGGAGTTCGACGCCAGTTTCGTCTTGCGAATCCGGGACGCAAGTGCGAAGGTACGCCATCCGAACCCACCGGAGGTCCGTCGTGACGTTTCGTTGGAATCGCATCCTGGGGGGGGCTGGCTGCCCGATGGCGCTCGCGCTTGCCCTGCTGCTGGCCGCGTGCGACGCGTCCACGACCTCGCACTCCCAGGACATTCCCGATGCCCTGCAGCCGGATGCCCTCGACGATCCCGGTCCCGTCCACGCCGTCACATCCGCGACGCCCACCCTCGCCTCGTCCCTGCTGACCGATCGGCACGCCGGCTTTCGCCGTGCCGACTGCGCGTCCTGCCACGAAGTGACCCACGGCGGCAGCGGTCCCGCCGACTGCGTCACGTGTCACGGGGCCAACGGCGCCCCCGTTCGTCCCAACGGCCACGCCGACAGTCGATGCACCCAGTGCCACCCCTCCGCCCACGCGGCGCAGGCCCCGGCGTTCGCGCACCCCGTGGACTGCCGGTCGTGCCACCGCTTCGCCCCGGGAGCGGAATGCCCGTCCACCCAGACGTTCGACGTGGTCGTCGTCGGGGCTGGTGGCGGCGGTCTGGGCGCGGCCACGACACTGGCCCTGGCGGGTCGGAAGGTGGCCCTGGTCGAGCGCCACAACAAGGTCGGCGGCTACATGACCAACTTCAACCGGGGGGACTTCCGGTTCGAGATCTCGCTGCACGCGATGGGCGGCTTTGACGAGGCGTCCCCCGGCACGCGACTGATGTTCCAGGAACTGGGCATCCTGGACCGCCTGACGCCCGTCAAGGCGGACTTCATGTACCGGACGTTCTACCCCGACGACGTGGTCTTCGACACGCCCGACGGCTTCGAGACCTACCGGGACCACCTGATCTCCTGGTTCCCCGACGAGGCGGAAGGCATCACCCGGCTGTTCCGGGACGTGCGCGCGTCCTCGCTGACCCTGGCGAAGTACATGGAAGGCGACGAGGTGTTCAATGCCTACATGCAGTCCAACCCGGACGACGTCGGGCGCTTCGTGAAGTGGGCCTACGGGACGCTGGGCGACGCCCTGCGAGAGTACGTCAGCGACCCGCACCTGTTCGCCATCCTGGCGCAACTGGCCAGCTACGTCGGGGTCGAGCCGGACAATCTGTCGGCGCTGTACTTCTTCCTGATGTGGAACGGCTACCACCTGGGCGGCTTCTACAACTTCATCGGCGGGTCCCAGTCCATCTCGGACGCCCTGGCCGCGGTCATCGAGGAGCACGGCGGCACCCTGATGCTGAACACGGCGGCCACGTCGTTCGACGTTGCCGACGGAAGGGTCGTGGCGGTACGGACGGACGGCGGGGCCTGCCTGCGCGCCGACTGGTTCGTTTCCAACGTCAATCTGCCGGGCACCCTGGACCTGATCGGGCGCCAGAACCTGCCCGCGTCCTACGTCCAGCGCATCGACGCCATGCGGCCGGGCTGGCCCCTGGTGGTCGTCTATCTGGGAACGAACCGGGACTTCACCCCGGAATTCGAAGGAACGCACGAACTGCTGATCCAGGACTCGTGGGACACGAACGAAGTCTTCGAGTCCATCGATGCCTGCGCGCCCGAGAAGTCGATCCTGCTGGTCGCGAACTACTCGGTGGTCGATGCGACCGCGGCGCCGCCCGGCAAGAACGTGATCACCATCACGGGAACCGTGGGCGACAGTTGCGACGGCGACTGGCAGTGGGCGAATCGCGGGGCCTACAAGGACTACAAGGACGCCGTCGGCCGGGTCTTCATCGACCGCGTCGAGCGCATCCTGCCGGGCCTCTCGGACGCAATCGAGGTGATCGAGGTCGCGGCGCCGCAGACCTTGCGAGCGTTCACGGGCAATCCCCGGGGGACGATCTACGGATGGCATCAGACGCCCGAACAAAGCCTGCTGGATCGCCCTGGTCGGGAAGTGCCCGGCCTGGAAAACCTGGTGCTGGCCGGCGCATGGACGTTCCCCGGATGCGGCCAGTCGGCGGTCATCCAGAGCGGCAAGATGACAGCCGAGTGGATCCTGGACCAGGCCCCGGCCCGCCGATAGGCCCGCCCCCCGCGCATCACGAATCGGAGGATTCCAGTTCCAGCGCCAGCAGGTCGTCCCACGTCTCGCGCCGGCGGACCTGCATGATCCGCCCGCCGTCCACCAGCACCTCGGCGGCGCGCGGTCGCTGGTTGTAGTTCGACGCCATCGCGAACCCGTAGGCTCCGGCCGTGAACACCGCGACCCAATCGCCCCGTTCCAGCGGCGGCAGCATCCGGTCCTTGCCCAGGAAGTCCCCCGATTCGCAGATCGGCCCCACGACGTCCGCCATGGTGGCCTGACCCGACGACGGGGCGACCGGCTCGATCCGGTGAACGGCCTCGTACAGCGCCGGTCGAATCAGGTCGTTCATCCCGGCATCGACGATGACGAACCGCTTGCCCGGAACCTGCTTCACGAACTGGACCTGGCCGACCAGGATGCCGGCCGGGCCGACGATGAACCGTCCCGGCTCCAGGATCAACTCCAGGTCCAGGTCCCGGACCAGGTGGGCGATGTCGTCGTGAAACTGGTCCGCGGTCATGGGCCGCTCGTGGTCGTACCGGACCGCCAGCCCCCCCCCGATGTCCAGGTGATGAATCGGAAATCCGCGCCCCCGAAGCGCCTCGATCACCTGGCGCGCCTGGCGCAGGGCAGCCTGGTACGGACCTGACGACAGGATCTGGGAACCGATGTGGAAGTCCAGGCCGATCAGGTCCACGCCGGGCAGTGATGCCGCGAGGTCCGCGGCCTGCCCCACGTCCTCCAGCGCGATTCCGAACTTGTTTTCGGCCCGCCCGGTCGTCAGGTAGTCGTGCGTGTGCGGATCGACGTCGGGATTCACCCGGAAGGCGCACCCCTGGCGCCGCCCCATCCGGACCGCGATGTCCGACAGCACGCGCAATTCCTCGACGTTCTCGACGTTGACCGCCAGGATGCCCGTGCGCACCGCCAGTTCCAGTTCGGGAACCGTCTTGCCTACGCCCGAATACACGATGCGGTCCGGAGACATGCCGGCGACCAGGGCTCGGTGCAGTTCGCCGCCGGAAACGACGTCCGCCCCGCAACCACGCTGGGCCAGCGCCCTCAGGATGCCCAGGTTGCCGTTCGCCTTGACCGAGTAGCAGATCCGGTGCGGCACCCCGGCGAAGGCGTGGGTCAACTTGTCGTAGTGCTCGATGAAGGTCCGGCGGCTGTAGACGTACAGCGGCGTTCCGAAGCGACGCGCCAGGTCCGCGACCGGCACGTCCTCGCACCACAACGCCCCGTCCTTTCGGTGGAAGTAGTCCACGGTCTCCCCCTTGTTCCTAGGACCGCGTCGAAGCGCCCCCGTTGCGCCCCCCGCGCCCGTTGCCCAGCCCCAGGCGCTCGCGCAGAAGGTCCCGCGCGCGCTGCGCATCCTGCTTGCGGCAGTACAGCACGATATCCGCGTGCGAGGTCACCATTTCGACGATGTTGATCGCGTGCCGCGACAGCGTGTCGGACACGGCCGAGATGACACCCGGGACCGTCACGAACGCCGGGTTCGACAGGGTCAGTTCCACGATCGGTCCGGCGGTCAGCAGCTCGGTGAAGGTCTTGCGCGGACCGACGAATTCGCGATGCAGCTCGTCCAGCACGGCGCTGGCCTGCTGGGCTTCCAGGTACAGTCCCAGGACCGTCCCCGAGGACGTCAGGGACCGCACGGGAATGTTGTGGGCCGCCAGGAAGGCACCCACCCGCCCCAGCACCCCCTGGCGCGTCCCCAGTTCCCGACCGAACAGCAGCACCTGGGTCAGCGCCGTCTCGTCCAGCGTCAGTCGCGTCGCCGCGACCCCGGTGATCCGCGTGCCCGCGTTCAGGCGTCCCAGATCGCGAAAATGCACCACACGCGCCGCGACGGCGTCGGGCTTGTAGCGCAGGGCGTTGGGATGCAGGACCTGAGCGCCCCGATGCGACACCGCGGACAACAGCGAGGCGCTCATCTGGGGCAGCACGCGCGAGTCCTTCACCAGCCTCGGGTCGGCCGACATCACGCCCGGCACGTCGCTGACGATCACGACCTCGTCCGCGCAGGCGTAGCGCCCCACCAGGAACGCGGACACGTCGCTACCGCCGCGTCCCAGGGACACCAGGCCGCCCTCGGACTCGCGAATGAAGAAGCCGGGAAACACCGGGACCGTCCCGGCTGCCAGCAGCGGTTCCACAAGGCCGGCGAACCGCGCCTCGCTGTGCGCGTCGTCCAGGCGCACGTCCACCGGATCGTTCACCTTGCCGGACGACAGTCGCTGGACCCCCGCCTGGCCCGCCGCGGCCACCACCGGCCACTGCGCATGATCGAACCCGATCGCGACCGCGGGCACGCCCTCGGCCCCCAGGGCCATCGCCATCAGAGGCGCGGACTGGGACTCGCCGGTGGCCAGCAGGCGCAGGAAGTTCTGGTCGAACGGCGCGTCCGCCCAAGCCTCGCGCCCGCGCTGCATCAGCCGGTTCGTGGTGTCCCCCATGGCCGAAACGACGACCAGCACCTGGTCGCCGGCAGCCACGAGTTTCGCGATGTTCCTGGCCGCCATTCGGACGCGCGCGGTGTTGCGGATGGAGGTGCCGCCGAACTTGATGACCCGTCGCATGAAACGCCCTCGTCAAACCCGGCCGAAACGTGTCCGGGAAGGGGGCGAATGTTAGGAAAGACGAGCGAAAAACGCAATCGGGCGGCTACGAAGGACGGCCGCCAAGGGACCGACGCCCCAGCACCGCGGCGCCGAGGTACAGCAGGGCCGAGACCGCCGCCATGCTGCCCCCGGTGGGCAGTTCGAACACGAAGGACAGATAGTAGCCCAGCGCCGCCGACACGACGCCGACCCCGACGGCCACGGCGAACGCGCCCCGCATCGAGCGGGCGACGGCCAGGCCCGCCAGCGCAGGGAACACGGTGAACGCGAAGGACGGCAGGGCACCCAGCGCCCGGGTCGCGACCGAGATCATCAGCGCCACGCTGAGGTACAGCAAGATCTCGAAGCGCGCCGTCGGCAGGCCGAAGGCGTCCGCCGACTCGCGATCGAAGCCCGCGAACAGGAAGCAGCGATAGAAGAGCAGGTGGACCAGCCCCACGGCCGTGGCCGCACCGGCGACCCAGAACACCTGGGACGTCTCGACCAGAACCGCGTTGCCAAACAGGACGCTGGAAACGTCATGCATGTCCCTGCGAATCAGGCCCCCCAGCAGCAGCGCACCCGCCGACGCCACCAGATAGGCCACGACGGTGGCGGTTCCCCCCGCATCCCGTGCCCTGGCGAAACGGAAGCCCGCCAGGCCCGCGAACAGCATCGACACCCAGACCGGATCGAACTCGATGCCGTGCTGGTGCCCCGCCGCCTCGGTCACCGTCAGGTCGGTCAGCAGGAACGCCACCATCACGCCCAGGGACGACACCTGGGACAACGCCAGCGGCACGTAGACCACGCGACGAAGCACGACCCAGACGCCCAGGAACGACAAGGCCGCCGCGGCGATCACCGCGACAATCATGGCGTCGCGCCAGACGAACCACGACGCCAGGAATCCGACGTGCTCAATCATGGGGGACCTCCCGGGGCTGGACCAGGACCGTCCCCGTGCGTCGATCGACCTGGACCGGACGACCGTAGGCCGCGGACAGCCGCCCCGGCTCCAGTACCTGATCCATCGCCCCCGCCTCGAACAGGTCGGTGTCCCGGTTCATCAGGCACAGGTGGTCCGCCACGGTCACGACCTGATCGATGTGGTGGTCGATCATCAACAGCGTCATGCCGTGCTCCAGATGCAGCCGCTTCACGAACGCCAGGAAGTCCGTCTGGCGGGGCAGGTCCATCCCAGAGGTGGGTTCGTCCAGGATCAGCACCCCCGGGTCCGAGGCCAACGCCCGTGCCAGCAGCGCCCGCTGCTGCTGCCCCCCCGACAGCGAGGCGAAGGGCCGGTCCGCCAGGGTCGCCAGGCCGACCCGCTCCAGTTCCTGAAGCGTGCGCGAGCGATCCACGGGCCCCAGCCGGCGACCGGGACGCACCAGACCGGCGCGTCCCATGGCGACCACGTCGAAGACGGTCAGGGGATAGTCGGCGTCCAGCACGTGGCGCTGGGGGACGTAGCCGAAGCGTGGTCGCCCGGACGGAAACCGGACGGCTCCGGAAACGGGCGCCAGCAGCCCCGCGACCGTCCGGACCAGCGTGGTCTTGCCGGCACCGTTGGGACCGACGATGCCCCAGAAATCGCCGCGATGCACGGTCATCGAAATCGGGCGCATCAGGCGGTGCCTGTACCCGATGCCGACGCCCGCCAGTTCGATCAGGACCCCGGAGCCCGCTTCCGGCGCCGCGCCCCCTTCGTCCCTACCGAGCATGATCCGATTCCTCCAGCGCGTCCGGTCCGTCCTCGTGATCGTGGTCGTGGTCCTCTTCGTGGCAGTCCTCGGGGTCGTGATCGTCGTGGGCATCGGCCTGCGCTCCGGGACAGCCCTGTTGCAGGCAGTGTTCCTTGCCCCCGACCCGGGTCGGTGCCTGGCCGCCGAAACAGTGGCATTCGGTCCCATGGGCGTGACCGTCCGGTCCGCACACCTCGACCTGGCTGACATCCACGCACTTCGTCCCGACCAGGATCGTCAGGATGTTGTCGCACGGGGGACAGGTCACCGGATCGCCCGCCTGGATGGCGCATCCAACCCCATGAAACAGGACCAGGGCGAACACGCCGGACAGGGCGGCCCGGGAAACCGAGCGAGGGAACCTTTCAAACCGTGCAATGGAACAACGCTTCATGACGAATTCTCCTTCTACTCCGGCCGAGTCAGTCGCTCGACAATGCGGTCGAACTTGTCCCAGACACTGCTTATCGTGGCGTCGGCCCCCACCATCGAGGGCAGAATGACCAGTCGGGCACCGGACTTCTGGGCGAACACCCTGGACAGGCTGGTCGGATGATAGACCTCCTGGATCAGGAACCGGACGTCCCGGCTGCGCACGGTGTTCAGCACCTTGGACACGTGCGCGGGGCTGGGAGGAATCCCGGGGACGGGCTCGAGGGCCGCGACCTGGACCAGGCCGGCCCATTCCACCAGATAGACCCAGCTTTCGTGATAGACGACGACCCGCGCCCCCTGCAACGGTGCCAGCGCGGCGCGCCATGCGGCCTCGCGCTGGCGGTACCGCGCGTCGAAGGCGGCCCAGCCCGCCATGTAGTGGTCCCGCCCGGCCGGATCCAGTGCCACCAGTCGGTCCAGGATGCCACGAGCCACCTGGTACAGTTCGACAGGCGACGTGTAGTAGTGGGGGTTGCCCTCGCCGTGAACGTCCCCCATGGACCGGTCGGGGTTGGCGACGACATCCCTGGGCTGGATCAACGTCGAGGCATCCAGATAGCCGGGACGGCCGTTCAGGATGCGACCGTTGCGAGACTGGGTGATCAGCACGGGAAGCCAGCCGTCTTCCAGCCCCATCCCGATGCAGATCAACAGGTCCGCCCGGTTCACTTTGACCACCATGGACGGCTTCGCATCGACGAAGTGGGGGTCCTGGGTGCCCCGGATCAGGGAATCCACCTGGACGCGGTCGCCCCCGATCTCGGCGGCGATGGCCGCGAAGTCCGGCAACGTGCCGACGACGCGCAAACGGGCCTGCGCGGACGGACTGCCGACCGCCGTGACCGCCGCGACCGCCAGCACGGCCAGTCCGGTTCCAATTCGGTTCCTCATCGTTCACCTCCGCATCGGGCGCCTAGAATCGGTGCGCCATGTGCTCGCCGACGCCGACCTCCAGTTGCAGAAAGGCGGCGTGCGACAGGCCCGGTCCGTCCCGGTGCCCGACGTCGTACTGCACGCGCACCTTCGAGAAGTGCGTCGGCAGGAACGTCAGGGAAGCGCCGGTCCGCCACTCGCGCCCCCAGATGCGCGACGGATCGGGCGACGTGCCCGACAGCACGTCGGCGTAGTCCGCACGCACGCCGGCCATCCAGCGACGGGTCCACTGGACGTCGATCTGGGCGAATCCCCCGTGGTCCAGCACCAGGTCCGAGGGCACCTGCGTCGTCCGGAACACGTACTCCAGAGTCAGCGCGACCGCCAATGCATCGCGTCCCCGGGAGATGGGCCGCCATTTCAGGTACAGGTCCGTCCCGTACAGGTCGGCGCGGTTGTCCGGCACGTAGGGGCTCTGGCCCCAGGCCCCCGACAGCCCCCACTGCAACGACCAGTCGTCGCCCAATTCGAAGAAGTTCTCGGCGCGGGCCGTGTAGACGAAGTCCTCGAGCCCGTCCAGCACGCCGCTGCCGGTTCGATCGACCGTGCCGAAGGACCGGGACCGGAAGGCGGTCGCCGGGTGGGTGTCCAGCATCTGGCCTCCCACGGTCAGGTGCCAGGGCAGCGGGATCAGGAACGACAACTCGGCCCCCAGGCCGCTGAAGTGTTCGTCGCCCATGAACCGCGTGTGCGACAACGGCGGGTTGACGAAGTTCCACGTGTGCAGGTGCTGGGGGTTCTGGCGACCGAACGGAACATTCATGTAGCCGGCGCGCACCTGCATGTTGATCGGCAACGAAAGCGTCGTGACGAACGCCTCCTCCAGGTGCAGGTGCGCGAAATCGAAGTTCATGTCGTAGCGGAAATAGGGATCGACGATGCCGCCCACGGCCATCTCGAGCCCCTGCAGGGCAAAGCCGTTGCGGTCAATCGCATGACCGCCACGGGCCAGGGGCTGGCCGCCGAAGGACCACCCGAAGCCCGCATCCAGGATGAAGCTGATGTCGGGAATGAACCGCGCCGCCGAGGTTCCCACGACCTGGCGCAGGGGAGCCGAGATGCTGGGCGGCTTCAGCGGGGCCTCGTCCATGGACGCCTCGTCCCGGGCCACGGCGGCGGCCAGGTCGGGGTCGATCCCCGGTTCCCCGTCCTCGGCTCGCGCCTGGCCCAGCACCGCGGTCGCCGGTGCGAACACCAGGCAGACGGCGAAACACGCCGCCCGCCAGAAATCACGGACACGCATAGATGCCTTCCCCTTTGTCGAAACGGGTTCGTCGGGACGCGATGCGCCCCGGCACACCGGAACTGGGGAATCAGGCGGGAGGCGAGGACTTGGGAGCCAGGCTCAGGATGGGCTGCGCGGGATGGTCCGACGTCCCTGCCGGCAATTCGCCCACCATCGCCGCCGGCGGCATGGTGGCCGCGATGAAGGAGGACGGCGCGTGGGACGACTGGTTCAGGTGGGCCAGAAACCGGCATTCCTCGTGCGTAGCCGGTTCCGGCGCCTCGTCCAGACGACCGAATCCCGGGACCCGGGATTCCGCTTCAGCCGATTCGGCAGGGTGATCCTGAGGATGGGCATGCTCGAAGCGGTGGTGCTCGTCGCACCAGACGTGCTCGTGCCGCGCCGAGATGAACGGCGCAAGCACCCAGTTGCCCGCCACGACAGTGACGGCCGCGAGGGCTGCGATGCGGATCGCGAGCATCCGAGTGGGCAAGCAACGTCCCGTGGGCGACCTCCTTCGTCGCACAGGCGCGCAGGGTAGCACATCGCGACAGTACGGGCCAGGAAGAATCGCGACAAGTCCCCGAAACCAGTCAACTAGCCCCGATACGGACCGGCGTACTGCAACTTCCGGGTTGTGATCTCGGCGGCAAAGCGCACCGCATCCGGTCCGGCCATCCGGCGGGACGCGGCGACCAGGTAGGCCGCCGTGAAGGTGTCGCCCCGGCCCGTCCGGGCCTCCAGGGCGTAGGGCCCGAACGCGAACTCGGACCAGTCCGCGCCGTCCCACAGGCCGCCGCCCGAGGCATGGGTCAGCAGGACCTGTCGCGCTCCCAGTGCGCCCAGGGCGGTCGCGGCCTCCCGCCCCTCCAGCCCCGTCAGCACCCGCGCCTCGTTGGCATCCACCTTCAGGACGTCCACCAGGGGCAGCCAGCGCGCCTTGGACTCCCAGTCCACCAGGGCCAGCGTCCCGTCCTCGCCCGCGCGCCGCAGGAATCCCTGGGCGTCGATCGCCAGCGTTCGCGTTCGCGTTCGCAGCACGGACAGCAGCTCCGGCGGAAACTCGGGATACCACAGCGGGTTGACATGGATCACATCCGCGGCGATCCCGTCCAGGTCCTGGGCCGAGAAGGGTGTCGCCCGGGACACCAGGCGCGACACGCGACTATCCGGACAGTGGCTGCGATACATGTTCTCGATCGATGTCGAGCAGTCGCCCGGCAGCGCCAGCACGTCGATCCCGACCTCCGAGAACACCTGACGCGCCCGTTCGGCCTCGGAAGGGGCGGCGCGCGTCACCACCCGACACCGCACCCCCAGCCGCGTGGCCGTGATCGCGTTGTGGAACACCCCGCCGCCCAGGGCCTCCTTGCGAACGCCCGTCACCGTGTCGATGTCCTTGGAAACGTGCCCGATGAACGTGAACTGCATGGCCAATCCTTCCTTCGTCACCCTCG
>JARKOL010000185.1 GCA_029975745.1 Myxococcota bacterium | reverse complement strand
AACCTACTGGACGTGCCCCGCAGACTGCGACACGTCCTGCACCAACAACGGCGACTGCACGCGCGGCGAACTGTGCCTGTTCCAGGACGGCACCTGCGGGGACGACAAGGGCGGCTGCGTCCCGCGTCCGACCGAATGCTCGGGCTACGCGGCCCCCGTTTGCGCCTGCGACAAGAATGACTACGGCAATCGATGCGAGGCCGCCCTGGGCGGCCAGAGCATCCTGCGCGAGGGGGCCTGCGAGTAGGGATCAGAGCTTGTGAGGAAATCGGAGACCGTAGCACTCCAGAAGCTCTCAGGGTTCCCGGGGTTCCACGACGCGACGGATTGACGCGACCAGACGCGCCATCGACTCCTGGAAGCGCTGGGGTTGGACGGACTTGACGACGTATTCCAGGCAGCCCAGCTCCATGCACGAAGCGACATCCCGGGGATCGTCGGTCGTCGAGATCACGATGACCGGCAGATCCGAAGGCCCGAAGCCGCGACGGAGGGCGCGCAGTACCTCGATGCCATCGACCTTGGGCATCCGGATGTCCAGCAGCAGCAGATAGCGCGTATCCACGGCCGGGGCGGCCGGCCGACCGACGCCCGGCGCCAGGAAGTCCAGAACCGCCTGGCCATCCCGAAAGTACAGGAACGGTTGGTCCAGGCCGGCGTTGCGAAGGCTGCGCGTGATCAGCGCGGCATGACCCGGGTCGTCGTCGGCCATCAGCAGGGTCCAGGCACCGTTCATTTCGGTTCGCCTTCCTCGCCGTTGTCGGCCGGACCCGTGGCCGCCCCCAGCGCGATCCAGAAGCACGCCCCCTCGCCGGGTCGCGACTCCAGCCACACGCGTCCCCCCTGGCGCTCCATCAGGTTCCGCACGATGGTCAATCCGATTCCCTCGCCGGTCCCCCAGTCCGGGTCCAGCCGGTGGAACATCAGGAACACCTTGTGGGCGTGCTCGGGGGCAATCCCGATCCCGTTGTCCTGGACGCAGTACAACACCTGGCCGTCGTGCGACTCGCCGCGGATGGTGATCCTTCCGGGGCGGCCCGGATCCAGGTACTTCAGGGCGTTGTCCAGCAGGTTGCCGAACACCTGCGCCATCATCGCCGGGTCCCCGCGGCAGGGAGGCAGCGGTTCGACGAGCAGTTCCACGTCGTTGCGGCGTACCTGGAACTCGACGGCCGACGTCACGTTCTCGACCAGTCGATCCATGTCCAGATTGCGAAGTTCCGCGGAGACCCGCCCCGCCCGCGAGACCTTCAGGAGCCCGGTCAGCAGGGCATCCATCCGTTGGACCCCCTTCCCGATGAAGTCCAGGGCCTCTGGGACGACCTCGCCCAGAATCCGCTCGCACTCGGTACGCGCCGCGTCGGTCAACGGCTGCGCGCGCAGGACCGTGGAAAGGCGCCCCAGATCGAATTCGAGCAACGAGCCGAATCCTTGCACGCTGAGGAGCGGCGACCGCAGATCGTGGGACGCGACGTAGAGCATCTGCTCCATCTCGCGGCTGCTGCGCTCCAGCTCCTCCCGCAGGCGACGCTCGGCGGCTTCGGCCTGCTTGCGATCCGAGATGTCCCGGATGAAGGCGGTGCAGACCCCCCCCGAGCGGGGCATCATCGTGACACTGACCTCGATGTCCATCAGGCTGCCGTCCTTGCGGCGATGGCGGCTTTCGAAGCGGTCGTGACCGACGCGCTGGACCAGATCGATGTGCGCGGCCGTCTCTTCGGGGGATTCGATCGCCTCCATGTCCCAGATGTGCATGGACAGCAGTTCGTCCCGCGAGTAGCCGGACATCCGGCAGTAGGCGTCGTTGACCTCCAGGAAGCCGCCGCCGAGGTCGTAGATCCAGACGCCATCGATCGAGGTCCGCAGGATCGTCCGGTACCGCACCTCCGCACGCTGCTCTTCGGTCACGTCCCGCGCCAGCCCGAAGACCTGCCGGGGCGTCCCGTCGGGGTCGCGCAGGTGGATGACCTCGCGGGCCTGGATGATGCGCCACGAGCCGTCCCGGTGCAGGACCCGGAAGCGCAGCGGCAGGATCTCGCCGTCCGCCAACCCGGCGTACCGTGGCAAAACGTGTTCCTGGTAGTGCGCATAG
>JARKOL010000223.1 GCA_029975745.1 Myxococcota bacterium | reverse complement strand
GTCCGTGGAGTGCTGCGCCCACGGCGCAGCCCTGATGCCCGACGCGCAGCGACCGTGGAGTGCTGCGCCCACGGCGCAGCCCGACCCCCCCACGCCGATCAGGGGACCGGCGTCAGTTCGGCATCCCCGAACAGGTGCGTGGCGCCCGCCCAAGGCAGGGGACAGGCATGCTGCACCGTGCAGGAGCGACAGGTCTCCGGCATCGGCCGGGATTGCGACCGGATGCCGACGGCGGGCGCGGCATGCCCCAGGTCCGACACCCACTGGTCCGCGATCCCCGAAGGCCGATCGACCCGCGGCCAGTGGACCGGGTCCAGATGGCACAACACCACGCCCTCGACGGACTGGGCCAGGCCGGCCCGCGCCGCCGCGTCCAAGGCCGCCCCGATGGACGGCGCCGCGCGCGAAACGCGAACCGTCGGCTGGACATCCAGCCTCGACGGGCAGTCCGCGTCCCCCGCCACCGCCACGGGACGCACCAGTGACCAGCCCACGCGAATCGGTCCCAGTTCGGCCAGCAGCGGGACCATCGCGGCCAGGCGGTCGTAGTTCGCGACGACGATCGGCACGTTGACCAGGAACGGCATGCCCAGGTCGCGCAGCGCCCGCAGGCCCGCCAGCGTCTGGTCGAACGACCCGGGCGCCCGCGACACCGCGTCGTGGACCGAGGCGTCCGGACCGTACAGCGACACCTCGAACATCGTGACGCCCCGGGCGGCCAGCAGCGCCGCGAACCCCGGCACCGCCAGCATCCGTCCGTTGGTCTGGACCTGGACGTGCGCGTAGCCCATCGAGCGGGCCTCGCGAACCAGACGGGCAATGTCCTTGCGGATCAGCGGCTCGCCCCGCAGGAACACGACCTCGTCGCAGCCGCGCGCTCGGCCGGCGGCCAGTTCGGCCAGCACGGCGTCGGTGTCGCGGTCCGGAAGGTGGGCGATGTCCCGGATCGTGCAATGGGGGCAACGCGAGTTGCAGCGGGTGCCCAGCCGCAACAGCAGGCGCCGGAACGTGCCGGCGGCCTCGGCGGACGCATCCTGGGGCTGGGGCGGCGGCGCGGCCTGCGCGGGGATGCGCCATCCGGACACCGGGCCGGCACGATCCTGCCCCGGACGCTGGACCAGCCAGTCGCCGATCGCCAGCCAGTCCGCGCCGACCTGAAGGAAGCTGGACAGCGCATCGCGCGGCCCGCAGACGATCGGCTCGTGCGCCGTGTTGAACGAGGTGTTCAGCACCATCGGAATGCCGGTCCGGTCGAAGAACGCCGAGATCATCCGGTGGTACCGGGGCAGGTCCGCCGCGGTCACGCCCTGGGGCCGGGTGGTCCCGTCGGCATGCACGATCGCCCGCACGGCATCGCGACGATCCGGCCGCACCGCATCGACGAACAGCATGAACGGATTGCGATTCGGCGCGACGAACCAGTCCTGCTCGTGGCCCGCCAGGATGGAGGGGGCAAACGGTCGCCAGGGCTCGCGGCCCTTGGCATCGTTCAGCCGCAGCGCGACGTCGGCATCCCCCGGATGGGCCAGGATGCTGCGCGACCCCAGGGCACGCGGTCCGACCTCCAGGCGCCCCTGGTGCCAGCAGACGACCTGGCGCGCGGCCAGCAGGTCCGCGACCTCGGTCGCGATGTCGTCGCAGCGGCGTGCCGGCAGCCCGAAGGCGTCCAGCGCCGCCAGGATGTCCGCGTCGTCCGGCTGGGG
Source organism: Myxococcota bacterium (assembly GCA_029975745.1). GTDB lineage: Bacteria > Myxococcota_A > UBA9042 > DTJE01 > DTJE01 > DUVQ01. The sequence goes on along the minus strand of JARKOL010000223.1, from coordinate 2,974 downwards.
CCCCAGCGCGGCGCAGGTCATCGGCGAGAACGGGGCCTCGCCCGTCAGTTCCTGCCATCCCAGCAGGGCCGCCCCGATGGCCGTCCCGCCGTCGTGAGCCGCGGGCTGCACGAACACCGACTGGACCCCGAAATGCTGGCGCAGTCGCGTGTTCATCTGGCAGTTCAGCGCGACGCCCCCGGCCATTCGCAGATGGCGCAGCGACGTGGCTGACCGCCCCTCCTCCAGCAGCGTGATGACGACGTCTTCCAGCGCCTTCTGGACGCTGGCCGCCAGGTTCCGATGGCGCGCGTCAATCGGGTCGTGGCGCCCGCGACGCAGGGGGGCGAACCGCTCCCACGCAACCTGCTCGTGCAGAGCATGGCGATCGTGTCGTTCCAGCGACATGCACCCGGTCATGTCGAACTCGGGCTCGCCCATGACGGCCAGCGCCATCGTCGAGCCCTGGCCGTGCGCGCCGAACCCCAGCACGCGGCTGATCGTTTCGTACACGCCGCCGATCGACACGTCGTCGGTCGAAAGCACGTCGAACACCCGGTGCAGCCGCCCGCCCTCGCCGACGAAGAACGCCGCCGTTTCGCGGTCCCCCCGACCATCGACCGTGAATACGGCCGCGTCCGGTTCGCCCCCCGGGAAGTAGGCGCTGGCGGCGTGGGCCAGGTGGTGGGGCACGAACAGGAACCGCCCCGAACGCACCGGGGCCGGAGGACGGTCGGCATCGGTCAGGGAGTAGGTCCGCCGGAAGCGCGCCGGGATGCCGTTCACCGCGAACAGATCGACGTCGTCCAGCCCGATGCCCTCGGATTCCAGCAGGTGCCGCACCGCACGCCACGCGAAGGCGTCCTCGATCCGGACCGTCAGGTCGTTGCAGATCGTCCGGTGCGGGCGGCCGGGCACCCGGAACCCGTGGTGCTTGTTGCGGGACAGGCGCTCTTCCTCGACCGCGCCGACGACCACGCCGTCCCGCACCAGGGCGGCGGCGTTTTCCTGCATGGTCGCGATGGCCAGGCCCAGCACGTAGCGTGGTCGCCCCGCGGGCGCCACCGACCGAACGCGCTGCCAGGACGGGACCGGCGAGCCCGTGGGCGATTCCCGGGTCAGTCCCGTCAGGAAGCCACGGGGACGCGACACGTCGGGCGCCATCGTCCGAGGGGGCGTCGTGGCCACCGGGGCCAGCGCGCCGTTCGGACACGCCTGGACGCACGCCATGCACTCGATGCAGCGGGACTCGTCGATGGCCAGGGGAAGCGCGTCGTCCGTGCCGCCCCAGTGGCCACCGTCCACGACACCCTGCCCCGGGCGCACCGCCAGGCACTCGGTCGGACAGACCGGAACGCAGTCGCCGCAACCATCGCAGGCACCGGTCGCCAGCACCAGGATGTCGCCCGCCCGATCCCCGGGACCGGGCACCCGGGCCACCACGGGTCGGCGGCAGGCCTCCATCGGCAGGCCGGTGATCGACGTGTCCGCCGGTCCAAGCGACCACGGGCCGAAGCACCGCCCGCACCTCCACGGCACGGGTGCCCAGGGCGCCCCGACCCCGAATGCCCGGGCGCACACCGCCAGCATGGTGAAACGGTGGACGGAAGCCACCCAGACCGACGGCCCTTCCAGGCCCAGGGAACGCGGCCCCTTGGGTGTCCGCACCACGTGGATCCCGCGCGTCCCCGGCCGCAGCAGCCGGTACGCCCACAGCGAGGGTGCCGAAACCTGATCGCCGGTGCCTGTCGCGCTATCCACCCTGCCCCCGTCCGCGTTGATGCCCTCGAACGGCCGTTTCCTGCCGCCTTGCGCCCGATTCTACCTGGAAACGGTTGCATCACCGAACCGGCGGACGCCTTCCCTGCGTGGGTCGTGGCGAACTGGGGTGATCAGTCCGGCGGTGGGATCGACCTGCAACAGCGGGCGCCGATGTGGCCGCCGACGCGGGCGGGGTCGTCGGCGTAGCGGTTCGAAGAGCGCAGGTAGGAGGCGTAGAAGTTGACGAGGCTGCCGCCACGCATGACCCGCTGAGATGCGCGTGGTTCTTCAACCCACGCACTCCCGTTCGTCGGTGCGCCTGAGTAGACCGAGTGATAGTCATCCTCCACCCACTCCCATACATTCCCGCTCAGGTCCAGCACACCGTAGGGGCTTGTCCCCAATGGCTTCGATCCAACCGGCCACGTCGATTCCGCCTCGCAGCCAACGCCGCCTTCACTCATCACCGCGTATTCGCACGTCGCAGAAGGCTCGCTCCCCCATGGGTACTTCCGGCCAACCGTGCCGCGCGACGCCTTTTCCCACTCCGATTCACTGCACAACCGCTTCCCTGCCCAGGCGCAGAACTCCCCCGCCTGGTGCCATGTAATGCAATTCACTGGATGCTCTGCCTTCCCCGATTTGTTCCAATTGCAATAGGAGTTGACCGTCGATGGCTCCGTGCAGGCAGAAGAAGTCACGCAGTTCCCATATTCCTTGACCGTCACCTCGTACTTGTCGATCTCAAACGCGGGAACGTTCACCTCGTGGTACGGGTATTCTCTCGGCGAACTGCAATCCGAATCGACCGACGCGTTGCAACCCTGCATGAACGAGCCGGCAGGCACCGTCACCATTGCCCCGCAATTACCACCACAGCCTCCTTCATCAATGCACTGCCTCGACGCATTGCACGACGCCCACGCCTTGCAAGTACCACACGACAACCCACAAACCGGATCCGGTCCGCAAACACGTCCCGTGCAGTCCTTGTCCGCCGGACACACCGGACCCCCGGGATCCTGGCCAGGATCGAACCCGTGATCCAGACCGGGGTCACCCCAACCCGGGTCCTCCCCAAGATCCACGCCATGGTCCTGGCCCGGGTCCCCTCCTGGGTCCTGACCCACGTCCGGAATCTGCTCGCCCTGATCCCGCGGCACATCCGCCTCGATGATCGGCACATCCGTCCGACCGAAGCCGGCCAGGACGGCGGCCAGATCGTCGTCCGCGA
>JARKOL010000217.1 GCA_029975745.1 Myxococcota bacterium | reverse complement strand
GCGTCCGTCGCTCCAGGGCTGGTCCAGGATCCAATCCAGCGTGTCCTGTCCGTCGGTCCGATCGTGAAAGAACGGCAGCCCCCCCCCCCTTCGGACTGCCCGGCCCCACGGGTGTGCTGGATCAGCGTGGCGAAACCCAGGTTGACGACCATGTCCAGGGCGTCGCGAATCATCCCCTGCTCGGCGTCCAGGTCGGTGTAGGGGGTGCGCGCCAGAATCACGGGCCACGGGCCGCCGGATGCGTCGGGCATCACGACGTCGGCGTACAGTTTCACGCCGTCGGACATCGGGACCCGCACGGAGGTCTCGACGATTCCGAACGCGCGGACAGGCAGCAGAAACACCGCCATCAGTATCGAAAGGACAGCCCTTTTCATGGAACGCTCCGAGAGGAACCCAGGCACGCGTAGGGTACGTTCCCCGGCGAACGGTTTCAACCAGGAAGACGCACCGCGTCATGAACCGACGTCCGTTCGCGGTAGAATCAGGCCGGCTCGATCCCGCGGAGGGGACATGGACTTCCAGGAACTGATCGCACGACGACAAAGCGTCCGGGACTACCGCACGGATCCGATTGACGACGCCGATCTGGCGCGGGTGCTCGAGGCGGCCCGACTGGCGCCTACGGCGTGCAACAAGCAGCCATTCCGACTGGCGGTTCTGAGAACCGCCGAGCGTCGGGAGGATCTGGCTCGGATCTACCACCGGCCCTGGTTCGTGCAACCGCCCTGGGTGATCGGGGTGCTGGCCGTGAACGACGAGGCCTGGGTGCGCAAGGACGGCAAGAACCACGCCGAGATTGACGCCGCCATCGTCATGGACCACATCGTGCTGGCCGCGGCGGACCGGGGCCTGGGCACGTGCTGGGTGTGCAACTTCGACCCGATCGCCGCCCGCGAGGTGCTGGGCCTGCCCCCGAACGTCGAGCCGGTGGCGTTCACCCCGCTGGGCCACCCGGCCGACGCGCCACGGGACAAGATCCGAAAGACACTGGACGAGCTTCTGTTGAAGTAGAGACAAGGGGTGCCGGCCCCGGCCCGTCCGCCCGGAAGGCGCCTGGAATCAGGCCAGCGCCTCGCCCCGGCGCAACCGCTCGCGAAGGTCGCGCACCTCGCGGTCGGCCAGTTCCAGCCGGGCGGCGGTCCGGCGCTCTTCCTCGGTCGTCCGGATCACCCGGCGGATCCCGCCTTCGCCAAGGATCAGTCGCAGGTCCGCCCGCAAGGCAATCAGCGGGTCGTGCGTCGCCAGGAACACCAGGCGATTGCGACGCACCAGGAACTCCAGCGCCGCATGCCGATCGATGCCCGCGTTCTCGATCTCGTCGATCAGGAGCACCGGCGCATCGGCCACCAGGACCAGATCCGCCACCATCAACGCCCGGGCCTGGCCTCCGGAAAGCGCCGCCAGCGGCTGGTCCGCCCGCATCGGTTCGCCCGCCAGACCGTTGGCCGCCGCGAGCACCGACTCCGGCGCCAGTTCGCCGTCCACGCCGCGCGCATCCCGGTGCATCGCCACGAACTCGGCCACCGTCAGGTCCAGGAAGAACTGCATCGTCTGGCTGATGCGCCCCACCGCGAAACCGGCGTCCACGCGTTCCGGCGCCACCCCCGACAGCACGACCCGCCGGGCCGTCGGGGAATCCCCCGGCGACAGACGTTCCAGGTCCGACAACAGGCGCGTCTTGCCCGAACCCGTCGGTCCGCAGATCGCCACGACCTGGCCGGCCAGGAACGTCAGCGTGCCGCACGTCTCGGGACGCCCCATCTTGTCGCGCCCCGGCTCCAGCACCAAGGTCACCGCGTCAGCCATGTCCGGACCCCATCCCTTGGCAGAAGTGGCAGAACCCCATCGGCAGCGCCGACCGCAACGGCTCGACGTCCAGAAACCGGATGTCGCGCGCCGCCAGCACGGCCGCCGCCACGTCCCCGGTCCCCTCGCCGGTCAACCCGTCCGCCGTCAGCACCCGTCCCGCGGGCTGGATCGCCCGCAACCGCGCCGTGAAGACCTGGCGCTCGGCGGGGCTGATCAGCGACGTCTTCGTCAGCACGACGCCGTCCGCGGATTCAACCATCGGCCGCATGCCCTCGGGCGTGCCCAGGTGGGCCAGGCCGCTGACGACGCACAGCGCGAAGGCCCGCTTCAGAAACGGCGAGCACCGATGGCACAACCCGGCGGTCTCGATGCACAGCAGGTCCAGCCCGAGCCCCTGGGCCCAGTCCCAGGCCCGCCCCAGAACCACCATCGCCTCGTGATCCGGACAGACGTCCCCAGCCGCATGGCCGGTCGCCGGAAATCCGGCCGCCTGGAAGACGGCCTCGTCGCCGGCGTCCAGCGCATCGATCTTGAACACGCCGCCCTGGATCCCCGCATTCCGGGCATGCCGCAGCACGTGCAGCAGCAGGGCCGTCTTGCCCGCCCCCTGCCCGCCGGCCACGATCGCGACCTTCATGGCGCCCCCCGCACGGGAACCAGCTCGTCGAAGCCGTGCAGATTGCCGTAGCTGCGGGACACGCCGGTACACTCGCGACGCAGCATGCAGGAACGGCACTGCGGTCCCTTGGCGCGCAACAGGTCGATGGCCGTGCGGTCGAACACGTCGCCGTCGGGTCCGCGGACCAGCCGGAAGATCGTCATGTAGCGATCGTAGGAGTACCGCTCGACCCCCGGCAGCAGGCACAGCGGAAACCCCCGGAATGTCAGCGGCAGCCCCCGGGCATGGGCGATGCCCAGCGCCTCGCGCACCGGGGCCATGACGTCGGACAGCCGCGGCACCAGGTCGTCCCGGTGCAACCAGGCATTCTCCTCGGGCATCACGAAATCGATGTTCGGAACGAACAGGTTGTCCATCGCATCGTTGCGATCCGCCCACCAGCGCGCCAGGTCCGGCAACTGGGCGGCATTGCGCCGCGTCACGACGGCGATGCTGCCCAGCAGCAGTTGGGGATGGCGCCCCACCGCGTCGAACCCCTGGACGACCCGATCGAACACCGGACTCTGCCACAGCGCCTCTGCCGTCGCCTTGTCCGGGGTGTCGAACGAGATGCCGACGGCCGTGATGCCCGCCGCGACCAGCCGGTCCAGCACGCCGGGAATCGACAGCGTGACGCCGTTGGTGACCAGCGTGATCTGGCGGTATCCCAGGGCGCGCGCCGCCGCGATGATCTTCAGCAGATCGGGATGCAGCGTCGGCTCGCCCCCAGTCAGGGCCACGCGCTCCAGGTTGCGTTCCCTGCCGAACGCCAGGTCCGCGACGACCTCGGCAACCGGCCGGGTCGTCCGGTCCTCGTGTCCCAGCAGGCAGTACACGCAGTTCAGGTTGCAGCGGGTACCCAGGCGCAGGTCGATGTAGGGCATCAGCGTGTCGGCGTAGCGCGTGATCTCGGGCACGCGACGCGTCGGGTCGCGGTCCTCGCGAGAACTGATCACGGTGACGCCCGGCATGCCCCGGGTGGCCACCACGCGCCGCAGCAGGTCCGCCTCGAGGTCGAACAGGTCGGGATCGCCGGCCCGATCCGCAGCGCGGCCAAGCAGGTCCTCCAGCGGCACCAGGCCGAACCGTGGACCCTGCGCCGTGTCGCGCCGACGGACCAGGTCGCGCGCCACCAGCACCGGCAGCACGGCCTCGACCCGATCCGGCGTCATCTGGACCAGGTGGGGGACTCGCTCGGACGGTTCCTCGCGAAATCCCAGGAACCCCACGACCAGCGACCACTGCTCGGGGTCCAGCGCCAGTGCTTCCGGGATCGCCTCGAACTCCAAGGTCTGCCCCCTTCGCGCCGCGGCAAGGCCTGCGCCTCGTCACGGGCTACATCATCCGGATCCCGGCCTCGGACCGCCCCAGGCAGTACGAACAGTACAACTGTGGCAGCGGCGTCCGCAGCCCGGCGCCGGGGCCCGCCCCCGGAAGGGCCGCGGCCCGCGCCCGCACCGCCCGTGCCAGTTCCCAGCCGCCCTCGCCGGTCAGGCCGTCGAACCAGACGCGCGTCGCCCCGGGGTTGCGGGAGGTCACCGCCGCGCCGAACACCTCGCGCTCGGCCTGCGAGACCAGGTCCCCCTTCGACAGCACGACCACGTCCGCGTCCGCCAGCAGCGGCCCCAGTTTCCGGGGCGCCCGGACGCCGGCGGCACAATCGATGACGCAAACCGCGACGGCATCCGCCAGGTAGGGCGCGCAGCGGCCGCACAGACCGGCGGTCTCGACCACCAGGGTATCCAAACCCTGGGCCTCCTGCCACGCCTCCAGGTCCGGCAAGCGCTCCATCAGCAGATGGTCGGGGCAGTGCCGCCCGGCCAGCAGCGCCATCACGGGCAGACCGCGACCGGCGAACAGCCGATCATCCGAGGTGGTCACGCAATCCAGCTTCGCGACGCCCAGACGGCCGAATCCACCCGCCTGCGCCAGTGCCAGGACGACCCGTGACTTGCCCGAGGATGGCGTGCCCCCGACGACGATTCTCACCGCGCCATTCTAGCCGACGGCCGCCCCGGGTCAATTCCACCCAGCCGCCCGATCGGTTGTCCCCCGCCCGGCGATTCGCTATCCTGAGCGCGTCCCGACCGGAGTCGTTCGATGCGCCCCGCACGCACGCCGTTTTCGACCTGCGCCGCCATACTGGGGGTCCTGTCGCTGGCCGCCAGCCAGGGGTGCCTTCCCGGGGAATTCGATTCGGAGTGCGGGGAGGGCATCCCCTACTGCGGAGACCTGCGGGTCGCCGATCTGGGCTGCCCGGCGGATGGCCGCGTGTCGTGTTGCCGCTGGGACGCGCCGCGCCGCGACTGGGTCGTGCATCAGTTGTTCGTGACGTGCGACGGCCCGGATGCCTGGACGCCCACGGATGCCGGACCGGACACGGCCTACGACGCGCCGCACGACGTGGACATCGAACCCGCCGTGGACACCGGCCCGACCCAGGACATCGACCCCTGGGTGGACGCGGACGTGGGCCCCGGGCCCGACGTCGGTCCGGACCTGGACGTGACGCAGGACCCCGGCTTCGACGCCCCCCCGGACACGCCGGCGGACGTGGATGAGGACGCGCCGGACATCTCGGACGTGCCGGACGTCTCGGATGTGCCGGATGCCCCGGACGTACCGGACGCGCCGGACGTGCCGCCCCTGCCCCAGGAACTGGTGCTGGACCCGGACACCCTGATGTTCTTCGACCTGCCGATCGGCTCGATCCGCTTCGCCGTTTCCGGCCACGATCCCGTGGCCCGGGTCTGCGTCACCCTGGTCTGGGACTTCTCGAACACAGGCCGCGAGCCCGGTCCCTTCTGCGACGACTTCGGCCCGGGCTTCCCGTACGCCATCGTCTTCCAGGACACGGACGGTCCCTGCGGCGAATGGGAGTACGCCGGCACGCACCCGGTACTGGATGCCGAGGGATGCCTGGACATGGCCGGATTCACCGGCACGCACGGCCAGGACTACGCGAATCTGGTCGTCACGGTCGGCACCGCCGACGCGCCCACCCGAATCGTCGTGGACAATCGGGCCACGTTCGAGGTTCCCCCCGTGTTCCTGGGGCTTGCCTTCCATGGCGACGTTGACCGGGATGCCTGGGTCCAGACCGGTGACGACTACGGCCTGCCCACCTGGGTCCAGATCCTCGACCCGGACGGCCCCATCCTGATGTTCGATCGCTGCGACCTGCCGGTCTGCGGCCAGGGCGGCGGCGTCTGCGGCATCGCGATGCACCGGGCGGTCAACGTGACCGGAGGCGGCACCTCGGGCCGCATCTGGCTGACCTGGGACGGCAGGCGGCGGGTCCAGGACGTGGATGACGATTGTTGGCAACGCCCCCCGTTGCCCCCTGGCGAGTACACGGTCCGGTTCTGCTGGGGCAACACCGTCCAGGGGGGCGACCTTGGCCCGGACGTGGTTGATCCGCACTGCGCCGAGGAGGCGTTCCAGTTGCCGACCGAGCGGGTCGGCATGCAGGTCTCGTTCGAGGGATAGGCCCGGGAGCTCCCGGTCCGATTGGCGGAGGCACCATGCCGAATCGACGCATGTTCCTGAAGACGCTGGGCACCGGTCTGGGACTGGCGCTGGTGGCGCCACGCCGCCTGCTGGCCCAATCCCCCACGACGCCCGCCGCCCAGCCGTCCCCGCCGGTCGCGATCGACCTGGCCCAGGTCAAGAAGCTGCGCAAGGTCGGCGGCTGGATGATCATCAAGGTCCAGGGAACGCAGATGCTGCTGCTGCGGGACGGCCCCGACTCGGTTCGCGCGTTCGACCCGACCTGCACCCACCAGCAATGCACGGTCGCCTACAACGGACGCGAGCGCCGATTCGACTGCCCCTGCCACGGCGCATCGTATGACCTGGACGGCACCCCTCGGGACCGGCTGCCCAAGGGCCCGCTGAAGCGCTATCCGGCGCGTCTGGATGGGGATCGCGTGATCGTTGAACTGGAGGCGAGCTAGGGCAGGACTACCTGGTGGCCTCGGCATCGACCATGGCCTGGACGGCGGCGCGGAACCGCGGATCGATGTCCGGTCCCGGCGACAGGCCCTGGTTGTAGCTCAGATCGCTGGTCTCCCACTGCGACTCGACCAGCAGGTACCCGATCCAGTTCGGAGCCAGCCCCAGGACGACCGGGTTCGTGTAGCCCGCGCCTTCCAGGATGTCGGCGCCCGCCGCCGCAAAGGCCGGGAAGGACTCGCCGGGCGTGGTCAGGTAGTTCAGATCGCCCACGGTCACCCACTCGACCTCCTCGGGAATCAGGGATTCGGGGTCGTCGGGATCGAACGGCGGCAGCGGCAACGGGCCATGCTCCTGCAGCAGGGCGAACGTGCCGTTGTTGACGTGGAACATGAATTCGCGGAACCGGAAGCGAATGCCCGTCTCGGCCAGGGGCTGGGTGTCCTCCAGAGCCGCCAGGGCCGCATCGGCCACCATGTAGCCGGTACACGTCACCCGCATGCGATCGGTGTCGCTGACGTCGGGATGCTTGTAGCCGTCCGGGAACGCCTCTTCGTCCAGGCCGCACTCGGTCGGCCGGGGATCCGGGTACACCGAACCGATCGGCCCCTGAAGGTAGACCGCCAGGCCGCCCGCCTCCTCGTCCATCTTCTTGCGGAAGGGCCCCACCCAGTCCGCCGAAACGGCCAGGTTGTTCGACCCGTACACCGTGGGATGGCCGGGCCAACGCGTCATGGTGAACAGCGTCTCGCCGCCGGTCTTCTTCCCCCGCAACACGACCATCTTGTGGTGCTGCACGATGCGGTCCTCGTCCCGATTCGCCAACTGGGTCTGGGCCCAGT
>JARKOL010000196.1 GCA_029975745.1 Myxococcota bacterium | reverse complement strand
CAGGTCCTTCAGTCGAATGCGCGGCCCCAGGGACACCGCCAGGCACGTGGCCAGGTCGCCCTCCACGCTCAGCCGGGCCTGGGGCTCGCCCTTGGGGCCCAGCCGGGACAGGTCGATGCCGGCGTCGATGGCCAGGTCCATTTCGCCTTCGAAAACCGCGCCCTCCAGGCGAGGGATCATCACGGGAGGGATGGCCCCGGCCACGGCGGCGCACGACTGGCGAGGAATCCGGAAGCGGGTGTCCAGGACAAGCTTGCCGCCCAGCCCCTTCAGATCAACCGCCGCCGAAAACAGCGCGTCCCCCACCTGGACCCGCGTCGCCTCCCAGCGCATCGCGTCGATGGACGGGTTCACCCAGCCCTCGACGTGCGCATTGAAGGCCAGATCGGGAATCGGCACCAGGCAGATGCGCGTCCAGAAGAACGTCAGGCCCCGGGCCGACACGTCCGCCGACACCTGCCACGCGCCGTCCTCCTGCCGCTCGACGGCCGCATCCAGATCGACGTGCGCGCCGGGCCACGACAGGACGCGCGGGTACAGCCGCGAAGCCACCACGACGGGCAGCGGACCGCCCAGCGAAACATCCGCGCGCCGAACCTGGCCCGAATCCGTGACCACCGCATCCAGCGACAGCCGCGTGGACGGATGGCCATGCAGGTTCGCGGCCCCTCGAACCCGCAGGCGCAGGCCGCCCTCGGCGTCGTCCCGCTCCAGATCGACCGACGAGGCGCGCAGTCCCAGCGCCAGGTCGCCCAGCCGCGGCACGATCACGTCCGCCGCACCGTCGCGAACCGACACGGCCCGCACCCGGGACCACGGCGCATCCGCCCTGGGAGCGACCCGCGCGACCGTCACGTGAAGCTCGGTCCCGGACAGCGACTCCAGTCGCACGGGGAGGTCGGGCCGCACGGCCTCCAGCGCCGCCCGCGCACCCGAGACGTCCAGGCCGCTGACGGTGACCTCGGCGGACTGGCGAGCCCGATCCACCTGGACCGCCAGGCCCGTCCACCGGACGACCAGCCCCGCCAGATCCCCGGGAAGCCCCCCGACCTCGAGGGGCGCCTGGGTCCGGATCTTCAGGGCCGCCGCGCCATCGACCTCCGCATGCCCCTCGCCGTCGAAGTCCACCGGCGCCCCATCGCCCAGCGCGATGCGCCCGGAGGCCCGCAACACCAGCCGGCCGTCGTCGTCGTCCGGGTCCGGGCCCAGTTCGGCATCCAGGTCCGTCATCCGCAACCGGACCCCGTCCGCCGGCGCCAGGTCCAGGGCACCGTTCGACATCTGGATGCGGGGAAGCGCTCGCACGTCCGCGCCGGCACCCGACTCGTCGGGCGCCCCCCGTTCGCGGGAACGCCAGCGATCCGCCAGCAGGCGCAGATCGGCCAGACCCGCCGGGTCGGCGTTCAGTTCCAGTCCGTCCAGCACCACGTGGGTCGGTCGCGTACGCCCCCGCAGCGCATCCAGCGGGGACACGGCCAGCCGGACGTCCGCCACCGCCAGCAGGGGCGTGGCCCCCTCCGCGCCCGCCAGTTCCAGGCCCAGCAGCCGGACCTGTCCGCGCCAGGAAGCCCCGACCTCCCGCACCGTCACCGGACGTGCCAGTCGCTCGGACACCTGGGCCAGCGCCGACAGGACCCGAGGCCGCACGAACCGATCCACCAGATGCGGCCCGACGACGACGACCGTGCCCCCCAGCAGCAGCATGCCGGCCAGGACCCACGCAACCCGGCGAAGTGCGCGACGGCCGCGAGCCTCGGGCCCGACGGATGGGGGAAGGAGTCGATTCATCCCTGGGAAATCCGACTGTTCGGGGGGACGCTTTCGGTCAGCCACACGTTGCCGCCAATCGTCGATCCCTGCCCGATGGTGACGCGGCCCAGGATCGTCGCCCCGGAGTAGATCACCACGTCGTCCTCGACGATCGGGTGTCGCGGGATGCCCTTGATGGGATTGCCGTTGGCGTCCTTGGGGAAGCTCTTGGCGCCCAGGGTGACGCCCTGGTAGATCCGGACGTTGACGCCGATTATGCAGGTTTCGCCAATCACGACCCCGGTCCCGTGGTCGATGAAGAAGCGCTCGCCGATCCGGGCCCCGGGGTGGATGTCGATGCCGGTCAGGCTGTGCGCGTGCTCGGTGATGATTCGCGGAATCAAGGGCACGCCCAGGCCGTACAGGGCATGCGCAATCCGCTGGCTGGTCACCGCCCAGATTCCGGGATAGCAGAAGATCGCCTCGTCGGGACTGCGCGCCGCCGGGTCGCCTTCATAGGCCGCCTGGACGTCGGAGGCCAGCAGGCGCCGCACCTCCGGCAGTTCCGCCAGGAAGGCACGCGTCATCCCGTCCGCCTGCTCGACGCACGAACTGCAGTCCCCGGGATCCGCGCACTGGCCGCACTCCGCCGCGTTCAGGCAGGCCTCGAAACACAGCCCCCGCTTGATCTGCTCGCGCAGCATCCGGATTGCCCGGTCCAGCGTGGCGCCGACATGGAAGCGCATCGACTCGCGCGTCAGGTCCGACACCCCGAAGTATCCCGGAAACAGCACGCCGCGCAGCAGTTCCACGATCTCGACCAGGGCATCCCGCGACGGCAACAGGCGCTGGTTGCCCCCGTTGTCCCGCCAGCGGGCCAGGCCGTCGTGCCCGTCGCACAGGGCGTTGACCACCGACACCAGGTCGGCGGAGGGTTCGACGCAATGGGGTCCGTTGCCGGATTCCTGGTCCCTGGGGTTCGACACGCCTTCCTCCCGGGCCCGCATTGGGCAGTGCGACCCGGGAAGTGTACCCGAAACCGCGCCGTACGGCAGCGCCCTGACGCTTCCCGGAATGCCCTCTTTGCCGAGATTCGCCTTCGCGATCCGGGCGCCATCGCTCGGATGCCCTCCATCGATTCGGGCTGGGCGCCGGGCCGCGACACCGGTTCGCGAATCGGCTCGTTTCATGACGCACGGTGCCCCCGGGGTTTCGTGCTACACTCCCCCACCATGGGACGGAAGATATCGGTCGCGTTCCTTTGGCACATGCACCAGCCGCCGTACCTGGAGCCGCGCAGCCGGGTCTTCCTGCTGCCGTGGACCTTCCTGCACGGCATGAAGGATTACTACGACATGGGGGCCGCCATCCGGCGACGCCCCGGAATGCGCGCCAACGTCAACTTCACGCCCAGCCTGCTGGAGCAGTTGGACCAGTACGCGCGGGACGAGATTCCGGACCAGACGCTGCTGGTGATGTCGAAGGCGCCCGAGACCCTGACGCGGTCGGACCGCGAGTACCTGCTGCGCACCTGCCTGGGCATCCCCCAGACGATGATCGGGCGAATCCCCCGGTACACCGAACTGTTCGAAATCCACCGGGCGACCCGCGCCCAGGGGCTGGACCCCGACGAGCGCCTGGGCCCCTCGGACTACCTGGACCTGATCGTGTCGTTCCTGCTGGCCTGGTGCGGCCCGACGCTATCGGAGGACCCGGTGGTGCAGGCGCTGGTCACCAAGGGGCGGAACTTCTCGACCGACGACCGGGACCGGCTGCTGGCGACCGCGCGGGCCTTCATCGGCCGGATCGTGCCTTTGTGGCGGGAACTGGCCCAGTCCGGCCAGGTCGAGCTGTCCACCACGCCGTTCAACCACCCGATCCTGCCGCTGCTGATCGACAACGGCGTCGCGGTCCAGGCGAATCCCGGCACCACGCTGCCCGACGTGCGTTTCGAGGCGCCGTACGAGGCCGCGCGCCAGGTCGATCTGGGGCTGGCGCATTTCGAACGGGCGTTCGGATTCCGGCCGCAAGGCATGTGGCCGGCCGAGGGCGCGGTGTCCGAGGCGGCCGTTTCGCTGATCAGCTCCAGGGGCGTCCGCTGGATCGCGACGGACGAGGAGATCCTGCGCCGTTCCCTGGGGGGCTCGACCACCCAGGCGGAACGCTTTTCGCCCCACGTCCGGGACGGGGTCAGCATCTTCTTCCGCGACCACTTCCTGTCCGACCAGGTCGGGTTCGTGTACAGCCGGTGGTCCCGCGAGCAGGCGGTCGCCCACTTCATGACCGAACTGCGCCACCGGGCGCTGGCCGCGCCGGGCGACGACGGCCTGGTGCTGGTCGCGCTGGACGGCGAGAACGCGTGGGAGTTCTACCCGGACGGGGGCTACCCGTTCCTGGACGCGCTGTACCAGGCGCTGGAATCGTCCAGCTTCGCCCAGCCGGTCACCCTGGGGTCGTACCTGGATCGGCACGGTCCCGGCATGCCGCTGGACACGCTGGCGACCGGGTCGTGGATCGACGGCGAACTGAACACCTGGATCGGCGACCCGGCCAAGAACCGCGCGTGGGCGCTGCTTTCGGCCGCGTGGCAGGTGGCGCGCGACACCCTGACGACGTCGGACGCCCAGTCCGAACGGGTGCGGACGCTGATGCTGCGTGCCGAGGCGTCGGACTGGTTCTGGTGGTTCGGGGCGGGCCACGTATCGATCCACGAGCGCGAATTCGACTATCTGTTCCGCCAGAACCTGAGGGCGCTGTACGAGGAACTGGGGGCTCCGGTCCCCGAGGCGCTGGACCGTCCGGTCGGCCTGGACAAGGGGGCGCTGCCGATCCGTCCGCCGTCCGCGCGGATTCGACCGGCGATCAACGGCCAGCGCGGCGGCTTCTACAAGTGGGTCGGCGCAGGCTCCTGCGACTTCGCCCACGGTTCGATCCACCGACTGCAGCCCATCGTCACCGGCGTCCGGTTCGGCTATGACCATCGAACGCTGTTCATCCGATGCGAAGGCGCCGAGGCGATGCGCGCGTTCTTCGCCGATGGCGGCTGGATGCGACTGGTGGTGTCGCGACCGGTTCCCCGCGACTTCCTGCTTCGCCTGGCGGGTGACGGCATCGAGCTGACCTCCAGCGGACCGGATGGCGCCACCTGCCTGATTCCGAAGGCCGAGGCTGCGGTGGGGGAGGTCGTCGAGATCGCCCTGCCCATCGCCCTTCTGGGCTCCGAATCCGAGCGGTTTGCAATCGAGTTTCACGTCGTGCTAGGAACGGGCGATCTTGAGTCCGAGCGGTTCCCGTGGGACACCGTGATCGGCCTGGATTTCGACCCGGGCGGCTTCGAGTTGACCAGTTGGTTCGTCTAGACGCGGACCTGGAGCGAACGGATGCCTGAACTGCGACATGACCCCGTCCAGCGCCGCTGGGTGATCATCGCGACCGAGCGGGCCCAGCGGCCTCACGACTTCCAGGTGGACCGGGCCCTGCCCCAAGCACAGAACTGCCCCTTCTGCACGGGCCACGAGGCGGCGACGCCCCCCGAGATCGCCGCATTCAGGGACGCTGCGGCTCCCAACGCGCCCGGCTGGAAGGTTCGCGTGGTCTCGAACAAGTATCCGGCCCTGCGGATCGAGGGCGACCTGGAGCGGGCCGCGGCCGGCCAGTACGACCGGATGAACGGCATCGGCGCCCACGAGGTGATCGTCGAGACCCCGGACCACGACAAGGACATCAGCGACCTGCCGATCGAGCACATCGGCCAGATCCTGAAGATGTACCGCGAACGCCTGATCGACCTGCAGCGGGACCCGCGCTTCCGCTACATCCTGATCTTTCGCAACCGCGGGGCGGCGGCGGGGGCCTCGCTGGAGCACCCGCATTCGCAGATCATCGCGACGCCGGTGACGCCGCGCACGGTCGCGGTCGAGTTGCAGAGCGCGCGCGAGCACTACGCGGTCAAGGAGCGCTGCATCTTCTGCGACATCATCGTGGACGAACTGCGCCAGCATTCGCGCATCGTGACGGCCGACGACGATTTCGTGACCTGGTGCCCGTACGCGGCGCGGTTCCCGTTCGAGATGATGCTGGCCCCCCGCAAGCACGCCGCGGACTACGCGGCCATGGATGACGCCCAGATCCTGCGGCTGGCGCGGCACCTGCGCGAGGTGATCCTGCGCATGAAGGACAGCCTGGACGACCCACCCTACAACTTCCTGCTGCACACGGCACCCTCGTACCAGATGCAGCGGCGCCGGCCCGGCTACTGGTCCACGATCGAGCAGGACTGGCACTGGCACATCGAGATCCTGCCGCGCCTGACCAAGACGGCGGGATTCGAGTGGGGCAGCGGCTTCTACATCAACCCGACGGCCCCCGAGGACGCGGCGCGGTACATGCGGGACGTCCGGGTGCCGGTCATGGAGCGTTGACGGGCGATTCCCCGGCTTCGGCTTCCGTCGATCGCAGCACGAACTTGACCACCTCGGATCCGGCAAACACGCGAACCGGCGGCCCCCACCATCCCGCGCCGTTGTTGACGAACAGCTTCATCGGGCCGTAGTTGGCCCAGCCGGACACCACCGGATACACCAGCCCGTTGAGGGTACCGAACGGCGGGGTCTGGCCGCCGTGGGTGTGACCGCACAGCATCAGATCGACGCCCAGCGTCGAGGCCGCCTCCATCGCCAGGGGCTGGTGGGACAGCAGCACGATCGGCAGGCCGTCCGGGGCATCCTGGACCGCCTTGGCCATCGCCTTGGGCATGCCGCGCCGACCGCCGTCCAGGAAGGCCGGGTCATCGATCCCGGCGATGACCAGCCCCGGCTCGATCACGCGATGCTCCTGGCGCAGCACCTCCATGCCCGCATCGCGCATCACCCGAATCAGCGACTCGCCGCCCGAGTACCGTTCGTGATTGCCCGTGACGGCCAGGACGCCGCGTCGGTTCGACAGTTGGGCCAGGCGTCGCAGGCCCGAACCGTCGCCGCCGTCATCCTCGTCCGACAGATCGCCGGTCAGCACGACCAGGTCGCCATCGGCCTCGCGAAAGACCCGTTCGATTCGCTCCAGATACCAGGGACCGATCAGTTCGCCCAGGTGGATGTCCGACGCCAGAACCAGGCTGAACCCGTCCATGGACTTCGGCAATCCCGGCAACCTGACCTCGTGGGTGTTCAGCGCGGGCCCCGTGAACGTCCGGGCCATGCCGAAGGCGACTCCGAGGATGGCCAGTCCGTAGGCTCCACGCAGCCCCCAGACCCTGCAGGCCTGGGCCCAGGCCGGGATCGTCCCGCCCAGTCGCCGCGTCAGCCACAGCGGCAGCGCGATCCCGATTTCGTACCAGAGCAGCAGCGAGCCCAGCACGCCGACGTAGCCCATCCAGATGCCGCCGGGCCAGTACAGAGGCAGTGCGACCAGGCGTCCCACGCCCAGTTCGACCAGCCGGCCAACGAAGTACGCGGATGCCAGAAAGGCCAGCCCGGCCACCAGCCAGGGCCGGCCCCGCCTGCCAATTCCCAGTACCTGTCGGGTGCGAAAGAACAGATAGACATGGGCTCCGCCCCAGATCACGAACACGGTCAGAAAGAACAGTAGTCCCTGGAGCCACCCGGGCACGGTTCACCTCCTGGCCGCCAACGATACGGCAAGCACCGAGTCGAGGCAACCGCGAGCGGCCTGACATGCCGAGCCATCTGCCAGACCCGCGCGCGCGGGCCCACCACGAACGGCACCGGACAAGTGGAGAGGGTTCCAGAGAGCACAAGGGCGCCGGCGTGGCCGGCGCACTCCAGGGCGGGCTACCGCCCGCAGACGGCGGAGCGAAGCGACCGCCGCCTCTGCGCGAGAGCGAAGCGCCTCGCGCCCCACCAACTTGCGCGAGAGCGCAGCGCCTCGCGCCCCAAGGCGCCCCAAGGCGCCCCCGTGCTGCCCCTGCCCCAAAACCCCAACGAAGGCACGGCGGAGGAGGATCGGCGTTCGCGGCGAGTTCGTCGCGCCGCGGTTCCCAGCAAATCACGCCGGGAGGAGCGCAGGCGTAGCCCAGCTACGCCGAGCACCGCAGCAAGTGATTTGCGGGAACAAGCAAGCGACGGACCGGCGCGGACGCCGATCCTCCGGAGCAAAAAAAAAGGGGCCGGCAACGACCTACTCTCCCACGCAGCTTCCCGCGCAGTACCATCGGCCCTGGAAGGCTTGACTTCTGAGTTCGGGATGGGATCAGGTATGGCCCTTCCGGTGTGGTCACCAGCCCCTTATTTCGGTGGAGCGGGCTTGCGCCCAACTCGCGACCAAAACAAGAGAATTCGTTATTGCGATGACCTTGGCCACAACGCCGCTGTGAAAGCACGTGGTCAAGCCTCACGGCCTATTAGTACCACTCGGCTGAACGCCTTACAGCGCTTACACCTGTGGCCTATCAACCTCGTCGTCTCCGAGGGGCCTTTAGGGACTTTCGTCCGGGATTCCTGGTTTTGGGGTCGGTTTCCCACTTAGATGCTTTCAGCGGTTATCCGTTCCGAACGTGGCTACCCGGCAATGCCGCTGGCGCGACAACCGGCACACCAGAGGTCCGTCCACCCTGGTCCTCTCGTACTAAGGGCAGCTCCCCTCAAGAATCCTACACCCGCGGCAGATAGAGACCGAACTGTCTCACGACGTTCTGAACCCAGCTCGCGTACCGCTTTAACCGGCGAACAGCCGGACCCTTGGGACCTGCTCCAGCCCCAGGATGCGATGGGCCGACATCGAGGTGCCAAACCACGCCGTCGATGTGAACTCTTGGGCGTGATCAGCCTGTTATCCCCAGAGTACCTTTTAGCCGATGAGCGATGGCCCTTCCATGCGGGACCACCGGATCACTAAGACCTGCTTTCGCATCTGCTCGACTTGTAGGTCTCGCAGTCAAGCTCCCTTATGCCTTTGCACTCAACGCCTGGTTTCCAATCAGGCTGAGGGAACCTTTGCACACCTCCGTTACATTTTGGGAGGCGACCGCCCCAGTCAAACTACCCACCAGGCAGTGTCCCCCGCCAGGCTCACTGGCGCGGGTTAGAACATCAGACGCACAAGGGTGGTATTTCAAGGTTGACTCCACGGAGGCTAGCGCCCCCGCTTCAACGTCTCCCACCTATCCTACACATGCACGCCCGAGGTTCACTGCCAAGTTGCAGTAAAGGTTCCGGGGTCTTTCCGTCTTGCCGCGGGAACTCGGTATCTGCACCGAGACTCCAGTTTCGCTGAGTTCCTCCTCGAGACAGTGGGGAAGTCGTTACGCCATTCGTGCAGGTCGGAACTTACCCGACAAGGAATTTCGCTACCTTAGGACCGTTATAGTTACGGCCGCCGTTTACCGGGGCTTCGGTTCAATGCTTCGGGTTACCCCTGACATCTCCCCTTAACCTTCCGGCACCGGGCAGGCGTCACACCCTATACGTCGTCTTACGACTTGGCAGAGTGCTGTGTTTTTGATAAACAGTCGCTACCCCCTGCTATCTGCGACCCAGCGAAGCTTCGGGAGCAAGTCCCTACACCAAGCCAGGCCCACCTTCTTCCGAAGTTACGGTGGCAATTTGCAGAGTTCCTTAAGGAGGATTCTCTCAAGCGCCTTGGGTTTCTCACCCCACCCACCTGTGTCGGTTTACGGTACGGGCACTCCGAATTGTCCACCCGAGGCTTTTCTTGGAAGCGTGGGATCAGCTCGTCGTATCGCTGCCGAAGCATTGACACGCTCATCACCTCTCGGGCTAACGTCCCTCCGTTTGTGGCGTTGTGCCTCCTGGAGGAACACCCTACGGGCTTGAACCGGGACTTCCATCACCCGGCGAGGCCTACCCTTCTCCGTCCCCTCTGGCTTCAATCGCATCGAAGTGGTACAGGAATATTAACCTGTTTTCCATCGCCTACGCCTCTCGGCCTCGGCTTAGGGCCCGACTAACCCCTGGCGGATTACCCTTGCCAGGGAACCCTTGGGTTTTCGGCGACCGGGTTTCTCACCCGGTTTATCGCTACTCGTGCCAACATCATCACTTGGAGGGCCTCCAGTCGTCCTTACGGTCGGCCTTCATCGGCAACTCCAACGCTCCCCTACCATCGCCACGCTCAAGGCGTGGCAATCCGCAGCTTCGGCGGCGTGCTTGAGCCCCGTCGAATATTCGGCGCGAAACCACGTTCGACCAGTGAGCTGTTACGCTTTCTTTAAAGGATGGCTGCTTCTAAGCCAACCTCCTGGTTGTTTACGCGATCTCACATCCTTCACCACTTAGCACGCGCTTTGGGACCTTAGATGGCGGTCTGGGGTCTTTCCCTCTTGCCCACGGACCTTATCGCTCGTGGACTGTCTCCCGGTATAACAGCGAACGGAATTCAGAGTTTGGTTGGGTTTAGTAAGCTTGTAGGCCCCCTAGCCCATCCAGTGCTTTACCTCCGTTCCTGATTTCACCGAGGCCATACCTCAATATGTTTCGGGGAGAACCAGCTATCTCCAGGTTTGATTAGCCTTTCACTCCCATCCACAGGTCATCCCCCGGCTTTTCAACGCCGGTGGGTTCGGGCCTCCATGTGGTATTACCCACGTTTCACCCTGCCCATGGATAGATCACCTGGTTTCGGGTCTGCGCCCTGCAACTGAACGCCCTATTCAGACTCGCTTTCGCTACGGCTACGCCTCCTTCGGCTTAACCTTGCTACAGAGCAGCAACTCGTTGGCTCATTATGCAAAAGGTACGCTCTCAGGCATTGCCTTGCGGCCATAGCCCTCGAACTGCTTGTAGGCATGCGGTTTCAGGTACTATTTCACTCCCCTCGCGGGGGTACTTTTCACCTTTCCCTCACGGTACTGGTTCACTATCGGTCGCTCAGGAGTATTTAGCCTTGGAAGATGGTCCTCCCGGATTCCGGCAGGGTTCCACGTGTCCCGCCGTACTCGGGTACCTTACCCAGGAAGCCGCTTCGATTTCGCGTACGAGACTGTCACTCTCTATGGTCCGCCTTTCCAGGACGGTTCCACTATCAAAGCGGTTTGTAACTTCCCGAGGGACTTGCCGATCCCTCCGGTAAGGCCCCACAACACCGCGTATGCAACGCCGGCAAGCTTGCACATACGCGGTTTGGGCTCGTCCCTTTTCGCTCGCCGCTACTGGGGGATTCTCGTTTGATTTCTCTTCCTCCGGGTACTGAGATGTTTCAGTTCCCCGGGTTCGCCTCCCTTTCGGGATAACGCTCGGTACCAGGAAAACCTGATACCGGCGCTGGGTTTCCCCATTCGGACATCCGCGGATCAAGGGATGGTTAGCTCCTCCCCGCGGCTTATCGCAGCCACCCACGTCCTTCATCGCCTCTGAGCGCCAAGGCATCCACCACATGCCCTTAGTAGCTTGACCACATGATTTCACAGGTTTTCGGTGTTGTGACCAAGGTCATCGCAATAACTGAATTCACTTGTCAAAGACCGTTCCGTGTTTCCCTGTCCGAATCGCTACCGGTGGAGCTGAGGGGGATCGAACCCCTTACCTCAGGCTTGCAAAGCCCGCGCTCTTCCAGATGAGCTACAGCCCCGCAGGCGCATTGGCCCACTCAAGGATTGGTGGGCCTGGGCAGAATCGAACTGCCGACCCCACGCTTATCAGGCGTGTGCTCTAGCCGTCTGAGCTACAGGCCCATATCGGCCCACAGGACCCACGGACCTGTAAGGTCACCCCTGCAGCGGATGGACAGGGATTCAAGGAGCGAGGCCGGAGCCTCACTCGATGAAAACTAGATAGTAGGTTCTTGTGACCCCAATGGACCAACCTTCCGGTCGGCCTTTTCCTTAGAAAGGAGGTGATCCAGCCGCAGGTTCCCCTACGGCTACCTTGTTACGACTTCACCCCAGTCGCTACCCGCTCCGTTGGCACCTGCCTCCCTTTCGGGTTAGCCTAGTGACTTCAGGAGCAAGCAACTCCCATGGTGTGACGGGCGGTGTGTACAAGGCCCGGGAACGTATTCACCGCTGCCTGCTGATCAGCGATTACTAGCGATTCCGCCTTCACGGAGTCGAGTTGAAGACTCCGATCTGAACTGGGGCTGGTTTTTTGTGATTGGCTTACCGTCGCCGGTTCGCTGCCCTCTGTACCAGCCATTGTAGTACGTGTGTAGCCCCAGACATAAGGGCCATGAGGACTTGACGTCATCCCCACCTTCCTCCGGTTTAACACCGGCAGTCCCGGTAGAGTGCCCAACTGAATGATGGCAACTACCAGCGAGGGTTGCGCTCGTTGCGGGACTTAACCCAACATCTCACGACACGAGCTGACGACAGCCATGCAGCACCTGTGTTAGGGCTCCTGGTAAACCAGGCACCCCGGTGTTTCCACCCGGTTCCCTACATGTCAAGTCTGGGTAAGGTTCTTCGCGTTGCGTCGAATTAAACCACATACTCCACCGCTTGTGCGGGCCCCCGTCAATTCCTTTGAGTTTTAGCCTTGCGGCCGTACTTCCCAGGCGGGACACTTAATGCGTTAGCTTCGGCACTGAGGGAATCGACACCCCCAACACCTAGTGTCCATAGTTTACAGCGTGGACTACCAGAGTATCTAATTCTGTTTGCTCCCCACGCTTTCAGGTCTGAGCGTCAGTAGCGAGCCAGGTGGTCGCCTTCGCCACCGGTATTCTTCCCGATATCTACGAATTTCACCTCTACACCGGGAATTCCACCACCCCCTCTCGCACTCAAGCTCGCCAGTTTCGGGCGCAGTTCCGCGGTTGAGCCGCGGGATTTCACACCCGACATAACGAGCCGCCTGCACCTGCTTTACGCCCAGTGATTCCGGACAACGCTTGCACCCTCCGTATTACCGCGGCTGCTGGCACGGAGTTAGCCGGTGCTTCTTCTGGAGGTACCGTCCTTCCTCGTTCCTCCTGAAAGGGCTTTACAACCCGAAGGCCTTCATCACCCACGCGGCGTTGCTGGATCAGGCTTTCGCCCATTGTCCAATATTCCTCACTGCTGCCTCCCGTAGGAGTCTGGGCCGTGTTCCAGTCCCAGTGTGGCTGGTCGTCCTCTCAGACCAGCTACCCGTCACTGCCTTGGTAGGCCGTTACCCTACCAACAAGCTGATGGGACGCGGGCCCGTCCCCAGGCGGATTTCTCCTTTGGCCCCAATGGCCTGCGCCATCGTGGTCTTATGCGGGATTAGCAGTCCTTTCGGGCTGTTATCCCCCACCCGGGGGTTGGTTACCCACGTGTTACTCACCCGTGCGCCACTCTACTCGGGGGTTGCCCCCCTTTCGCGTTCGACTTGCATGTGTTAGGCACGCCGCCAGCGTTCGTCCTGAGCCAGGATCAAACTCTCCGTATGAATCGTGAAAGGTCGAAGTCCGAAGACTCCTACCCTTTCGACTATTTGAACAGGGGTTCACTGTCGAACCTACTATCTAGTTTTCAAGGAGCGAGGCCGCAAATTCCGGCCGGCGAAAGTCAACAATAACCCTCGCCAACGGGACTGTCAAGGACACCGCGTTTCAACCGCCACATCCCTGCCGAGCGCGACTCCTTCGACTCGTCGTCGCCACCCGGTCCGTCTTGCCAAGGCGCCACCAGGCGCCAACCGCAACGGGGAAAGAGTGTATTTCAGGTCGTTCGGCGTGTCAACAACTTTTTTTTCACGCCGCCGCCGGGCTTCTTTTCATCGTCACCCGACCGGACCCGAAACCCCACTTTTCAAAGCGCCTCCGAGCCTGTTCGCCCAGAGCGGATGCGGATGGTAGGTCAGCTTGCGCCGCGTGTCAAGAAGTTTTTTCGACTCCCGACAACCACCAAACCGTCTTTCAACGAACCCGCCGGAATCCGGCGAAGCGGGCGGGATGTTAGGGGGCGCGCCCACCCATGTCAAGCCGAATTTTTTCCAATCGCTCAGCCCTCGGAATCGATTGGGGCTTCGGAGGCCCATCGTCCCAGGATCGCGGCGATGGCCCGAGCCTGGTCGGGGTTTCCGATGTTGAATTTGGCCTCCATTCGGTACACGCCGCGGGCCTTGCGAAACTTGCGCAGACTGAACTTCAGGCCGCCGAACTCGCCGGTCTTGGGGTCGCGCTCGCGGTACGCGAACATCAGGACAGGCCAGGTCCCGCGGGCAACGACCTCGCGTGCCTCCTGCCGAACCACCTGAACGCCGTCCTCCTCGAACTCGATCGTGATGTCGTCGATCTCCTCGGCCCACATGATCAGGTTCCTCCGTGCGCCCCTAGCGGCGCTCCCTCACCCTGGCCGGTGGCGCGCCCGCGCCCAGGGCGTCCTCCCAGCCTTGCAACACCGTCTGGACCATCCGCGCGGGTCGGTCCCGTCGGGACGAAACCACCCGATCGGCCGGCGGCGCCTGGGGCGCCTCGTCCGGCGCCATGGTACGGGCCCGGTATTCGTGGGCCAGCGTCACCTCGGCCCCGCCGTCCCCCGCCGTCATCTGCATCCGGACACGCAGTTCGGCCCCCACCAGCAGCGGCCCCTTCCAGGTCAAGGTCCCGTCCATGGCCAGGACGCGACCCGCCCAGGGGGCCCCGCCGGGCGTCGCGACCGCCGAACACGAATCGGACCGCAGCGAGACCGTCGCCTCGGGGCCCTCGCCCGCGATCCGTCCGCATTGCCGCACCAGCGACATCATGTCCCGGGTCGCGGACAGCGCCTGGCGAGAGGCCGCGTCCGGTTCGTCGATCGCGTCGTCCCAGGCCACCCAGGGCCCCGCGTTTCCCCGGGTCCAGTACCCGCTCCCGATCCGCACGGCGGCCATGCGCTCGTCGGAATCCCCGGCCTCGGCGCCCGCGTGGACGCGCCGCACGGACGCATGAAAGTCGCCCGAGGACGCGTGTGCCAGGCGCCGCTCGTCCCGCAGCATCACCGCACGACCGGCACGGTCCACCGTGATCATCGTGTCCGCGCTCGCGAAGACGCCTTCCAGCGCCCCGGCCAACCCTTCCGGCGCAAGCATGTCGGCCTGGCCCGCCTCGGCGTCATCCGGCGCGCCCGAGGCCTCGGCAGGCCCGCCCACGTCCGGCGAGGCCCCCCGACATCCCCAGGCCAGGACCAGCCCGACCACCAGGGGCAGGCGCCGCCACAACCCTATCGAACCGCGCCTCGCGCGCGTTGCGTCAATGGCTGCACGACCGGTCTCGCTCATGCCGACTCCCCGGGCCCCAGGACGTCCCCGACCCGCACCCGCCGCCCCGCCACCGCGTCCCGGGCGTCCATGCGCCGCGACCCCGCGGGCTGGACGTGCAGCACGCGCACCGCGCCGTCTCCGGTCCGAACCACCATCCCGTCACGGTCAACCCCCAGCACCTGGCCGGGGACGCCGTCGAACCCGCCGCCGATCTCGGGGACCACCGGCGGGAACACCCGCAGTCGCAGGCCCGCCGGCGTGTTCGTGAAGGCCCCGGGCCAGGGCTCGACCCCCCGCACCAGGTCCCGGACAACACGCGAGGGCGCCGCCCAGTCGATGGCGCCGACGTCCTTGTCCAGGGGCGGAGCCAGCGTCGCGCCATCGGAATCCTGGGGTACCGGCGGAATCGACCCGTCCAGGATGCCGGGCAGGCACGCCACCAGCGCCTCGGCCCCCAGGTCCGCCAGCCGGTCATAGACCGTCGCCGCGGTGTCCCGTTCGCCAATCGGCAGGGTCCGAATCGCCAGGATCGGCCCGGTGTCCAACCCCTCGTCCATCCGCATGAGCGTCACGCCCGCTTCGGCCTCGCCGCGAATCACCGCCCACTGGACCGGCGCCGCACCACGATACTTCGGCAGGATCGAGCCGTGGACGTTCACGCAGCCGAACCGGGGCAGCGCCAGCACCTCGGCGGGCAGGATGCGGCCGTACGCCGCCACCACGATCAGGTCGGGCGCCGCCGCGCGCAGGGCCTCCAGCACCTCGGGCGTCCGCAGCGTCTTCGGCTGGAACAGCGGCAATCCCAGCGCCGTCGCCCGCTCGGCAATCGGCGTCCGCGCGATCTCGAGGCCACGCCCCCGGGGCTTGTCGAGCCGGGTCACCACCTGGACGACCCGATAGCCCGCCTCGACCAGCGCCACCAGCGACGGCACCGCGAACGATGCCGATCCCATGAATGTCACTCGCAACGCGGCCGGATCCATGCGGGGATGCCTCCAGGCCGGCGGCGGCCGGCACGCGGCAAGCGGGGGTCAGCGATCGCCCTCGGCGCGCCGCAACTTGTCGTAGTCGCGCAGCGCCAGGCGGCGCCGCACGGGTCCCAGACGTTCGGTGAACACGATGCCGTCCAGGTGATCGATCTCGTGCTGGAAGCAGATGGCCAGGACACCGTCGGCATCGACCGCCTGCGGCTGTCCGTCCAGGTCCTGGTACTCGACCCGCACCCGCTCGGCCCGCTTGACGTCGATCTCCAGGCCGGGGAACGACAGGCAGCCCTCGGTCATGGTGCAGGCGCCTTCCCGGGCGACCACCCTGGGATTGATCGCGA
Organism: Myxococcota bacterium; assembly: GCA_029975745.1. GTDB lineage: Bacteria > Myxococcota_A > UBA9042 > DTJE01 > DTJE01 > DUVQ01. The sequence goes on along the minus strand of JARKOL010000196.1, from coordinate 5,492 downwards.
AGATCAACCCGGTCCCGGCCCCGCCCTCGGGCCCCGGCACGTCCATCACCACCAGGCGACGCGACACGCCGACCTGGGGCGCGGCCAGCCCGATGCCGTCGGCCTTGTACATCGTTTCGGCCATGTCGTTCAGCAACGTGCGCACCGCGTCGTCGATCACGTCCACGGGCTCGGCCTTGCGCGATAGCACCGGGTCCGGCCAGACCCGGACGGGCAGCACCGCCATGATTCCCCCACAAGATTCAGGATTCCAAAGCCCGGCGATAGGCCAGGCGCAGGTCCGGGTCGGACAGCACCGAAAACGCGTCGTGCAACACCTGTCCGGCCTCCGCCAGTGCGGCGGCCTGCTCGGGGGACCACCCGGGCGCGGCCCGCAGGGACTCCCACTCGGCCACGACACGCACCCAGGCCTCACGCACCCCGGTGGTCGTCACGTCCGGCGCCACGCGCAGGCAATCGAAGTACGACCGGGACCGCGCGCGGTCCAGCAGTTCGTCCAGCGCGCCCTGGAGCGGAGCGCCGCCCCGTGCCCTGGGGTTGCGAGCCATCACCCCACCTTCCAGCGCGTTCCCTCGGGACCATCCATCAGCGCGACTCCCAGGGCCAGCAGTTCGTTCCGGATCGCATCGCCCCGGGCGAAATCCTTCGCCTGCCGCGCCGCCGTCCGCTCGGCCACCTTCGCCTCGATCGCCGCCCGGTCCAGGCCGGACCGCGCCAGCTTGCGTGCCTGGATCCCGGCCAGCGTCTCGGCCGGGTCGCGCCCGCAAAGCCCGACGACGCCGCCCTGCTCCTCGATCGTCGCCAGCAACGTCGCGATCTGATCCGACTTCTCGGGCGCCTTGCCCTTGATCGCCAGCGCCTCGTTCAGGGCCCGGGCCGCATCGGCCAGGATCCCCAGCACCGCCGCCGAGTTGAAATCGTCGTCCATGACCTCGACGAACCGCGCACGCCACGCCTCCAGGTCCGCGGCCTTGACCGTGCCGGGCCGGTTCTCCAGCCAGGCGCGCGCCGCCGCCACGGTTTCGTACAGGTACTCGACGCGGTTCTCGGCCTCGGTAATGGCCCCATCGAAGAAGTTGATGGGGCTGCGGTAGTGCGTCGTCAGCAGGAAGTAGCGAAGCGACTCGGGATGGAACCGCTCGGTGACCTGCCGGATCGTGAAGAAGTTGCCCAGGGACTTGGACATCTTCTCGTCGTCGATCTTCACGAACCCGTTGTGCATCCAGTACCGGACGAACTCCTCGCCGGAGCACGCCCAGGACTGGGCCCGCTCGTTCTCGTGGTGCGGGAACACCAGGTCGGCGCCGCCGCCGTGGATGTCGAACACGTCGCCCAGGTACTTCGCGCTCATCGTCGAGCACTCGATGTGCCATCCGGGCCGCCCGGGACCCCAGGGGCTGTCCCAGGCCGGTTCGCCGGGCTTGGCGGCCTTCCACAGCGCGAAGTCCATCGGGTGCCGCGTGCGCTTCTCGGCGCCCATGCGGTCGCTGGCGCCGGCCTTCATGTCGTCCAGCTTCCGGCCCGACAGACCCAGGTAGCCGGGATAGGACTCGATGTCGAAATAGACGTCGCCGTCCACGACGTACCCGTGGCCGCGCTCGATGATCCGCTGGACCATCGCGACGATCTCGGCCACGTGGTCGGTCACCCGCGGCTCGACGTCGGCCTGGGCCACGCCCAGCGCCGCCATGTCCTCGTGGTACTCGCGGATGAACCGGTCCGTCAGTTCGGTCACCGACTCGCCGCGCTCGTTGGCCCGGACGATGATCTTGTCATCGACGTCGGTGAAGTTGCGCACGTAGGTCACATCGTACCCGCGGTAGCGCAGGTAGCGCTGGACCACGTCGAACGACACGTAGGCGCGGGCATGCCCGATGTGGCACCGGTCGTAGACCGTGACGCCGCAGACGTACATGCCGACCTTGCCCTCGGCCAACGGGACGAACGGCTCCTTCGCGCGGGTCCGGGTGTTGTACAGTTTCAGGCTCACGACGGCTCCTGCCCTGGGTTGAAGCGACGCGCCGCCACGGCGCGGCCCCGCAAAAATAGGAGTTTCCCCGGAACCTGTCAAACGGCGCCCCCCCGCCGCCGACACGCAACAACCGCCGACCGCCCTTGCCTTCCGGACGGGGAACGCTATAGTTCCAGCCATGAATCCGGGACGCCATGTACCCCTGATCCTGGTCGGCGTGTTCGTGATCGCGGTCGCGACGCTGATATCGCTGCGCCAGCCCCCCCTGCCGGCATCCGTCGTGTCGTCGCTGCAGGTCCGCCAGTTGTCCTTCATGGCCCGCATGGCCGCGGCCCCGCCCGGCCAGGCCTCGGGGACACCGACGCTGGCCACCCCACTGATCGCGGCGCTCGAGACCGTGGCGCACCGCCCACTGGCCGCGGACCGGGACCACCTGGCGGGGGCCGCGGCATCCATGGCCCTGGGGGCCCGACACGTCGCCGGCACGTTCGTCGTCCCCATCGCCCACCGGGTTCCCGCCGCCGAGGCCATCGCGCGCTGGGCCCTGGATCCCGGGTTCGTTCCCGGCCCCAACGATCTTGCCGTCATCCAGGCCGCCCCAACGGATGCCGTTTCGCGCCACATCATCGGTGCGCGGATGGCGGGCGACGCCCCCGAGGGCGCCGAGGCCCGGCAGGCGTGGCTCGACTGGTGGACGGCGCGCATGGCCCTGGGATCCACGCTGGTCGTCCTGGGGCTGGGCATCCTGGCCACGGGCGTCGTGCTCTGGTTCAAGGCCCGCAGGCGCCAGATCGCGGCCCGGGCCCTGGAACGCACGCCGATGACCTTCGAGGCCGTGCTGCCCCTGCTGCGCGTGATGATCGTGTTCATGGCCGTGTCCCTGACCGCGGGCGTGCTGGGCCCGACGGTGCTGCAGCGCGCCTTTCCCGACGCGGGGGTGTCGCAACTGGTCGTGGCGCTGTACCTGCTGACCGGGGGCGTCGGCCTGTGGCTGGTCGCCCGGCTGGGGCGCGAACACCCCGCCGACCGCTGGCTGGACCTGACGGGCCTGTCCGGCTCGTTCGCCCCGGGCAACCTGGGACGCTCGCTGGCGTGGGGCCTGGGCGGCTACTGCATGCTGTGGCCCGCCGTGCTGGCCGCCGCGGCCCTCACCTCGATGCTGGGCGGAGGCGGCGAACCGTTCGACAACCCCATCGCACTGCTGCTGGTGTCCGACCCGGATCCGTCCTCCCTGGCCCTGCTGGGGCTGGCCGTGGCGTTGCTGGCACCGGCCATCGAGGAACCGCTGTTCCGCGGCTACCTGTTCGGACGCCTGCGCCGCCACATGACGCCCTACGGCGCCGCCGCCCTGTCGGGACTGGTGTTCGCGATGGCCCACTTCTCGATGGAGAACCTGCTGCCGCTGTGGGCCATCGGTTTCGGCCTGGGCGTGTTGTACGATCGGACCCGCGACCTGGCGGCCCCCATCGTGGCGCACAGCCTGTGGAACCTGGTCACCGCGGGCAGCCTGTTGACCGTGTTCGGTTGACGCGCCGCAGCATTCGGACTTTTTCCGTCCCCGATTGACGGCATCGCCCCGGATATCCATATAGAATAGTCGGCACGCGAACCGTCGCGGCCCGAAACCCCCTTTCCGGAGGTTCCCATGGAAGACCGCCCCTGGTTCCCCCACTACGAAGACGGCATCCCCCGTAGCCTGGACGTGGCCGACCTGACGCTTTCCCAGGTGTTGCAACGCTCCGCGGCGGCCTGGCCCGGCCAGAAGGCTGCGGTGTTCGAGGGCGCCAGCCTCACGTTCGCCGAATTGGCCGCCGCCGCGGACCGCCTTGCGGCGTCCCTGGTGCGACTGGGCCTGAAGTCCGGCGACCGCGTGGCGATCCAGTTGCCCAACCTGCCCCAGACCCTGATCGCCTACTTCGGCGTGCTGCGCGCCGGCGGCGTTGCGGTGATGACGAACCCGATGTACGTCGCCCGCGAGATCGAGCACCAGTTCAACGACGCGGATGCGCGGTTCGCCATCGTGCTGGACGCCTTCTGGGTCAACACCATCCGGCCGATCCGCGACCAGTTGCTGCTGGAACACGTGATCGTCACGGCCGTCAAGGACTACCTGCCCTTCCCGAAGAACCTGCTGTTCCCCCTGGTCGGCAAGAAGACCGGCCTGGTGGTGCAGGTGCCCCCGGAACCCGGCATCCACTGGCTGAAGGATCTGCTGGCCGACACCACGGCCGCGCCCCCGCCCATGCCGGACGACCCGGCCGCGCTGGCGAACCTGCAGTACACCGGCGGTACCACCGGCGTGTCCAAGGCGGCGATGCTGACGCACCGGAACCTGGTCTTCAACGCGATGCAGGTGAAGGCCTGGTTCCCGAACGTCGTCATGGGCGGCGAGATCGGCCTGGCCGCCCTGCCGTACTTCCACGTGTTCGGCCTGACCGTCTGCATGAACCTGGGCGTGCTGATCGGAGCCACCCAGATCCTGGTCCCGAACCCCCGCGACATCGGGAAACTGGTGGGCCTGATCAAGAAGTACCGTCCGACCATGTTCCCCGCGGTTCCGGCGATGTTCAACGCCATCAACAACTTCCCCGGCATCGACGGGATCGACGTGTCCTCGATCAAGGGATGCTTTTCGGGGTCGGCGCCCCTGCCCATCGAGGTCCTGGAGCGCTTCGAGACACTGACCGGCGGCCGGATCACCGAGGGATTCGGCCTGACCGAGAGTTCGCCCGTGACCCACGCGAACCCGCTGTTCGGCCTGCGCAAACCGGGTTCCATCGGCATTCCGCTGCCCGACACGGACGCGCGGATCGTCGATCTGGAGGAAGGCACCCGCGACATGCCGATCGGCGAGGACGGCGAGCTGATCCTGGCGGGTCCCCAGATCATGGCCGGATACTGGAAGCGCGAGGATGAAACGGCCCTGACCCTGCGAAACGGCTGGCTGTACACAGGTGACATTGCGCGGATGGACGATGACGGCTACTTCTACATCGTGGGCCGGAAGAAGGACATGATCATCGCCGGCGGGTACAATATCTATCCCCGCGAGATCGACGAGATCCTGTACGAGCACCCGAAGGTGCTGGAGGCGGCGGCGGTCGGCGTGCCCGACGCCCGACGCGGCGAGACGGTCAAGGCCTTCATCGTGGTGCAACCCGGCGAGACGTTGACCGAGGACGAGGTCATCGCGTTCTGCCGGGACCGGCTGGCCCCGTACAAGGTGCCGCGAATGGTCGAATTCCGGGACGAGCTGCCGAAATCGACCGTCGGCAAGGTGCTTCGCCGCGTGCTGCGCGACGAGGAACTGGCGAAGGCGAACCAGGCCTGATCCCGCCGGGCCCCGGTCCGGAAGGTGCGGCCGTCGCCGGGAGGACCCGCGTGCCCAGCAAGGTTCCCATCCCCGCTCCCATGACCTGCCGCCTGAAGGACGGCACCGAGGTTTTGGTCCGGCCGCTGGTTCCCGGGGACGTGGACCTGCTGGCGGCATTGTTCGATTCGCTTAGCGCCGAAAGCATCT
>JARKOL010000189.1 GCA_029975745.1 Myxococcota bacterium | reverse complement strand
GAGGTCGAGAAGTTGCCCGTCGAGGTCGGAGAGGAAGTCCGGTTTTCGGACGTCCTGTTGATCGGCACCGAGGACGCCACCACCGTGGGCCGTCCGACCGTGCAGGGCGCCGAGGTCGTCGGGAAGGTCGTGTTCAACGGCCGCGCCCCGAAGATCATCGTCTACAAGATCAGGCGTCGCAAGAACTATCGCCGGAAGGCCGGCCACCGTCAGTTCTTCACGCGGCTGGTCATCCAGGGAATCAAGGCGGAGTGAGCCATGGCGCGCAAGAAGGGTCAGAGCGGCAGGAACGGGCGTGACAGCCACGGCCAGCGGCGCGGCGTGAAGGTGTTCGGCGGGCAGAACGTGCCGGCCGGCAGCATCCTGGTCCGCCAGCTGGGCACCAAGATCTTCGCGGGGGCCAATGTCGGGATGGGGCGTGACTACACCCTGTTCGCCATGGCGAACGGCGTGGTGTCGTACCGCGTGAACCGGAACCGGAAGTTCGTCGATGTGATGCCGGCTGCCGTCGCCTGACGGCGGACGCGCCAATCTCCGACTCCGGCTTCCGTCCCCGCCCAGGTCTTCTCCGGAAGGAACGATGCGGTTCATCGACGAAGCGGTGATCGAGGTGCGATCGGGCCGAGGAGGCGACGGTCGTGTCTCGTTCCGCCGCGAGAAGTTCGTTCCCAAGGGCGGCCCCGACGGCGGTGACGGCGGGCGCGGGGGCGACGTCATCCTGCATGCCCACCCGCACCTGAAGACGCTGCTGGAGTACCACTTCAAGCGCAAGTTCAAGGCGCCCGACGGGGATCCCGGGGGCACCTCGAACAAGACCGGTCGCAGCGGCGAGGCTCTGGTGCTGCACGTTCCGGTCGGCACCGTCGTGTTCCCGGAAACCGGCGGGGAGCCGTTGGGGGACCTGGTCGCCCCGGGCCAGCAGCTGGTGGTGGCGGTCGGCGGCAAGCCGGGAGCCGGCAACCAGCATTTTGCCCTGCCATGGCGGCAGACGCCGGGATTCGCGAAGGCCGGCGGCGACGGCGAGACGCGGGTGCTGCGCCTGGAACTGAAGCTGCTGGCGGATATCGGGCTGGTCGGGTTGCCGAACGCCGGGAAGTCCACCCTGATCAATCGGATCTCGGCCGCCAAGGCCAAGGTCGCCGACTATCCGTTCACGACGCTGGTTCCCAACCTGGGCGTGGTGGCCATCGGGGATCGTTCGTTCGTCGTTGCGGACCTGCCCGGCCTGATCGAAGGGGCCGCCGAGGGCGTGGGTCTGGGGCACCAGTTCCTGCGGCACTGCGAGCGCACGCGCGCGCTGGTCCACCTGGTCGATGCCGCGACGGCCGACGACCCGATCGCCGAACTGGATCGGGTACGCAACGAGCTGGTCAAGTACGGGCGTGGTCTGGAGCGACGGCCGTGGATGCTGGTCGCCGGGAAGACCGACCTGCCTGACGCGTCGGCCGGTACCGAGGCGCTTCAGGCCGAGGCGCAGCGTCGCGGGGTGCCGTTCCTGGCGATATCGTCCTTCACCGGACAGGGCATCCGCGAGCTGGTGGTCGCGATGGCGGGAATGGCGCTGGCGGACCCGGATGAATGGGGGGCGCGATGAGCGAGGGGCGGACGTTCGATGGGGTGAAGGTGTTCACGGCCACGAAGGCCAAGGATCGGGAGGAGTTGGGGGATGCCATCACCCGATGGCTGCACGACAATCCGAACCTGATTCCGGTCGATCGCGAGGTGACCCAGAGTTCCGATCGGGAGTTCCATTGCCTGACGATCACGATCTTCTACCGGCGCCTGGCTTCGGATCGGTCGTGAGCGACGCGCCTCTGCGCGGAATTGGTGCTTGACATGGAATGGCGCTTCCTGTAGAAGCGTTCGGCGTTTCGGTTTCGATGGAGGACCCGTGGCCAATCACAAGCAGGCATTGAAGCGGCATCGCCAGAGCGTCCAGGCGCACGTACGGAACATCCACTACAAGTCGATGGTCCGGACCTTCGTCAAGAAGGCGCTTGCCCAGCAGGCGACTCCGGAGGCCCCGGCCGCCGTGGCGGCGTTCCGGAAGGCCGAGTCGGTCGTGATGCACGCCGCCGCCAAGGGCGTCATTCCGCGGAAGCGCGCGTCCCGCAAGGTGGCCCGCCTGGCGCGGCGCCTCCACCAGACCGCCTAGGCAACGCGGGTTTCTGCCCGGTTCGTCGGCTCCGTTGAACCCGGCCGCCGCTTCCTGCCCTTCTTCAGCCGGACTGATTGCATCCACGTATTCCTGTGGTACACTCCTGCATCCGTGCGCATGCAGAATCCGGGTCGGCGGCCAGGGGTGCGTCCAGCCAGCGGGTGGGGGGAGCGATGAAGGAATTCTCGGAAGCGCTGATCAAGGCGATCGTCGATCGGGAAGACGAGGTCCGACTGAACGTCGTCGAGAGCGGCGCCACCGTCGTGATCGAGGTCCGCGTGGCCAAGGAGGACATGGGCAAGGTGATTGGCCGCGAGGGCAACATGGCCTGGGCCCTGCGCACCTTGATATCCAACGCGGCCGCGAAACTCCAGAAGCGGGCCGTCCTTCAGATTCTCGAGTAGGCCCGCGCGTTTTCGGCCGCATCCGCGCTCGATGCTCGTCCCGGCGCGGCGACGTGCCAACCGTCCCGGCAGTTTCCATGGGTTTGACGCCCGCAGGCACCGATGCTAGAAGGGGCCCGCCCTTTCGAGGTCAGTCGGTGGCGACCAGCGGCGACGAGAAGACCATCCGCGAGGCAGGGCGCGGCTTCCTGTGGATCAGCGGAGCCAAGCTGTACTTCCTGGTCACGGCCACCTTCACGTCCCTCGCATTTCCCCGCCTCTTCGGGGATCCGGTCCTGTTCGGACGCTTTCGGGTCGTGTCGGCGCTGCTGAACGTGGTGACCATGGTCGTGATCACGGCGACCGTTCAGAGCGTGTCCCGCCTGGCCAGCGAGCATGCCGCCGATCTGGGGCGCGTGCGTCGTTCCGCGTTGGTGTTGCAGGCCATGTTGTTCGGCCCGGTGTTCCTGGCACTGTTCGCCGGCGCGGGCCTCCTGGCGACGGGGTTGCTGGGGGACGAGCGGCTCGCGCTGCCGATTCGCGTCGCGTCGATCGTCGTTCTGGCCTACACCTTCTACGCCGCCCTGGTGGGGCTGTTCAACGGTACCCGGCGGTTCGGCTACCAGGCGGGACTGGACATCACGTTCTCGACCCTGAAGACCGGGCTGATGATTGCCGTGGTGGTCGTGACCGGCTCGGTTGCCTGGTCGTTCGGGGCGTTCGCCATCGCGGCCGTCGCGATCCTGGCGGTCGCCCTGGTGCTGGCCCGGCGCACGCTGTGGGTTGCCCCGAGGGATCCCTCGCTGGCCCTGGCCCCGCTGCTGCGCTACCTGCTGCCGTTGTCGGGGTATGCACTGGTCCTGAACCTGCTGCTCCAGGCCGATGTGATCGGGCTGAAGGCGGCGCTGGGCCAGGCCACCGGCGTCGCGGCGGACGCGGCCTCCGCCACGGCCGGCATCTACGGCGCCGCCAAGAACGTGGCCCTGCTTCCCTACCAGGCGGTCATCTCGTTGACCTTCATCGTGTTCCCACTGGTCTCTGCCGCCTCCAGCGCGGGGGACACGGTGGGCGCCGGCGGGACGGCTTCCGGCGCGATGCGTCTGGCGTCCATCCTGTCCTGGGGTGCCGTTGCCGTGCTGGGGGCGGCCCCCGCCCAGATCCTGGGCATGCTGTTCGGCTCGGCCTATGCCCAGGGGGCGCCCGTTCTGCTGATGCTTCTGGTCGCCGGAGCCTTGATGGCGCTGATGTTCGTGGGCAACGCCATCGTGGCGTCATCGGGCCGGCCCCTGGTCTCGGTGCTGGGCGGGGTGGGGGCCGTTCTGGTCCAGGTCGGACTGCTGCTGGTGCTGCTGCCCGGACGCCCGGGCCCCGAGGCGTCGGTGCAGGCGGCCGTTGCCACGCTTCTGGCCGCCGCCGCGGGAGCCGGCGTCGCGGGTGTCCTGGTCCGGCGCGTGTTCGGGGGCGCTCCCTGGCTGTGGACCGCGCTGGTGGCCGCCGTCGCCGCCGCGTCCGGACTGGTGGGGGCGGGTCTGATCTCGAGCCACGTTCCGTGGGCCGCACGTCCGGTGGTCGCGGGGCTGGTGTTCCTGGCCGCGCTGGTCGCGACCCGGGGGGTGGGGCGACACGACTGGGCCCTGCTGCGCCGGGTGTTCGGGCGTCGCTGAACCCTTCAGTCGAGGTAGCGGACCGACTTCAGGAACAGGCCCTGGGGGGGAGCGGTCTGGCCGCCTCGGGTTCGATCACCGTGTGCCAGCAGTTCATCGACCCAGGACGGGGGGTGCCTTCCCCGGCCGATGGTCACGAGCGTTCCGGCGAGGATCCGGACCATGTTTCGCAGGAATCCGCCGGACTCGACCTCCATGGCCAGGATGCCCGGGCGCTCGTGGGACAGGTCCACCCGAGCCAGCGTGCGTACCGGGGAAGCGGCGTCGCAGTGCGCGGACCGGAAGGCCGAGAAGTCGTGCGTGCCGACCAGGCGTCCCGCGGCGTCCCGCATCGCCTCCAGATCCAGGGGTTCGACGACGTGCCATGCCTGGCGTCGTTCCAGCGGCAGCGCGATGCGTCCGTTCTGGATCCGGTAGAGGTACGTCTTCTCCTTGGCCGAGAACCGGGCATGGAAGTCCGGGGGCACCTCGATCGCATCCACCACCCGGACGTCGCGGGACATCAGGGCGTTCAGTCCGAAGGTGAAGGCCTTCAGCGGGAGGTTCGAGTCCAGCCGGAAGCTGACGGGCATCGCCAGGGCATGCACGCCGGAATCGGTGCGCGACGACGAGACCACGGACACGTCCTGGCCGGTCAGCGCTCGGAGGGCCGCGGTCAGGTCGCCCTGAACGGTGCGCTGGCCGGCCTGGATCTGCCAGCCGCAGAAGTCCGTGCCATCGAACTGCAGGATCAAGCGGATGTTGCGCACCATGCCTCCGTTTCGAGTCGAACGGGCGCCCGGCCTAGGTGTAGCCAATCTTTCGTTCGGCGTACCACTCCAGGGCCAGGACGCCCAGCAGCAGCAACAGGATCAGCGGGTGGTCCCACAGCGGCTTGTCGGTCAGCAGTCCCACGCGAGCCACCACCTCGGGCTTGAGGGGCAGCGAGGACAACTCGGGGCTTGCCAGCGAGCGCGTCTGCCCGCCCGTACGCGACGCCAGTTCAAGGGTCGTTCGCTCCAGCGAGGTCAACCCGTCCAGTTCCTCGTCGCTGGGGGCGACCAGAAACAGATCCTCGGCCCGCAGGCGGAGGTCGCCCCACGCGCACTCGGCACGAACCCGGAAGGTACCCGAACGGGGCGCGACGAAACTCGTCCTCGCCGTCCCGGACTCGTCCGGCGTGATGTCCTCGGCATGCACGGGCTTGTCGAGGTCCCCGCCCGACTGGCGCACCTCGACGCGGATGGCGGGTACCCCGGTCGGCGCCCGAACTCGAACCTCCTGGAGCGCGCCCGGCGTCAGCCTGGGTCGTGTCGCCGCGACCTGCAGGAGGTCTCCGGAAGGGTCCCGGGTCAGGAATGCGAGCGTGCCGTCCAGCACCTGTCGATAGCCCACCTTGGCGCCGGTGTCGAACGACCATCGCCACAGACTGTCGGTCAACAGCGTCGCAACCCGTCCCTGTCCGCGTGCCGCGACGACCAGCAGGGGGTGCGCGGGGCGATCCGGCTGCGTGCTGGCCTGGAGCAGCACGGTGGCGTCGCGCGCCACGCCGCCGACCGGTGTCAGCGCGGGAAGCGGCGGCGGCTCCGCGCCCAGTTCCTGCTTCAGTCGCCCCAGCAGCGGGCTGCGTCGGCCATCCTCGGTCAGCTCGACCGGGAAGCGACCCTCGATCATGCCTCGCATCGGGGCCTTCAGGGGGTGGACCGGCAGCACCGACGCCAGATCCTCCGGCCAGGGACCCCGCGCCCCCAGCGAGTTGCCCCCGCTGATGAACAGCAAGGCCCCCCCCTGCTCCACGTAGCGGACCACGCCGGCCGCGAACCGGGCCCGATCCATGTCAGGCAGCTCGTAGTCCTGGAGGATCACCAGATCGAACCCTTCGATGCGATGGATGAACAGCTCCTCGGCAGGAAAGGCGATCAGGGTCGTCTGCTCGTCGTCGTCGGTCGTGACCGCGTCGGCGGTGCGCAGCGTATGGAACGAGACCAGTTCGATGTCCCGACGACGCCCGAGGTACTCGCGCAGGAATCGCTCGTCCCAACTGGCGTGCCCGGACACGTGAAGCACCCGGATGCGGTCGCGAAGGACCCGGGCCACGGCGGATCGGCGGTTGTTGCTGCTGGTGGCCTCGTCCGGCAGGAGGGTTGCCTCCAGTTCCAGGACGCGCCGTCCAGGCGAGCGCGGCAGGAAGCGCAGAGGCACCTCCAGACGGCCGCCCTGGGTGAAGACCGTCCGCTCGTCCAGGACCTGGTCGCCCTCCAGCAGTCGGACGGTGATCGGCGTGTCCGGCAGGTCGCGGGTTCGAACCCGGGCCACCACCTCGGCCAGATCTCGTTGCAGCACGTACTCCAGACCCGAGAGGCGGTCGAGGGCGATGTCCCTGGGAGCCGGGCCGTCGGGGGGGACGAGGACATGCACGGGACAGGGAAGTGACTCGATTCGGGCGAAATCCCCGGGCGAAGGAACCGCTCCCCCGGCCCGGGCGGCCAGGCTCGGGCCGTTGTCCAGGCCGTCCGTGACGACCAGGATTCCGCCCCAGTGCGAGGCGCGCAATTGATCCACGACGGTCTCCAGCGCGTGAAGGACGTCCGTGCGTCCGCCCAGGGCCTCCAGGGGCGATTCGAGTTCCTGGCGAGTCACGGGACGCACGGTGTCGGAATACGCGAAGTACTGGACGTCGTGGGCGTCCTCCAGGCGCTCGAAATCGCCGCGGTGCTGGACGAAGAACGCCGCGACGGCCTGCGCTCGGGTCAGACCCGAGGCGCCCCGGGTCGTCATCGACAGGGACTCGTCCACGAGCACCGGGACGACGGATTGTCGTCGCACGACCTCGCTGGTGCGCCAGGACGGTTGCAGCCAGGCGATGACCACGCCGCCGACGGCGATCATGCGCAGCACGGTCAGCAGGATCTGGTCCCGGCGTCCGGCCGCCCCGCGCACGCGGGCCACGTACAGCAACAGGCCCGCGATCGACAGCAGTGCCACGACCGCAATCGACAGTCCCGTGTGGCCGGGCAGATGCAGTGTCTGCTCCATTCAGTCGTCCGTTTCCGGGCGTCGCGGCGGGAGGGAATCCTCCGGACGCAACCGGCGTCGCCGCAGCAGCGTCTCGACGTGGGCCTGCTCGTCCTTGTAGTCCAGAAGCAGGGCGTACATCACCAGGTTGATTCCCAGCCGAATGGCGCCCTCACGCTGGGTGGGGCCGCCGGGCAGCGCCTCGAAGTGCCAGACGCCGAAACCGTCCCGGGACCATGCGCTGGCAAGGTCGTTGTGGGACAGCACGATGGCAAGGCGCCCTTCGTGAAACACGCCTTCCAGGAACGGCTTCCGAGCGCGTCGCCCGAACACGGAGGTCAACTTGTAGAAACTGCGGAACAGCACATGGTCCTCGGGGATTTGCACCAGGGCCAGCCCGGGAATGGCCATCGCCATCTCGGCGCGGATTCGTCGGTCGAAGGCGGCGTGCGCGGTCCCTTCTCCGGCGTTGTCGATCACCAGGAAGCCGCCGTTGTGGACGAACGTCGCCAGGTGGGTTCGCTCGGTGGGCGTCAGGGCCGGGAAGTCGCCGTTTCCGACCCACAGCAGGAACGGGTGGTCGAACACCGACGCGGTTCCCAGGCCGACGACCACACGGTCCAACTTGACATCGACGGCCGTCCGGAAGCGCACCTCCTGGGCCAGCACGAAGGCCGCATCCGGCCGGGCCGGGGGCAGGTCGCCGGTGGTCACCTGGGCCACCCGAAAGCGGTTGATTTCGGAGGCCCGGGCGGGCCGAAGCAGCGCCAGACCGAGTCCGGACAGGCCCGTCTGTAAGGCGCGAAGCAGCCATTGCCTCCGGGAGATCCGGTCGATCATGGGCGATCCTCGGGGTCCCGAGGCACCGTGCCCGAATCGGGGAGCAGCAGGGCGCGAATCTCGTCACCGTCCAGGGTCTCGCGCTCGAGCAGCCGCGTCGCGGCCCGTTCCACCACCTCCCGGCGCGCCTCCAGGATGGTCGTGGCCCGGTCTCGGGCCTCCTCGACCAGTGTTCGAACCTCGTCGTCGATGTGCCCGGCGACGCGCTCTCCAAATTCCCGGGTGGGTGCCGGCTCGAAGGGCGTCGGCGCGTGGCCGCGCACGTCCAGCGACACCGGCCCGACGGCGCGGCTCATTCCGAAGCGCGTCACCATCGAACGGGCGATGTCCGTCGCCCGGGCCAGGTCCCCGTGGGCCCCCGTCGAAACGTCGCCCAGGAACAGGGTTTCGGCGGCGCGTCCCCCAAGCAGCACGGTCATCCGGTCCACCAGTTCGCTTCGCATCATCAGGTAGCGGTCCTCGGTCGGGGCCTGGAGCGTGTACCCCAATGCCGCCAGGCCGCGCGGCACGATCGAGACCTTCTGGACGTGGTCCTGGCCGGGCAGCGACTCGGCGACGACGGCATGGCCGATCTCGTGGTAGGCGATGATCCGTCGCTCCTTGTCGGTGATCAGGCGGCCCCGCTTCTCCAGGCCAGCAACCACGCGCTCGATCGCCTCCTCGAAGTCCGCCTGCACCACGCGATCCCGGTCGTGCCGGGCGGCCAGCAGCGCGGCCTCGTTGACCACGTTGGCCAGATCGGCACCGGCGAACCCCGGGGTGATCCGGGCGATGCGTTCGGGGTCCACGTCGTCGGCCAGCACGACGTTTCGCAGGTGGACCCGCAGAATCTCCTCGCGTCCCTGGCGGCCGGGCTTGTCCACCAGCACCTGGCGATCGAACCGTCCGGGTCTCAACAGCGCGGGGTCCAGGATCTCCGGGCGGTTCGTGGCCGCCATCAGTACGACTCCGCGGTTCGGTTCGAAGCCGTCCATCTCGACCAGCAACTGGTTCAGGGTCTGTTCCCGTTCGTCGTTCCCGCCGGCCATCGACATGCCGCGAACCTTCCCCAGCGCGTCCAGTTCGTCGATGAAGATGATGCAAGGCGCGGACTTCAGGGCGGTCTCGAACAGGTCCCGCACCCGCGCGGCCCCGACGCCGACGAACATCTCGACGAACTCCGAGCCGGAGATCGAGAAGAACGCCACCTGGGCCTCGCCGGCGACGGCCCGCGCCAGCAGGGTCTTGCCGGTTCCGGGCGGACCGACAAGCAGCACGCCCTTCGGGATGCGTGCCCCCACCCGGATGAACTTGGTCGGCTGCTTCAGATACTCGACGATCTCCAGGAGTTCCGTCTTGGCCTCGTCCACGCCCGCCACGTCCGCGAACGTCGTCTTGACGTCGTCCTGCTTGTAGATCCGGACGTTGCTCTTGCCGAACCCCATCACTTCGCCCTGGGACTTCGAGGCGCGGCGAGACAGGAAGAACCAGAACGCCAACAGCAGCACCAGGGGGACGATCCAGCCCAGGGCCATCGCCGGGTCCCGGTTCTGCCCCTCGACCCGGACCCCGGCGGCCGCAAGCTGAGCGACCAGCTCCCGGTCCTCGACGGGCAGCAGCCGGGCCGTGACGTCCCGATCGACGCCGTCCAGGCGTTGCAGCAGGTCCGGGGCCAGCTCCCGGGTGCGCCAGTCCGGCACCAGGTGGATCTCGGCCTTGGCGTACTTCAGATGGACCGATTCGACCGCCCGCGAGGCGATCAGTTGCTTGAAGTCCGAATAGGCCGCGGTCGGAGTGCCGTGCCGGTCGTACAGCAGGACGAAGGCCACGACCAGTCCAAGGAGGATCCAGATGCCGATGAGGTTGGCGCGCCGGTTCATGGCCCCGATTCTACCCCAATCCGCTGTGGTACACTTCGTTCCACGCCGGGTTGGGTGGCGGGATTCCTGGGAGGGAGGTCATGCGGATGACGTCACTGGGGTATTGGCGCGCTTCCTGCTGCATTTTCGTGGTGGCTTCGCTGGCCTGCCTGCCGGCTCGCGCCGACGACGGGGGCTGCGCGGGCAAGGTGCTTCGAAGACATCTGGAAGCCCTCCCCGGCTGGTCCATGGCGGCGGTCAAGGTCGGGGCCGGCGGTGCCCAGGTGGCGCTGCGGCGCGAGGGGGGCGGACGGACGCTGATGCTGGCCCTGGGCTACAACGAGGGCGGACTGAACACGTTCCAGACGACCTACGGCGAGCCAGGCCGCTCCGGGGTCGATCCCGAGCTGTCCGAGCAGCTGATGGCATTGTACGAGGCCATCGATGCGGACCCGGCCGTCAAGGCCTGCGCTTCGTTGCGGATTGCCGACGCACCGGTGCCCGACCTTGTGTACAAGGAACTCGAGGCCATGTTCCGCGGGCTTCACGTGAAGAAGGATGAGGGGGGAGGCGGACTTCCGGTGGTGCCGCTGGCGGTCGCGGGAGCGGCCCTGCTTGTGGGGATTGGCGTCTACCTGTCGCGCCGCGGACGTCGGGCCGCCGCCGGGTCTGCCCCCGAGCCTGCTTCCGAGCCTGCTTCCGTGACGGAGCCCGTCGAACCGGCCGATGGCGACGCGGAAGACCGCCCGTCGTCGTAACTTTCCCCGTCTTCCTGCCGCGCGGTGTCCCTGTCCAGAGCCCATCCAGGAGGTCGCCGGTTGTCGTGCGGTCGGGCGGGTGAACTGGTGCCGGACTCCGTCCAATGACGGAGCTTCGCCGGCAGGTCCGGAAACGTTGAACCGAGTCTAGGCGGCCTGGGCGGCGGCGCGTTCCAGTTCGGCCTTTGACAGGATGCCCCGCGGCATGTCCTTGACGTCCACGCGGGTTGCCCCGAAGGCCGTCTTGACCAGGTCGAACGCCTTCCAGGTATCGACGGACGTGCCGCAGGTGAAGAGATCGACGGCGGCGTATCCGTATTCAGGCCAGGTGTGTACGGCGAGGTGGGATTCGGCAATCACCACGACGGCCGTGACACCGTAGGGACTGAAGTGATGTCCGGTGCGACTGATGATGGTCGCTCCGGCAACCTCGCACGCCTTTTCCAGCGCGTCCATGACCAGCTTGGGGTCGTTCAGATCCCGGGTGCAGCCATGGAAATCCGCAACAAGGTGACGGCCGAGCGCGTTCAATTCTTGCCCTCCTTTTGGACACGAGGCCGGGGCGTCACGCCGCCGACCCCAGACGCATAACCCACCTCCCCAGTCCGCCCGATGCGGACCATCGCTTCCGGAATCTTTTCCGGAAACTCGCGGATATTGAGGTTACACCATCCGGAAGTCAAGCGAAAGATGAATTCCGGTGCCTCAATGCTTGCGTCCTGCGGTGGAAATCCGAAAATCGGATATCCTTGCGCGCCGTGGGGCCTGGGAGGCGAATCCGACGATGGTGACGGGATTCGTGGTCGCGTATCTGGTGGGGACGGTCATCATCGGTCTGGTCTCGTCCCGACTGGTCAAGAACTCAAAGGACTTCATCGTCGCCGGTCGCCGCCTGCCGCTGTACATGAGCGCGACGGCACTGTTCGCGACCTGGTTCGGCGCCGAGACCATGCTGGGGGCCTCCTCCCGGATCAACACAGAGGGCCTGATGGGGGCGATCGAGGACCCGTTCGGGGCCTCGCTCTGCCTGTTCCTGATCGGCGCCGTGTTCGCCCGTCCGCTGTATCGGTCGAACCTGCTGACATTCGGGGACTTCTTTCGACAGCGCTACGATCGGCGCGCCGAATTCCTGTCCGCGGTCTTCATCGTCGTGTCGTACTTCGGCTGGGTCGCGGCCCAGATCGTCGCCCTGGGGATCCTGTTCAACACCGTGACGGGGCTGCCGGTCTGGTCGTCGATGCTGATCGGGATCTCGCTGGTCGTGCTCTACACCTTCTTCGGTGGGATGTGGGCGGTGTCGATCACCGACTTCGTCCAGACATTCCTGATCATCGCCAGTCTGGTCGCCATCTGCGTGATCCTGGCCGGCGAGGCCGGCGGCGTGATGGCCGTGCTCGAGGATCGTCCCGAGGGCTTCTACCGCATCGTGCCCGAGTGGGGGCTGCACCCGATGCTGGAGTACATGACGGCCTGGATGGCGATCGGTCTGGGGTCGATTCCCCAGCAGGATCTGTTCCAGCGGATCAACTCGGCCAAGTCCGAGAAGGTCGCCGTGCGGGCGGCCTACGTCGGCGGCCTGATGTACCTGACCGTCGCGATGATGCCGCTGTTCGTCGCGATGACGGTTCGCAATCTGCAGCCCGACCTGCTGGCACTGGACGATCATCAGGTGATCGTGCCGATGCTGATCCGGCTGTACACCAATCCCGTGATCCAGGTTCTGTTCTACGGCGCGCTGTTGTCGGCGATCCTGTCGACGGCCAGTGCCGCGATCCTGGCACCCTCGGTCATCATCGCCGAGAACCTGATCCGGCCGCACTTTCCCCAGATGACCGACCGGCGCTTCCTGTGGATCACCCGGATGTCGATTCTGGTGGTGGCGGGCGTGGCCGTGGTGCTGGCGCTGCCCCAGGGGGCCATCGAGGGAGCGGCCCGGAAGGCCGCGGTCGAGGCGCTGTCCGGTGGAGGGGAGGCCGTCTCGATCCTCGCGGGCGCGGCGACCGAGGCGGCGGCCGAGGCGGGAATGACCGCCGGACGGTTGCCCAGCATCTTCCAGCTCGTTGCCGATTCGTACACCGCGACGCTGGTGGCGCTTCTGGTCCCCCTGACGGCGGGCATCTACTGGAAGCGCGCCAACACTCGGGGTTGCCTGGCCGCGATGGGGGCGGGGCTGCTGTCCTGGGCTCTGTGCGAGTACATCCTGGACTGGGGGCACGCCGCCAAGGTGATCGGGTTCGGTGCGAGCATCCTGGGGATGCTGATCGGAACCTGGTGGGGCAGGGGCGGATCCCAGCCGACGTCGGCTCGGCCTGTTCCGGCAGGGGAGAGCGGATGATTGCCCGGCGGCACTATGACGTTGCGCCGGGGGAACTCGGGATCCTGCTGCGACACGCAATCAGGCCCTGGGTCGAATCCAGCGGGACCGTTGCGCTGCTCGAGGCCCGGTTTTCGGAAATCCTGGGGAATGCGCACTGCATCGCCTTCGACCTGGGACGCCACGCGTTGCTCGGGCTCCTGGAGGGGTTTTCCGTTCGGCCCGGGGACGTCGTCTTGTTGCCCGCATGCTCGTTCAAGGGGCTGCCGGAGGTGCTGGCGTGCGCCGGGTTCCGGGTGGCCTTCATGGACCTGCCCGACGGGGAGCAGGCGGGTGACAACTGTACGCCAGGCGTTGTTCGTGCGGCGGTTCCGGTCCACCTGTTCGGTTATCCGACGGATTGGGGGCGGCAGATCGAGCGGTGGCGTGCGGCCGGCACCGTGATTCTCGAGGACTGTGCGCATGGTCCCGGCATGCTGCGAGGTAGCCGGGAGGTCGGGGGCGACACGGATGGTGCCCTGTTCAGCCTCAACGCCCTGAAGCCCGTCAACGCGTACCTGGGAGGGCTCGCCGTCACGCGCAGTGACGTGGCGGCCCGGCGAATTCGAAGCCGGTGCGGTGCCGACACCCAGGACTGGTTGACCGTACTCCAGGCGGTCGTAGGCGTTCGGGCTCAGAACCTGTTGTTCGACACGCCTCTGTACGGTCCCGTGGCGCGGCTGTTCGGTCACCCCGTCACATCGCGGCTGCTGACCCAGCTCAACGACGGGCTGCTTCGGGAGCGTTCGAGGGGCACTGTGGGCCTCCATCCGGCACTGGCGGCGATTGCGTTGGCCAAGCTAGCGACCCTGTGGGCGCGGATCGACCGGCGCCTGGCGATTGCGCGTCGCTACGACGAGGCGCTGGGCATGCCCTGCGCCTTCCACGACTCGTGCTCGCCCGACCGGGCCAGCGGCTACTTCTACCCGGTCCGGGCCCAGGTCCCACCGGGGCAGGTGCGGCGGGCATTCTTGTCCCGCGGGGTTGATGTTGGGATTCTGCACGAGGTGGTGGACTTCCTACCGGGGGCCGACCGTGCGGGGGAGTTCCCCGTGGCGTGGGGGGTCCATCAGGGCGTTGTCCAGGTCCCCTTACACGAGCGACTGACGTCGGGTCAGGTCGAGAAGGTCTGCGTCACGCTTTCTGCGCTGGCCAAGGCGGGCCTGATCCGTTCGTGGCACTCAGACGGATCCTAGTGGCCCGGGCGGAACAGATGCCAGGCCATGCGGAGGTCCGCCTCGATCTCGCCGCGCCGAATGCTTCGGAACAACCGGGGGATCACGTATCCGGGACGCAGGTAGAACGCGGAGTAGAACCGGTCGTAGGCGTGCTGCAGCATGTTCCATGACAGGTTAGGGTGCCTGTACGCCTCCTCCAGGCGGTGGAAGTGGTATCGGCCCCAATCTCGCGAAAGGATCAGTCCGCGGCGTTCAAAGTCGTCGAAGACGGCCGTTCCAGGAAGCGGGGTCATGAATGTTGCCTTGGCGTAGTCCAGCGGAAGCGAGCAGGCGAAGGCGATCGTGCGGTCGATGGAATCCTGGGTTTCGGTCGGCAATCCCAGCATGAAGAACCCGACGACCTCCAGGCCCGAGGATTTCGCCATCAGGACGGCCCGGCGTCCATCGGCGGTTGTGACTCGCTTGCCGATGGTGGCAAGCACCGCGTCGTCTCCCGATTCCAGCCCGAAGGAAACCTTGTAGCAGCCGGCGCGTCGGGCCAGGTCCAGAAACTCCCGGTCGATTCCATCGACACGGATCCCGTTGTCCAACTGCCAGGGAGTCCGGTTGCGGACTCGGATTAGCGCTTCGCAGATCGCCTTGGCGCGGTCGATGTCGTAGGTGAACAGGTCGTCCAGCACCGCGATCTCCCGATAGCCGTATCGTTGATAGTGCTGAAATTCCTCGACAATCCGGCTTGGCGATTTGCCTCGCATTCGTCGTCCGAACACCGCCTTGCTGCAGTAGACGCACCCGAATGGGCATCCCCGGGCCGTCTCGATGCCGCCGAGCGGCGACCGCCGTGACACCGCCTTGGAGTTCTTGTAGAGGCGCGCATCCACCAGGTCCAGTGCCGGCATTGGCAACTGATCCAGGTCCGCGATGGGGTCCGAACGCGGCGTCCGCACGATCTTGCCGTCGGGACCCAGGAAGGCCAGATCCGGCAAGGCATCGAACGGTATGCCGGCTGCCAGCCCGGCCACGGCAGTCTCCCCTTCCCCGATCACGACCGCATCCACCCCGACGACACGCAGCGTCTCCTCGGGGCAGACGGTGGGATGCGGGCCCCCCGCGACGATCCGGGTCCCCGGCCAGCGCTGACGAAGATGCGCCGTCAATTCCGACGCCAGATCGAACAGCAGTGTGGCGAAACTCAGACCGACGATGTCCGGCGACAGTGCGGCCATCGTGTCGTCCAACAGCCGGTCGGGATTGGGATGGCACTGCAAGTCCAGCGTCCGGCAGTCGGCTCCGTGTTCCCGGGCCGTCGCTGCCAGGACCAGGGTCCCCATGTAGTGTACCGGCTGCATGACCGCCTTCAT
>JARKOL010000175.1 GCA_029975745.1 Myxococcota bacterium | reverse complement strand
GCCGACCCGCAGCGCGACCGCTGGGCGCTGACCGAAGGGCTGCCCTATCTGGCGACGGCCATGTTCGACGCCCCGAAGTACCCCCTGGAGCAGAACACAGCCTGGACGAAGGACTACGTCCAGACCTACGGCGATCGGGTGATGGTCGAGGGCATCATCGAGGAACTGAGCGTCGGCGGCGGGCGGGCGGAGGCCCACCAGCGCGACGATTACGTCGACAAGGCCGAGCGCTACATGGCCGAGACGGGCGCCGACCTGCTGGTGGCCGACCTGGGCACCGAGCAGCAGTCGGAGACGGTGGGCGAGGTGCGCTACCTCCAGGAGCGTGCCCAGGCCCTCACCGCGCGGCTGGGCGCGGCCCGGCTGGTGCTGCACGGCACGTCCAGCCTGAGCACGGCCCAGATGCGCGGCCTCGGCGCGGACGGCGTGATCCGGGTCAACATGTGGACGCGCATCGTCCGCGAGGCCGGGCAGCACGCCGCCCGCCGCCTGATCGACCGTCAGGCCGCCCTCTTCGCCGGGGACTTCGAAGCCGCCGAATCGCGCCAGTACCTCTTCGACTCGATCGAGAAGGCGGCCGACATCATGGTCGAGGTGATGGAGACGATTGGGTACGTGGGGCTGGGACTCTAGGGGAATTTTGAATGTTGAATGCTCAATTTTGAATTGAAAGCGGCTGGGGGAGTGGCGTGCTGGGCGGACCGACGACTGTAGGCGAACGGCCGGTCACTGTTTTTCAATTCAACATTCAAAACTCAAAATTCAACATTTTCTTCTGGGAGTGTGCCATGAGCCTTTTGGGCATCGATGTCGGGACGACCGGCTGCAAGGTGATCGCGATTTCCCAGGAGGGGGCGATCCTGGCGGCGGCCAGCCGCGAGTATGACGTGATCCGGCCCCAGCCCGGCTGGGCGGAATTGGACAGCCAGGCCGTCTGGGACAGGATTCAGGCCGCGATCCGCGAGGTCACGGCCCAGGTGACGGCCGACCCGGTGGCGGCGCTGTGCGTCTCCTCGATGGGCGAGGCCATGACGCCCGTTTCCGCCGACCGGCGCATCCTGGGGAACTGCCTGCTGGGCTTCGACGGGCGCGGCGCGACGACGATGGATCGCCTCGCCGCGCTCGACCCGGCAGCGTTCTATGAGCGCAGCGGCAACCCGGCCAGCGGCGTGTTCGGCGGCCCCAAGCTGATCTGGCGGCGCGATCACGACCCGGCCCTGTTCGCGCGGGCGTTCAAGGTCCTCAACTGGGCCGATCTGGTAGCCTTCCTGCGGGGCGCGGAGCCGGTCCCGGACTATTCGCTGGCCACCCGTTGCCTGTTCTTCGCCCTGCGCGCCGCCGACTGGTCGGCCGAGACGCTGGATTACGTCGGGATGCCGCGCGACAAGCTGCCGGGCGTCACCCAGGCCGGGACGGTCACCGGCACGGTCAGCGCGGAAATGGCGGAGCAGCTCGGTTTACAACCGG
>JARKOL010000142.1 GCA_029975745.1 Myxococcota bacterium | reverse complement strand
GCTGGTCCAGGCGCTGCGCGCGTCGGGGACGACCTCCATCGCCACGGTCCAGAGCTTCGATCACCGCGTCCTGAACGCCATCCATCGGCTGTCCCCCGACCTGCCGCTGGCCGCCTTGACGCATCGATCCCTTCCCGACCTGGTCGCCGTGGCACGCGCGGCCAACGCCGGAACCCTCTCGCCCCACATCGACTGGATCACCCGGAAGGATGCCCTGGCGGCCAGCGCGGCCGGTCTGCGGATCGTCCCCTGGACCGCCAACGACCCCGCCACCTGGGACCGCCTGATCGATCTGGGCGTCGATGGGATCATCACGGACGACCCGGCCGGCCTGCGGCGGCATCTGAGGCAGCGCGCCGGTTCGATGCCGACTCCCGGCCCGTGAGGCGAAGCGCCCCGTTTGGCCTTGGATTCCCGGGATCATGGCGTTCCCCCGATTCCCTGTCCGATGCGGGTTGACCCGAAAGCCTAATGTGCTAGATCGCCTCGAAGTGACGACGAGGAAATCGCGATGTCCCCCGAACCCGGAATGCACGAACGTCTGGCGGCGCTGCGCGCGGCAATCGATCCCTCCCGCGAAGCCCTGATCGAGGCCACCGTGCAGCAGCGCGAGGCGCTCGTGACGCCCGGAGGCGCCCTGGCAACCTGGAGCGCGGCCGAATCCACCGGACGCTGTCCCCAGGACACGGTCATCGTGCGGCGACCGGCGTCCGAGGCCACGATCGACTGGGACTCGCCCAACAACCTGCCGATCGAGCCGTCCACGTTCGACCTGCTGCTCGAGGACGCGCTGGCGGCCCTGGAGCACGCGGACCAGGTCTTCGTCACGCGCCGAGCCCTGGGCGCCGACCCCCACTGGGCCCTGCCGTTCACCACCTTCACCGACAAGGCCCTGACCGCGCTGTTCACGACCACGATGTTCCGGCCGATCCCCCAGACAGGTTTCGGTCCGGTGTTTCGAGACCGCCCGTTCACCCTGCTGGCGCTGCCCGAACACAAGCTGGACGCCAGCCGCTACGCGGGCCGCCTGCGCGTGGACCCGGTCACGGGCCGGACCTCGACGCTGGCCGTCGCGATGGACTTCGATCGACGGATCGGCATCGTCCATGGCTCCGCGTACCTGGGTGCGGTGAAGAAGCTGGGCTTCACTGTCATGAACTACTACCTGCCCCCGGAAGGCATCCTGCCCATCCACTGCGCGGCCAACGAGGGCCCCGACGGGGACGTGGCGCTGATGCTGGGGCTGTCCGGCACCGGCAAGACGACGCTGTCCGCGGACCCTCGCCGGGTGCTGCTGGGGGATGACGAGCACGGCTGGTCGGACACCGGCGTCGCGAACTTCGAGTACGGCTGCTACGCCAAGTTGATCGGCCTGGATCCGACGCGCGAACCGGAAATCCATCACGCGGTCTTCCGCCAGGACGACTGGCGTCGCCACGGCGCCATCATCGAGAACGCCTTCATGCTGCCGTCCGGACGGTTCGACCTTTGCGACGAGCGGCTGACCCCGAACTCCCGGGCCGCGTACCCGCTGACATCGCTTTCGAACATCAAGCCCGTTCCGGTGGCGGGACACCCCCGGACGATCGTCTTCCTGGCGGCCGACGCCAACGGCGTGCTGCCCCCGATCGCCCGCCTGGATCGGGCCCAGGCGATGCTGTGGTTCCTGATGGGCTACACCAGCAAGCTCGCGGGCACCGAAACCGGCGTGATCGAGCCGCGCTCGACCTTCAGCCGGTTCTTCGGGGGCCCCTTCATGCCGCGCGTCCCGAACGACTACGCGAACATGCTGGGCCAGCGCATGGCCGCCCACGACACCGACGTCTACCTGCTGAACACGGGCTGGAGCGGCGGCCCCCACGGGGAAGGACGGCGAATGGACATCCGCCTGACCCGGAGGCTGCTGGAGGCGGCCCTGTCCGGTGCCCTTCGGGACGTTCCGCTGGACCGGGACCCGCGATTCCACATCGGTGTGCCCCACGCCTGTCCCGGCCTCGAGGATCCCGCGATCCTGAATCCGCGCAACACGTGGGCCGATCCCGCGGCTTTCGACGCGCGCGCCTCGCGTCTGGCTCACGAGTTCGGGGCCCACTTCGCCAAGGCCTACGGAAACAAGGGACTGGACCCGGCCATCGTCGCGGCCTGCCCGATCGGCTGACGCCGCCCGACCCGATCGGTCCCGGGAGGTCTGGATGCCGCCGCCAACCGCACCCGATGCCGTCGAGCCCGCACCCGCCGCCGCCGTTGTCCTGTTGCGCCCTGGACCCGATGGGGCCCAGGTTCTGCTGATCCGCCGTCACCGTGCCTCGGCCTTCTTCGGGGGCTCCTCGACATTCCCCGGAGGCCGGGTCGATCCCCCGGACTTCCCCTCGACACCTTCGGACGATGCCCCGGTCCCACGGGTCGCCTTCCGGAACGCCGCGGTGCGCGAGCTGCGCGAAGAGGCCGGCTTCGACCTGGCGACGATGGACGCCCCCGGATCCACCAGCACCCCCGAGCTGGTGGCCCTGGCACGCTGGATCACCCCCAAGGCGCTGCCCCGACGCTTCGACACCGTGTTCCTGGCGGCGCGCGCCCCGCTGGGCCAGACGGGACAGGCCGACCCGGTGGAAACCGAGGGCTTCTGCTGGATGCGCCCGGTGGACGCGCTGGCCCGGCACCTGGACGACACGGACTTCTTGCTGCCTCCCCCCGCCCTGTCGATGCTGGCGGCAATCGACCAGGATCTGAAGACCCTTGGAGACCCCGATCCGAAGGCGATTGATGCGGCGCTGGCGCTGTGGGCTCGGCGTGGCCCGGGACCGACCGTGACCCCGGCGCTGGTGACGGACGCGAACGACGACGTGGTGCTGGCGCTTCCCGGCGATCCGCTCCACCCGGAGGTCCCGGGGACGTCGCCACGCCGACTGGTTCTGCGCGACGGACGCTTCGTGCTGCCGGAGGACTCGCCCGTTTCCTAGGACCGCCGCCCACGCCCGCGAGGACTCATCAAGCCTTTATTTTCGCTGACATTGTCAGAGTTTGTGAAGAAGTCGGAGACCGCAGCGAGGCGGAGCGAATCCGGTGCGGATGCCAGGAGAGGGGGGGGCATCAAACGCCCTCTCACACCAGACGGGCGCGCAGTGCCCGGTTCCGGCCCAGGGCACGAAGCGCGACCTGCCGACAGGCATCCGATGCCTCGATCCGGTCCGCCAGGTGCCCGACCAGCGCCTCGCCCTCCCGGTTGGCCCCGCAGTGCAGGAACAGGTCGATCCCGGCCTGCAGGCCCAGGAGTGCGATCCGATCCGGCGCATTGCCCCGCGCCACACCGGCCATGCCCAGGTCGTCGGTGACGATGCAGCCCGAGAATCCCAGGTGTCCCCGCAGCCAGTCGTGCAGCAAGGTCGGGGACAAGGTGGCCACCCGGTCGGGGTCGATCGCCGGCACCAGGCAGTGGGCCGTCATCACCATCCCCAGGCCCGCGCGGACCGCCGCCGCGAACGGCACCAGTTCCCGCGAGGCCAGTTGTTCCGGCGCCAGGTCCAGCACCGGAAGGTCCAGGTGACTGTCCACGGACGCATCGCCATGCCCCGGAAAGTGCTTGCCGCACCCCAGGACCCCCGTCGATTCCAGCCCCCGCAGAAAGGCGACCGCACAGACCGCCACATGCTCGGGATCCGTCGAGAACGCACGGTCCCCGATGATCGGGTTGTCGGGATTCGTGTGAACGTCCAGCACGGGCGCGAAGTCCAGGTTGAACCCCAGGCCGGCCAGCTCGGTGCCGATGCGCCGCCCCCACTCCCGGGCCGCATCCGGCCCGGCGGCACCGACATCCGCCATCGGCGGAACTTCCGGGACCAGCCCCCGAAGGCGCTGGACTCGACCGCCTTCCTGGTCCACCGCGATGATGGGCCGCAGCGCCCCCGCCGCCGTCCGGATTTCCCCGCACAGCCGGCGCACCTGGTCCGGGTCGATCAGGTTCCTGCGGAACAGCGCGACTCCCGCCAGCCCCTGGTCCAGAAGCGCGCCAACCGACGCGGGCAGTCGGGGACCGTCGAAGCCCAGCACCACCATCCCCGCCGCAAGCGAATGCGCGTCAAGACGATCCGGATCCGCAGGAGTGAGGCCGGAAGACGACATCGATCAGTCCGCGGGCGCCTCGGGCTGCGCGGGCTGGCCGTGCGCCGGAAGCATCGAGGGGATCTGGATCTCGTTCCACTGGGTGTCCTCGTCCACGTAGGTCCGGTAGTACACGACCCCGAGCCCCACGGCGACCAGGAGCAGGAAGAACAGCACGACGATGCGCACGATGGCCGAACGCCGGGCCTGCCGCTCGTCCTCGTCGAAGAAGTCGGATCGCCACCCCTCGCGAGCCGCCGCCTCGACATCGATCTGCGCAAGCCGGGACGTCGTGGAGGTCCGGCCTCGCGCGGCGGGAGCGGCCGCGGGCGCCTCCACCTCTGCGTCGGCCGGGAGGAGCTTCAGGGCATAGTCCCCCAGCTTGAACGCCTCGCCGAAGCCGACCTGGATGTCGCTCTCGACGACCACGCCGTTCATACGGATGCCGTAGCGCGCCGCGATCGGAGACAGGACGAACCGTCCCTCCTCCTGCCGGATCAACAGGTGATGCCGGGACACGTTGCGCTCGGGAAGAACGACGTCGTTGTCGTTCGCCCGCCCGATCCGAACCTCGTCCGATTCCATCGGGACGATCCGGATGTTCCCCAGATCGTCTTCAATGAAGATCTTCGCCATGTGTCTGCCCCCCGCGGACGTTATACCAGCCCGCGATACCGGGGTCAAATCCGCGGACTCGCATCAAAGGCCGCCCTTTCGGGCGTTCCACCAGTTCGTCCACGCGGCGACCGGGTCCGCGACGGCGGCGGTGTCCGGATCCACCCCGGTCAGTTCGCGCAGCCGGGCATCGACGGCGACGACATCCACGCCCGGCCTGCGCAACGCCTCGATCAGCCGGACCGGGGCACGCCTCCCTTCCAGGCGACACAGCTGATCGAGCGCGACATCCCGGATCGGCTGCACCCACTGGAACACGTCCAGATCCGCCAACAACGGACGATCGTGCGACAGCAGATCCTGGAGCACCCGCACCCGAGCCGGCCTCGGCACGGACTTCAGTGCGGCAAACAGCAGGAAGGCCACCTGGTCGTCCGGGTGGGCGACAAGTTCCCGCACGACCTGTCCGCGCACCGAACCGATCCCCAGCTCGGCCAGGGCGCCGGCGGCACTGCGCGCGACCTGGAGGTCCCGGTCCCTCAGCATCGCAACCAGTCGAGCCGCCCCGGAATCCCGCCCCATGCGGCCCAGGACAATGGCCGCGTCCCTCCGAATCGCCGGATCCCGCGAGCGACTCAGCCGCATCAGTTCCTGCATGCGCGCATCCACACGGGCACTGGAATCCCGGTACCAGGAACGGTTCGATCCGATGTCCTGGCACCCTTCCATCCGATCATCCGGAGCGCAGTAGATGCGCACGTGAAAATGGTCGTTGTGGGGTCGGGAGCGTGCGGGTTGAGCCAGCACCTCGGCGGCCCGGGACACGAGTTCGGCCGGCTCCCCGGAGGCCGCGGCGTGGTCCAGCAGGATCCGGCGCAGATCCCTGGAGACGAACATCCATTGCACCGACAGGTCCGGATCCGTCAGGAAGGCCCGAACCATCAACCAGTTCCGAGCCGGGTCGAAGCGCACCCGCACGTCCCGGTCCACCGCCTCGCCGTTCCCATCCAGCGCGACCAGGTCGTCCGGGACGTGCTGACGACCGTCCGGTCCCAGCAGATAGAAGCCCAGATCGATGTCCCGACCGCTGTTGTGCGAGACGCTCCAGCGAATGTCTCCCCCGCCGCAGCGCCCGACGTTGCCGACCGTCAGCAGGGCGCCCGGCCTTGCGCGAGCCACCGACGCCGCGGCACGCTGGACCCCCTCGACCAGTTCGTCCGTCCCGCAGATGAGGCCCCGGACCGCCTGCGTATCCAGGATCCGGTGGTGCCGCCCCCGAACCGGAAGCCGGGCGTCGTGAACGACGAACCCCGTCGTGGCCGTCCCGATCGACAGGGACCCCCGGCCGCGCAACACCCCGACGCGGGGATGCGAACGCGGAATCGGGGCCAGGGGCAGCGTGTCGATGACGGGCTCCAGGGGGCGGCGCGCCTCGACCTGCGTCGTCTCGGCCGGCAGGGGCGCCACACGACCGCACCCATCGGGCCCGGGACAGGTGGGACGCACACGGAACCCCACCCCCCCGGAGCATCCCGGCAGGAATGCCACCAGCAGCAGCAGGAGCCCCAGTCGTCGGTTCACGCCACACCCCGTCCGCACCGCACCGCACGATTCTACCTGCCTCGTCGATGGGCTCCAAGGTCGCGGCCCGCCAACCCCCGCCCGATCGCCACGAACCCGGCCACGCAAGGCGGAGGGAATCCGGGACAATGGCTCCTTGACACTCGCGCCTCGCGACTGCTACTAGTGCCGCAGGGCGTCCGGGGCCCATGGCATCGTCAGGATCATGAAGGCAGACATCCCGCTCAGCGCAGAGGCCAGGACGGTGTACGCGGAGGCGGCCGACATCGCGCGTCGGTCCGGCCAGGCCATGGACAGCGCCCACCTGCTGCTGGCGATGTACGCCATTCCCTGCGAGGCGCAGGCGGTCCTGCTGGAAAAGCGCGTCCAGATGGAGCGCCTGCTCGACCTGCTGCCCGCCGAGGCACCCGAGCCCGCCATCATGGTCGATACCGTCTATCTGACGGCTGCCCAGATCGCGGTCAACGTCGGGTCCGTCCAGACCACCTCGGTCCACCTGCTGATGGCCGTGGCCCGCCTGGCCGCATCCCGGGCCGCCCAGGTGCTGGAACGCGCCGGCCTATCGACCTTCGACCTGCGAACCCGGGCGATGGCGCACCTGACCGATCCCCGGCTTCGCCGGGCCGCCAGCGAGCGACTGGCCTCGACCGTGCCTCCGCCCCCGCCCGCCGCGACCCGAAACGGGCGGAGCCCCGCGCCCCAGGCCGAACGCGTCGGAATCGCCACCACGCCGCCCCCCGTGCGCGAACGTCCCGCGCCGCCGGAAGACCACACCCCCGTGTTCTTCGAGGAGCTGACCGAGCCCGAGGACCCGCCTCCCCCACGCGCCCCCGCCCAACGCCGTCCCGCCGAGGCGCGCCCCGAGCCAAGGCCGGCGGCCGCCCCCCTTTCCCCGGACTTCGATCTGGACGCCACCCGGTTTCCCACGCTGACCGAACTGGGGCGCAACCTCAGCGCCGAGGCGGCTCGGGGCCGGATCGACCCCCTGGTCGGACGCGACCGGGAACTGGACGCCGTCGTCGATATCCTGTGCAAGCGCCGCGCGAACAACCCGCTGCTGCTGGGCGACCCCGGCGTGGGCAAGACGGCGCTGGTCGAGGGCCTGGCGGCCCGCGTCGCTCGTGCTCCCCATACCGTCCCTGGCCTGGAAGGTCGGGTGATCCTGTCGGTCTCGGTGGCCGACCTCGTGGCCGGCACTGCCATGCGAGGCTCCTTTTCGGCTCGGATGCGGGACCTCAAGAACGAGGTGCTGGCCTCGGAAGGCCGCGTCGTGCTGTTCCTGGACGAGATCCACACCCTGATTGGCGCCGGTCAGGGAGACGGCGGCATGGACGCGGCGAACGACCTGAAGGGGGCGCTGGCCCGAGGCGAACTGCCTTGCATCGGTGCCACCACCTTCAGCGAATACAAGCGCCATATCCTGTCGGACCCGGCACTGAAACGCCGCTTCGAGCCCGTCACGCTGCGCGAACCCGACCTGGACGAGGCCGAGCGCATCCTGGCCGGCGTCGCGCCCAGATACGCCGAGCATCATGGCGTCACGTACTCGGCGGATGCGCTGCGGAGTGCCGTCCGACTGACCGACCGCGTGATTCCGGACCGCAGCCTGCCGGCCAAGGCCATCGACGTCCTGGACCGGGCCGGGGCCCGGGTCCGCCGCGAAGGGCGCACCGAGGTCCGCCGCGAGGATGTGGTCGAGGTACTGGCCGCATTGGTCGATCTGCCGCGCGACTTCCTGTCGCTTTCGCCGACCGAGCGCCTGCGCGACATGGGCGAGTTCCTGAAGGCGCGCGTCTTCGGCCAGCCCGAGGGCATCGACGCGATCGTGCGCACCCTGGCTCGCAACTGGAGCCGCTTCGGCTCCCGTCGCCCCCTGGGTTCATTCCTGTTCGCGGGTCCCGCCGGCTGCGGCAAGCGCACCCTGGCCGTCGCGATGGCCGAGTTCCTGTTCGGCGCCCCCCAGGCCGTCCTCGAGATCGACCTGGCGGATTTCGCCGAGGGGCACGCCATCGCCAACCTGATCGGATCCCCACCGGGCTACGTGGGACACGAGGAGGGCGGCCTGCTCTCGGACACGCTGATCCGAAGACCGTTCGTGGTCGTCCTGTGGCATCACGCCGATCAGGCCCACCCCTCGGTCCTGGCGCTGGTCTCCCAGATCCTGGCCGAAGGCTCGGCGACCGATCGCCTGGGGCGGCGCATCGACTTCCGAAACAGCATCCAGATCCTGACGGTCACGTCCAGCGGCGGCGAGGGCGCCTCGCGCCCGATGGGATTCGGAACGACGTCCACGCCTCCCCGGGCTGCCGGCCCCCTGGGCCCGCACGACCCGACCCTGGCTCGACTGCGCAAGCTGCTCCCCGCCGATCTGGCCGGCGCCGTCGATCTGGCCATCGCGTTTTCGCCCCCTGTCGGGGAGGCCGTAGAGGCCATCGTGCGCAAGGTGCTCGACCAGGCCGCACGGGACTTCCAGGACGAGCACGGTATCCTCCTGTCGATCGCCCCCGATGTCCTCGAGACCGCCGTCCAGGCCATGGCCTCCCGCGGAGCCCCCGGAGAGGCCGCCGAGGCCTGGGTCGCCGAGCAGGTGTTGCGGCCCGCATCGGACCGGGCGATGACGGTTCCCCTGGGTGCCCAGACGCTGCGCGTTCGCATCGCGGACGGACTGCCGCTGGTCGAGCCGCTCCTGCCCGACTGACCCTTCCGGATTCCGTTCCACGCAACGCCGTCGGCCCGGACGGATCGAGGAAACCCGCCCGAGTCATCCCGTCGAAAACATGCGAGATCCCCTGGAAATCCCGGTGCAGTTCTGGCTTGACGCCCGGATCCTCGCCGGATATAGTCCCAACCGCGCGCCCGCCCTCCCCTGGCCGGCGGCGGCGCGTCAGGCTGGGCCAACGGGTGAGGGAAATGAGCGAACACACCAACGATCAGCTGCCTAGGGACGTGCATGAACTGCTTCTGAGCCGCCCCGAGGAGGAAGGCAAGAGCCTGCCCGTCCAGGAAATCCTGGACTCCCGCAAGCGGGAGAAGGGCAAGTTCTTCACGGCACCCGTGATCGTCGTGATCATCGTCGCCCTGCTGACGGGCGCCGGGATCGCCTTCATCATGGCTGACGACGTCCGGGCCGAACAGTTCCAGGCGATGCTCAACGGCGAACTGGGCAAGTACAAGGAAAGCCTGCGCAAGGCCCAGGAAGACCGCATCCGCGACATCGAAAGCGTGACCGGCAACAAGTACGGCAGCCTGACGCTGTTCTACTCGCCGAAGAACGCCCAGGCATTCATCAAGGAATTCAAGTACACGCAGGATTGCCGCCAGTTCACCGAAGAAACCGAACTGCTGAACTGCCTGCGCAAGAAGCCGGACTACACCCAGACGCCCGAGACGCGCGAGGTCGATAACCCCTCGTTGCACCTGGACAAGGCCAAGAAGGAAATCATCGAGCAGATCCCGCTCAACGACATCCCGATCCAGGAAGCATCCGAGGATCGCAACATCGTCTATCGCTACGAGTACGAGATCCGTATCGAGGCCGATGGCTACCACCCGCGCTACTTCTTCATCACGGGCGACCGCGAGCACCCCAAGAACGACGAGGGGTGGATCACGCTGTTCTGGGACCAGAAGGGCCCCGGCCTGTTCATGGCCGACTTCCAGGGCGCGGACCTGATGCCGACGGCCGAGACGGCGCGCGAGAACTACAAGCAGGCGCTGATCGACATCGAGTGCATCAAGCGCGAGATCGACGCCAAGCGCAAGGAAGGCAAGAACATCACCGAGGACACCGTGCAGGGCCTGTACATCGAGTTGCTGAACCGCAACGGATTCAAGACGTTCGAGGAGTTCAACATCATCGATCAGGAGCTGCGCAAGGACGAGGCCTTCTTCGCCGCTTTCCAGAAGGAACTGGCCGCCGTCACCTGCAACTAGCCCCACCCGACCCAGACCACCCCGAACGCAGGCTCAAGTCCGACGTTCCGCACTGTCCAGCCAGACGGTGACAGGCCCCTCGTTGACCAGTTCGCAGGCCATCATTGCCTGGAAGTCACCGAAGGCACACGGCAGTCCCGACGAAAGAAACCGGTGCTCGACCCGGGGCCAGAACGCGCGGGCCGCCTCGACCGACATCGCATCCGTGAACGAGGGACGGTTTCCACGACGCGCGTCCCCGAACAGCGTGAACTGGCTGACCACGCAGAGACCGCCCCCCACCTGCCCCACCGACAGGTTCATCCGGCCCGCCTCGTCCTCGAAGACGCGCAGGCGTTCCACCTTGCCCGCCAGCCAGTCCAGGTCGTCCTCGGTGTCCTGGACACCCAGGCCCAGCAGGACGAACAGGCCCATCCCGATCTCGCCCCAGACCTGGCCATCCACGAGAACGCGGGCCTGGCTGACGCGTTGCACGACCGCGCGCATGATTCACCCCGGGCAGGCCACCTGCAGGCACACACGGATGGTTTCGGTCCCCGCCGAGGGCACGGCGCCCCGAATGGCCGTACACGTCGGGCTCTCCTGGGGACAGTCCAGGTCCGACTCGCACGCGGGAACGCATCGCAAGTCGCTCATCCAGGAATAGGGCGACAGATTGGCGCAGCGACTGTGGGCATCGCAATCCCGGTCGTCCTTGCAATGGATGCAGGTGCCCACCGGGCGGCATACGGGAACCGCCAGGGCCTCGGCCGGATCCGCCCGAGGCACGACAACCCGCGGCGAGCAGATCGCGGCCCCGCCGGCAATCCCGGCGCAATCCAGATCGTCCCCGCACACGCGGCTGCAGTACCCCACCCCGTACAGCGCGGTCGGCACGCACAGGCCCGTCGCGCAATCGCTGCCATCCCCCAGCGCGTTGCAGGTTCCGCCGACGGGCAGTCCCGACTCCGGCCGGATGCAGACGTAGTCGATGACGTCCACACCGCCGGGCGCCCCGGTTCGCACCACGGCCCGGCACACCTCGTCCGGGTCCGGGCACCAGGCGCTGCCCGCGCAGGAAGCCAGGGACGAGGCTCCGGGAACCGGCACGCACCAGGACACATAGCGATCGTCGCGCAGCACCACGGTTCCCGATTGGCTGAAAGCCCGGGACTCGCAAACCCAGCGGACCGAGCGCGTCCCGACGAACGACGCCGCCGGGCAGTCCGCACCATCGCGGCAGGGTTGCGAACACACCCCCGGAACCGACACATCGGCACGCTCGTCCAGGCAGGCGCGCGTTTCGCACGTCGCACCCGACGCGCCCGCGCCGCACAGAGACCCGAATGGGAGCGCCCCCTCGGGAGGCGTCATGCAGGCAAGCCCGACGTCGATGTCCCCCACGGGCCCCCGGGCCCACGGCGTGCAGGTGCCCTGCGCGCAGTCGGGCTGGGCAGCGCACGATTCCGCCGACGGCCCCAGCCACAGGCAGACGGGCACCGACAGCACGATGTCCGACACGCCGTCGCCGTCCACGTCCGCGGGCGAGTCGATCCGACCGCATCGCTGAAGCCCGGGCACCGGGCAGTCGTCGTCCCGGGCGCACATCGAGCCACAGCGTCCGTCCAGGCAGTATGCCTGGTTCGCGCAGGGACGGTCCGGCACCAGGTCTCCGGGCGACACGTCACAGGATTCGCCGCCCAGGGCCCCTCCCGGCAGGCGGGGCGCGCACCGCCCGGACGTCCGAATCGTGTCCAGCGTCACCCCGACGGCCCGATGCAGGCAGTAGAACGCCGGGTCCCCGCACTCCAGGTCATTCTGGCAGTCCCGGGGAGCACACCCGACCACGTAGCCCGCGGGCTCCACCAGCGCGATCTGGCCGCTGCACGTCCACGCGCTGCAGTCGGCGTCCCCGACGCATGCCTTCCCGGTGTCCCGGCAGCGACCGCCCGCCTGGCAGACGGCACCCGGGGTGATGCACGCATCCGGACCGTCGCACGCCGCGGTACATCCCAGGGTGGTGCAGTTCCACGAGTCGCACAGACGCGTTCCACCCGTCCGCGCATCGAAGCCGCAGGTCGCCCCAAGCGTGGCCGCCTCCCCGGGGGCCCGAAGGCACCGGGCCTCGATGTTGTCCCGAATGCGCACATACCCGCACGACTCGCCGTCCGGGCACTGGGACGAGGCCGTGCAGGGCGCGAACGAGGATTGCGGCAAGCACACGCCCTGCCCGCCCCGCTCCTCGGTCCCGACCCTCTGCACGCAGGTGAACTCGGTGCCGAAGGGGCCGTCCGTGGCGTCCCCGCACTCGCCGGCCACCCCAGGGTCCTCGATGCCGTCGCTGAACGGGGCGCCGGTCCCGTTCTGGACCACGTCGGTCCCGATCCGGCAGGCGCGACTGCACACGCCATGAATGCAGTCCCCCTCGCGACACTGGTCGTTGAGGCACGCCGGCCAATCGGCGTTCGCGTACGTTCCCTGCCGGGAAAACGGATCCCGCAGGAACGGTTCGCAGGTGGCGTTCTGGCCACAGGCCCCGCCCAGCGGCTTCTGGGACGACTGCAGAATGCACCGCCCCTGATCGGCCGAGCACGCCGTCGCCGCGGGGCAGGTGCCACAGGTCCCGCCGCAGCGATCCGAGCCACAAACCTTGGCGTAGCAGTCCCGGATGCATCCGCTATCAACGCGCCCGGAATCAACGCCCGGGTCAGTTCCGGGATCGCGAACCCCGGGGTCGTAGGGCAGCGGGGCGTCCCCGGCCACATCCAAGCCTGGCACCAGGTCCCCGACCGGCGGCACGTCGCGCTCCGGGTAG
>JARKOL010000135.1 GCA_029975745.1 Myxococcota bacterium | reverse complement strand
AGGCGTTCAGGCGTCAATCTGTACGGCTGGTCGCGGCAGGTTTGCGGTCCCGTTCGAACCCGGGGGTTCAGGTAGTCACCGCGCGTTGACAACCCCGCAAGTGACAACCCCTTGCAGCGGGCGGAAAAAGCCCCGGGTGCTGCGAGCTGGTTCCCTCCGGCAAGCGCGCGCCGGACAACGGCCTTCCTGGCGACGTGCAGGCCCGCGCCAAGGCGCCGACGCGGTGAAAGCCCTGACAACCCCCCGGCTCGTCCATTGCCGATCCATTGCCGCGCAACCGTGTTTCCTTCATATTTTCGGAATATTCGGACGCATTTACCAGGGACATTGGCGACAGGAATGCGCGTTCGACTGCGGTTGCCAGGGTCGCGCCGGCCCCCGCGAGGCGCCGGACGGGCCGAACTGGACGGAACCCAGGGACAACGGATCGCCGCGCCCCGACTAATCGAGTCCCCGACACGCCCCCCTTCCGCACGCCCCTTCGACCTGGCGCACGAACCGGCCCCGTTTCCATTGCCGATCCATTGCCGCGGCGTCTGGAAAACCTGCTAATTCGTGCCAATGTGAGACAGTTTTTCGGGGATTCGACGGGCTCAGAATCGGCCCGTTTTGAGGCGTAACCTATTGAATTTCCTTTAGAGGCGCCACCCGGATTCGAACCGGGGGTGGAGGTTTTGCAGACCTCTGCCTTACCACTTGGCGATGGCGCCGCCCGTCAAAGCGCACTGATTCTGGAACATCCACCATACCAAGTCAAGCCCGATCCCCGCGCGGGACCGCCACGGCGACACAAGGCACCTCCCTGGAAGACGCCCGGGACCGCTTTTGCGGTACACTCCGCCGCGGTGATTGAGAACGGGAGGACCCATGCCGAAGTTCACCTACCGCGACGGACGCTTCTTCCGCGACGACCAGCCGTTCTTCTTCCTGGGCGCCGAGTACCAGTACTACCGCGACAAGCGGTCCAACTGGGCGGCCCGGCTGGACCAGTTGAAGGCGGCCCACGTCAACGTGATCTGCTTCTACACGCCGTGGCGCCACCACATCGTTCACGACCCGGCGAC
Source organism: Myxococcota bacterium (assembly GCA_029975745.1). Taxonomy (GTDB): domain Bacteria; phylum Myxococcota_A; class UBA9042; order DTJE01; family DTJE01; genus DUVQ01. The sequence continues at coordinate 4,912 of JARKOL010000135.1, read as the reverse complement.
CGGCGCGATCTCGTACGATTTCGACGGCACCACGCTGGACTCGCGCGACCTGCGGACGTTCCTGCGGCTGGTCCAGGAGCGCGGCCTGTACATGCTGGCCAAGCCGGGCCCGTTCGTCCACTCGGAGCTGAACATCGGCGGCCTGCCCGACGTGACGTCACCCTCGTTCAACCCGGGCATCGAGCCGGTCCGGATCCAGGACGGCAGCCCGCTTTACTGGGAATACGATCATACGCAGTTGCCCAGCCCCAACGACCCGGCCTTCGACGCGATGGCGAAGGAGTGGCTGGTGGCGGTGGGGGGCGTCCTGCGGCCCCACGTGGCGCCCGCGGGCAACATCATCGCGCTGCAGCTGCTGGACGAGACCATCTACTGCACGTCGAACGACGCTCCGTGGCACTTCGCGTACGACGCGCCGGACCAGCGGGCCTTCCAGGAGTTCCTGGCCGCGAAGTACGGCTCGGTGGCGGCCTACAACGCCGCCCACGGCAGCGAGGTCAAGTCGTTCGCGTTCGTGCGGCCCCCCCGGCTGGACCCGGGGAACCCGGTGGCTCGGACCCGGGGCCAGGTGCTCGACCTGGTCGATTGGGGCGAGTTCCAGTGGCGCATCCGCCGCGACATCTATGCCCGCTACAAGGACTACCTGGACATCGACCTGCCGTACCTGACGAACTACGCCGGCATCACGCCGCCGATCGACGAGAATGTCCCGGACAAGGTCGAGGAATCGACCAAGGACACGCCGTCCGCCTACGTCAAGCTGTACCCCGAGTGGTGGTTCGCCCACAACCGGGTGGATCAGGATCTGGACGTGTACGAGTACGGCATGATCAGCTGGCTGGGCGTGGCTTCCTACAACATCCCCGACGCCTCGACGCCGCCGGCGGACGACCTGGGTGCGAACGAGGTGTTCAACCGCTACATCAACACGTCGCGGCGTCGGCGCGGCATCAACATCGAGGAGAACTGGGGTTTCGCGACGCTGTACCACCCGATGTCCAAGTACCCGATGATCCCGTTCTTCCAGACGCTGGCGTGCGTCGCGGGGGGATGCACCGGCTACGTCGTGTTCACCGGCGTGTCGCACGGCCACTGGATCGACGACCTGGACCGAACGACCCAGAAGCAGCACCGGACGTTCCCGTCGGACGCGCCGATTGGCGAAAACGGCGAAACCGGGCCCCTGTACGACGCGATGCGGGACCTGAACGGCTGGTTCGCCCGGGAGGGCGCCGGGTTCCTGCGGGCCGAGCTGGACCTGGACGTCTGCCTGCTGGTCGTGCCGGAGTACGCGGCCGTGTCTTCCTGGGTGCCCGAAGGCAAGGCGCCCTACTGGGTGCTGCCCCACGCCGTGCCGCGGACCGGCCACGACGTGATCGAGCCGGCGACGATGACGTGCAACGTTCACGGCGTGAACTACGGGATCCGGGAGCTGCCGGCCCTGTCGGCGCAGGATCTGGCGGCCATGCCCCGGGTCGCGATCCATCTGGGCTTCTTCCTGGCGCGCGCCGACCAGCGGAAACTGGTGGACGCCGTCCGGGCGGGCGCGACCGTGATCGCCAGCGGCGAGCTTCCGACCTACGACGAACGGATGCAACCCTGCACGATCCTGGCGGACTTCGTCCGGGCGGTGGAGGCCGGCCAGGAGGCGGTCGCGGGCCGTCTGCTGTACAGCACCGGCAACGTGTTCAACGACGAGCGTGCCTTCCTGGGCAACCTGCGGCGCGCGGGCTGGGAACGGCGCATCGCGTACGGTGACGGGCTGCGCGCATTCGTCTACCGGGACGGCGAGCACTTCTACGTGCTGTTCTTCAACTTCGACCGCCATGGATCACACCACAAGACCGTGACGTTCCACGGCCGTCGCCTGGACCTGACCGTCGGCTCGAAGACCTGCGGAATCGTTCATGTGCGGTCCGGCGCTCGCGGCCAGGCCAGCCACGTGGTGTCCTATCTGGTGAAGGGCGTCAACGAATTCGAGAACGAACGGGCCCAGGTCGTGCTGCGGCTGGGCGATCAGGAAATCCGGGTGGATGGCGACGGCGCGGCCTACGATCGAGCGTAGCGCGAGCCGAACCGGCCTACCGAACCCGCCTACCGAACCCGCGCGAACCAGCGACCCGGCGGCCACCAGCGCACCAGCGCGCGTCCCTTGGCGTGGGAAACCGGCACGAAACCCCAGTAGCGACCGTCGCTGGAGTTGTCCCGATTGTCCCCCATGGCCAGCACGTGTCCCTGGGGAACGACGATCTCGGGATAGTCGGGATTGCCGGCCGAGCCCCCGATCATCGACGGCTCCTGGTTCGACGGCCAGTCGGGCGTGTTGCGGCAATAGCGGGTGTCCTGGTCCGAGGCCGGTGCCAGATGCTGGGTCACGTACGTCGCGTCGCCCAGGCGCTCCTGCTGGCGCACGCATCGGCATCCGTCGAACGTTCCGTCCTCGCAGGCGGCTCGCGCGTCCAGCACCTCGGTGGGAACCGGCGCGCCGTTGATGATCAGGACATTGTCCTCCATCCGGACACGATCGCCGGCGACTCCGATTACGCGCTTGATGAAGTCCTTTCCATGGTCCGGACCGTCCCCGGGGAACTCGAACACGAACACGTCCCCGCGCTGGGGCGAACCGACGTCCACGATGCGCCAGTGGGTGAACGGCAACCGGAAGCCGTAGGTGAACTTGTTGACGAAGATGTGGTCCGACACCCGCAAGGTGGGGATCATCGACCCGGTCGGAATCTTGAACGCCTCGAACAGGAACGCACGAATCATCAGCGCCAGGAGGACCGCCAAACCCAGCGACTGCACCGTTTCGAACGTGCTGGCCCGCTTCAGGACCGCGGCGTGGCGCTCCAGTTCCGAACGCAGGGACTCCAGCGCCATCGCGACGTCGGCTCCCTGATCCCGACCCAGCGCCTGGTTCAGGACGTCCAGTCGCTGCTGGACCGCGCGGCGCTGCTCGCTGGACAGTCGTCCCCCGCGGTGCCGCAGGATCCGGGCCGTTTCCGACGCGAACCGACGCGCTTCCTTGACCAGATCGGCCGGACGACGAGCTCGCACGCGATCTCCTTGATTATCCAAAAACCCGGCGGCAAGCATAGGGTCGCGATCCGGTGATGTCAAACCGGACCCCGGAGTTCCGGGACAACGCGGGAAGGCGAGCATCCGTTTCGTGTGTACTTCGACGCGGAACCCTGTTCAAAGTCGGTCGGCAATCGTGGATCGTTCAAAACTCGCGAACGACTCGACCGTCTCGACGACGTTGCGTGGCATCTTCGACACACCGATTCGACAGGTGCTTCGGTCAGAAACATTCATGATTTTGTCATGTTCGATCCATTCTCGACATTCCGGTCCCCTCCAGCCTCTTCGCCATTCGGCTGGACTTGGAATTCGCGTTTGAACCCTTGACCTGGCGAAAACGTGAATGCACGGGACGTCGTCGAAGGCGCCGTGTCAGAAGGCGCCGTTGTCGAAGCTTGGATCGAAGGCTAGAATCGCGACCGGACCCCTTCGGGGCGCCTCGGGAGTTCGACTTGTCGGAAGCCTTCGAAATCACCAAGCATCAAGCGATGGTTCCGACGGGAAGATCCACGGACAAGGTTCCGTGGTCCCTGGAGATGGACCGGGACGGCGTCCAGCTTCGATTGGCTTCGGCGCTCTTCGACGCGTTTCTGGGCCTGTCCGACCTGGCGCTTCGAGTACCGTACGTCGGTCGGACCTTCGACTACACTGCCGGGCCCCGGGCGTTGCAGTGCGAATTGACGCGTCTGGCGAACGTGACCGTCCATGTCTCGTTTTCGGACCTGATGGACAAGGTGCGTGGCAGCCTGGATGGACATGGCTTCATTCGACAGGTGCATGGTGGTCGGGATCGTGTGGTGCTGAGCGGCGCGATCGACGAGACGCCGTTCACCATCGCGGTTCGGGTGGAACCGGCATCGCATCCGGGGGCGGTGCGGCTGCGGTTCGTCGATGCGCATTGTTGGGACTGGACCCCCACGAATTGGGAAGTACTGCCGGCGCGGATCGGGGCCACGATTCCCGCATCCTTGCGACTTGCGTCCGGTCCCGACTGGGTGGAGTTGTCCGTCCTGCGCCCGGTGCTGACGCGACTGACGACGGGCCTGGGCTACAAGGCGCCGCTTCTGGACGGAACCACGCTGATCGATTGGCACTGCGAACAGGACCGATTGAAGCTCTTCTTCGCTCCTGGTCCGCAACCGCCGATTCCGGCGATATCGGATGTTTCCCTCCAGTCTCAGCCGGCCGAGGCGGTCGCGCGGTCGGTATTGGACGATCTGGCAGGCGGCAATCGGGATCCGTCGCAACTGGAGCGGTTTCTTCGTGCCGGCGTTGCGGTACCGCGACTGGCTCCGGAGGTTCTGGCGCGGGCGTGGGCCCTGGGGGACGATCGGCCCGAGGCCGTGCTTCCTCACCTGATCGCGCTTGTGGTCCTGTCGCGACATCCGAATCTTTCGCCGGATCCCGACACCGTGCGGACGGCCCGCAGACTTCTGGCGGCGGTCGAGGTCGAGGACAATCCGCTGGAAATGTTCCTGGCGGCGCAACTGATCGCGCGAGTCAGTTTGTCGATGGCTCCGCGGTTCGCTCTGGAAATCCTGGAGGACGTGCGGGCGCATCGAGTCGAGACCGCCGCGGTGCTGGAGGCCCTGGCCCTGGCGCTGGATCGGTTGGATCGTCGCTCGGAGGCCCGCGGGGTTCGTTCCAGGGCCCTGGCTCTGGTGCCGGTGGGCCAGACCGCCGCGACGTTGCGGCAGATGGTCAATCGCCTGGAGGCACACGGTCTGGAGGAGGTCGCCGCATCCTGGCTGGAACAGACCATCGAACAGTGCGACCAGGGCGCCTTCGGGTCGGAGGGCGGCGCGATTCGAAGGCAGGCGGTGCTCTTGCT
>JARKOL010000103.1 GCA_029975745.1 Myxococcota bacterium | reverse complement strand
GCCAGGGCGTCGACTGCCCCCGCGTTGTCGCCGGGGAAGCGCATTTGCGCCCAGGAGTCGCCCCCATCAAGAGACTTGAACACCTTCCCGGTGGCCGTGCCGATGTAGACGTCCTGGTCGCGGCCCCCACTGGGGTCGTCGGGCAGCGCGATCGTCGAGATCGTCGCTCCACTGGTCGGGTCGGCGATCGTGCTGATGGCCCCCTGGTCGTACTTGAGCAAGGTGCCGGAAGCACCGCCGATGTAGCCCTCGTTGATGTCCCGGAAGGCCACGCACCCCAGGGCCGCCGAGCTTCCGGTCGTGACCGTCGACCAGCTCCCGCCGCCGTCCTCGGACATCAGCATCAAACCAGCCGCGCCGACCGCGACCAGGTTGGCCGCGTCGATGGCGTAGAGCGCGTTCACGTTCTGGGCGGCGGTATGGCTCGTCCAGACCGCCGAGGTCAGCACCGTCGCAACCTCGGTGTACGTGATGCTCGTGCCGGCCGCGATGAACAGCTTGTTCCCTGCGACCATGATCGCGGCGATGTTGGCGGTGAGGCTGGTCAGCTCGTACGAGGCCCAGGTATCCCCGCCATCAGGAGAAACCAGCACGAACGGATGAGTCCCGGTGCTGTCGGCCTCGGTGCCCGCGAAGATTGTCCCATCGGCCGCGACGGTGGCGCAGGTGATGGCGCAGTCCCCCGCCCCGGTCAGGCCGTGCACGACGGACTTGCCCGCGATCGGGTTCAGGCGGTAGACCTGGCCCGCGTTGACCGGGACGGTCAGGATCACGTCCGTCTCGTCATCCGTGCCATCGGTGGCGACGTTCTCGCGGTTGAACCCGGCGATCGCCACGTCGATCAGCAGGTCGATCCGGTTGTAACTCAGGGGCAGCGTCGGATCGCCGCCGCCCGTGTAGCGGACGAACAGGTTGAAGCGGTCGTCCGCCCCGAACCGTTCCAGGTAGTTGACCGCCTGCATCTTGGCCGTAAGCTCGGTCTCGATCGCCTCCGGCTTGCCCCGGCGCACCGGCATCGGCACCCAGTCATTCGACCGGGCGGACTTGCGGAATTCGCGGGTGATCTCGCCCAGGGACTGGTTGACCGCCCCAACCCCATAGGCGACGTCCGAGTCGATATCGAGGATTTTGCGAGGGGCGCGCCCCCCCACACCCGCCGCGATCTCGACTGCCACCTGCTTGTTGGTGAGGAAACTCGGCATGGCTATTTTCTCCGTTGGATTCTGCGGAACGCATTCTCGATCTCCCTGCGGAAATCTTCATAGGTGCGCTCCTGGATTCGCTGGCTTATCTCGCGGGGTTCCGTGCCGGGGTGCTTGACCTTGAGGGTAAACACCACGTCCACCGGCTGCCCACCCGCGAGTCGTTTGGGCTGTCCGGCCGGGGCAGTCTTGGGCTTGTAGGAGCCTAGACCTCCCCAGAAGAAACGGAGGGTCTTCGCCCGTTTGGGCCGGATGATGTGCGGCGGCGTGCCCAGGTCGACGTACCGGAAGATGTCGCTCGTCCTGCGGCGGGCATAAGGCCGGACGGTGACCACGATCTCGGTCTCCCCGACCTTGACTTCCGTCGTGAAGCTGGGCCGGTTGGCCCTGGACCAGTTGGCGACCTCGGCCTCGAACTCGTCCTTGACCCGTTTGGCATGGGCGTTCGCCGCTGCGACGATCTCCCGCCT
>JARKOL010000086.1 GCA_029975745.1 Myxococcota bacterium | reverse complement strand
CCCCGCGGCAAGCAGGCGCTTCTCGGCCGCCAGCGCCCCGTGGACCGACTGGAACAGCACGACACCCCAGGACGGGGACACGTCACAGTTCGACAATTCGCCCGGCCTCCAGCAATGCGGTGGCGATGTCGTACATGTTCGACACCTGGCCCACCGCCAGCTTGTCGGACAACCCGAAATAGCCCAGGCACGTCCCGCAGGCCAGCACCTCGATGCCCGAATCCGCCAGCCCGCGAATGTCCTCCACGGTTCGCGCCCCCTCGACCACCAGTTTCACGCCCGAATTCATGAAGATGATGCGGTCCGGCCGGGTCGCGACCTCGCCCAGCGCATGGAACCAGGCAGCCATCAGGCGCTCGCCCAGTTCGGCGGGGCCCCGTCCCAGGCTGTCGGACGCCACGAACAACACCAGCGGCCCCGGAGCCGCGCCGGCCGTTGAACAGACGACGACGTGCTCGGTGACGGACTGCGCCTGGGGTGCCGCGCCACCGCGCGTCAGCGCCAGTTCCACGCCATCGGCACGCTGGGTCACCTGGACCGAAAACCCCTTGGATCGCGCCAGCCGGGTCACGTTTTCGACCGCGGCGGGATTGTCCACCAGGGTGACCACCTGATCGGCATCGACCAGCGCCTTCAAGGTCAGCACGACCGGCTGCGGACACGCCAGCCCGCGGGCATCGACCACCTTCGCGTTCATGCAATCCCCCCCGCCGCCTCCGCGGCGATTTCGCCCACCGCCGCCAGCGCGACCTCGACTTCGTCCATGCGGCTGAACATCCCGGCACTCAGCCGAACCGTGCCCTCGGGAAAGGTCCCCATCTGGCGATGCGCCAGGGGCGCGCAGTGCAGGCCGGCGCGACAGCAGACGCCGGCACGTTCCTCGAGCCTCTCGGCGACCTGCCCACAGTGCAGGCCGTCCACCAGGAACGACACGACGGCCACCTGCCGGGTCGCATCGCCCGGCCCCAGGACGCGGACGCCGGGAAGGGCGCGAAGGCCGTCGATCATTCGCGTCGCCAAGGCCGCCTCGTAGGCACGAATGGCCGCCACGCCCCGCGCCTGGACGACCTCGATGCCCGCCGTCAGTCCGGCCAGGCCGACCGCGTTCAGCGTGCCCGCCTCGAGGGCGTCGGGCAGAAACCCAGGATGGACGTCCGAATCCGACATGCTGCCCGTCCCGCCGAACAGAATCGGGCGCAGCCGCCCCCGCGCCCGCCGACCCACGCACAGGCCCCCGGTGCCCTGGGGCCCGCACAACGCCTTGTGTCCCGTGAAAGCCAGCAGGTCGATTCCCATGTCGTCCATGTCGATGGGGACCGCCCCGGCCGTCTGGGCCGCATCCACGCAGAACAACAGGTCATGCCCGGCGAGGCGATGTCCGATTTCCCGGACCGGGCACAGGGTGCCGACCACGTTCGAGGCGTGCCCCAGAACGACCAGGCGCGTCCGGGGACGCAGGGCCGCGATCACGTCTTCGGGGTCCAGCGAGCCGTCCGGCGCACCGGCGACCCGCGTGACCGCGACGCCCCGATCCTCCAGGACGCGCAGCGGCCGCAGTACCGCGTTGTGCGCCATGGTGTGGGTCACCACGTGGTCCCCCGGCACCAGGCAGCCCAGGATGGCCAGGTTCAGCGCCTCGGTCGCGTTCTTCGTAAACGCCACCGCCAGAGGGTCCTCCAGCCCGAACAGGGTCGCCACGCGCTCCCGCGCCTGGAACACCACACGCCCCGCCTGGATCGACGGCGCATGCCCCGAACGACCCGGATTCGCGCCACAATCCCGCAGGAAGGCCGTCATCGCCTTGGCGACGGCGGCCGGCTTGGGCCACGACGTCGCGGCATGGTCCAGGTAGATCATCCGCCCCCCTCCCCCGCCGGCCCGACGCCGAATGCCCCTCCACGCACCGTGATCCGGGAGGGACCGTCCGCCGCCACCACGCGACCGACGACGCCGAAGGGAGTCGATAGTTCCGCACCGGCCCGTTCCAGGAAGGACTGGACCTGATCCGGCGGGCAGCACACCAGCATGCCGCCCGACGTCTGGGGATCGAACAGCAGGTCGCGAACGGCCAGCGGCACGTCGTCATCGAAGACCACCGCATCCCCGACGTAGTCCCGGTTGGTGTACGCGGCGGCGGACAGCAATCCCTGATCCGCGAACTCCAGCGCGCCTTCCAGCATGGGAACGCCCGCCGCCCCGATCTCCAGGGACACGCCGCTGGCCCGGGCCAACTGCAGGCCGTGTCCCAGCAGCCCGAAGCCCGTCACGTCGGTGGCACCACGCGCCTTGCAGGCCACCGCCAGCCCCGCAGCCCGCGCGTTCAGGGTCGCCATCGTCCGGTTGGCCTCGACCTCCTGCGCCGGCGACGCCATGCCGGCTCGAACCGCCATGATCGTCACACCCGTCCCCAGCGGCTTCGTCAGGATCAACCGGTCCCCGGGTCGGGCCCCCGCGTTGGTCAGCATCCGGTCGCGCGCCACCAGGCCGGTCACCGACAGGCCGAACTTCGGCTGGGGGTCCAGCACCGAATGCCCCCCCAGCAAGGCGCAGCCGGCCTCCTCCAGCGCCTGGATGGCCCCCCGGGTGATCGCGCCCAGGACCCCCTGGCGCACCAGGGCGGACGGAATGCACACGATTGCCAGCGCGGTCAGGGGCCGGCCCCCCATCGCGTAGACGTCGCTCAGGGCATTGGCCGCCGCGATCCGGCCATAGTCCCGGGGATCGCGAGCCACCGGCGGAAAGAAGTCCAGGGTCTGCACCAGGCACTGATCGTCGGTCAGTCGATAGACCCCCGCGTCATCCAGGGTGTCGGGTCCCACCAGGACATCCGGGCCCCCCGGCACCTGGACGCCGCGCAGCAGATCGCGCAGTTCCTGTGCCGGCACCTTCGCCGCGCAACCGCACTCGCTGACCGATTCGAACAGGTCGATCGCCATCCCGCTACCTCGTCTGGTCCGCACCGTACCGGGCACACCCCAGGGCGGCAACCGTCTGGGGCGACTCGGGAACCTGAACGTTGCGCTTCAACGCCTCCGAGATCAAGGCGGTCAGACACGGATTCAACGCGCAACCGCCCGTGAACACCACCGGGTCCGCCACCGGCACGCCGCCGGCCAGCGCCGCGGTCCGGGCGGCGACGGCCTGGTGAACGCCCAGCGCCATCTGGTCCCGGCAGGCCCCGCGACTGATCAGCGAGACGACCTCCGACTGGGCGAACACCGAGCACATGCTGGACAGCCGCTGGGCATTGGGCGCCCGACCGGCGGCGGCGACGAACTCGTCCCGGGTGAAGGCCAGCGCCGTGGCCATCATCTCGAGGAACTGGCCCGTCCCCGCGGCGCAGCGATCGTTCATCACGAACTTCTGCACCTTGCCGGCCGGGTCGATCGACATCGCCTTGGTGTCCTGGCCCCCGATGTCGATCAGGGTCCGGCACCCCGGCAGCAGGTGGCAAGCCCCCAGGGCCACCGCCTTGATCTCGGTGATGACCTGCGCCCGGGGCCAGTGCTCGCGGAACAAGTGACGCCCGTAGCCGGTCGCCGTCAGCAGGTCGTGCGCCACGCCATCCAGCATGCGGCGACACACCGCGAGCGGGTCGGACCCGGTGTCCGAGGCCGCCCGCATCGCGATGCGCCCATCCACGACCAGGACGACCTTGATCGCCCTGGAACCAATGTCGATGCCCAGGCTTCGCACGGCCTAGCCCCGCAGCCGCTCGACGAATGCCTCGACGCGCGTCCGGATCTGGCCCACGTCTTCCTGGCCGTAGTCCGTATCGATGCGAAGCGTCGGCACCCCCTCATCCTCCAGCCGTCGCTCGACGGGTCCCGCCTCGATCTGGTAGGGCGCGCAGAACTGCAGGCCGTAGTGGATCACGCCATCCGCCCCAAGCTCCGAGGCCATCCGCGACACGTGCGCCACCCGGGTCGGATTGGGCGAGAAGATCGCGCAATCGATCCCCATGTAGCGGTCCACCAGCGCGTCCAGGAGTTCGTCCAGGGAATTCCCGTCGTCGGCCGTCAGCCCCTGGGTGCCGCGATCCCCCACGCAGGATTCCTCGCCCACGATGACGGCGCCCGCCGCCTCGACGATGGCCGGCAGTTTCCAGTTCGGCACGGCCATGGGGCAGCCCGAGATGACGACCCGCGGCGTCCCCTTCGCGGCCACGCCTTCGCCCCGGGCGATGCGCGCCTCCAGTTCGTCGCAGATCGTGTTCACCGACGCCGTGAACCGCACGGGATCGTCGTAGAAGAACACCTGGTTCATCAGCAGGCCGTCCAGACCCGAGATCGGGGACGGATCGGCGGCACGAAGTCGCGCCAACCGGTGCATCGCCGAACGCTTCGCGTTGACCGTCGCGATCCCCCGCTTCAGCGCCTGGACCGTCAGCGGGCGCCCCGTCAGTTCCTCCATGTACGACGCGAACCGCGCGAACTCGGCGCGCATCAGCGCACGGCCCTCGGCACGCTTCGTCTGGGGCAGGTCCATGACGTACAGGTTCGGCACCAGGCCCCCGAAGATCTCGTAGGCCTTCTTCTTGCCGTCACACGTGTTCTCGCCCACGACGACGTCGCTGGCGCACAGGTACGGACACACCCGGGCCAACGCGAACCCGAAGGCCCCCTTGATCAGGGCGCAGGTGTTCCGGGGCAGGTACTTCTCGGCCTCCTCGGTCGCGAACTCGGCCCCCGCGCACAGCCCGACCAGGATGCCGTCCAGCGCCAGGACAATCTCCTCGGGGACGAACGTGCAGAACGCCCCGACGACCTTGCGGCCTGACTGCCTGGCATCCATCAATTCCTTGATGCGCAGCCCGTGGACCTCGCTCATCACGAAATCGAAGTACTTCATGCCCCCGGGACGATTCGGCTGCCGGGTGAACGTCTGCTCGTAAAGCGGTCCCAGGACACCCAGCAAGGCATCGTGGGCGTCCAGATCCAGTCCCAGTTCCTGCCACATTGAACGGTAGTCGTCGGACATCGCGCACCTCCCTCGGTTGCGAGCGGATCGTCCCGCCCGCAACCCGGCGATGCGCCTACGCGAGCGGTCGATCCGGTTCAGGGCCCATCGTTGACGGGGACAGACCTGCCCCCTGCGACGCGCCTCAAAGACTTGGGTTCCAGAACTCCGTCATCCCTGCCTCCTGGCTCGCCGGGGAGCCCCGGCGACCGCCACACAGCAGGTACCACACCGATCCCCCCGCGTCAAACCCACTCTGCTTTCGCAGACAAGTCGGCGACTTGGCCCCGAACTTCCGGCGCACGCCCGCTTGCGCCGCCCCCCGTTCCGCAGTAACTTGACTCCGCGGTCAAGGAGGTCGATACCATGGCTTGCGATACCGGTTCCAAACGTTCGGGCGGGGCGCAGAGCGGCTTCGTGTGGTGCCTGGGCGTCATCGGCGCGGCAATCCATTTCATTGGCAACGCGGACGGGTTCTGGGCCGGCGTGCTGGGGTTTCTGAAGGCGCTGGTCTGGCCGGTGTTCGTTGTCTGGAAACTTCTGGAGTTTCTTAAGCTCTAGCCCCACCCTACCACCGCATTCACACCCCGACGCCAGGATCGAATCGAAGGACCATTGACGCAATGCGCGATTTTCGGATTGACTGGTCCGTCCGTTTCGTTTAGCATAAAGGTGTCCGCTGGTTGGAGCATCCAATGACCCGGTTCGTCGCCACCCCGGTCGCTCACGAACACCCGGTTCGGATCCCGGTCCTGAACGTGCAGCGAACCAGCGTCCACGACGGACCCGGCATCCGTACCACCGTCTTTCTGCGGGGCTGTCCGCTGAAGTGTCGCTGGTGCCACAACCCCGAGGCCCAGGCCTTCGTGCCGCAGGACGACCTGGACCGAACGATGACCGTGGGCCAGGTGCTGGACGTCGTCGCGCGGGACCGCGCCTACTACGACAAGACGCACGGCGGCATCACCCTGTCCGGCGGCGAGCCGCTGGCCCAGAACCCCGAGGCGCTGGACGCCCTGCTGCGGGCCGCCCGTCAGAACGGCCTGCACGTGGCGGTCGAGACGGCCGGCGACGTGCCCTGGCGCGTGTTCGAGGCGGTCCGCCCGCACGTGGACCTGTTCCTGTTCGATCTGAAGGTCGTCGGCGACGCCGCCCTGCACCGCCGCCTGACCGGACGGGACGGCCGACGGATCGCCACGAACCTGCGGCGCCTGGTCCAGACGGGCGCCAACGTCCGCGTGCGGATGTGCGTCGTCCCCGGCTGCAACGACGGTCCGGCCAACATCCAGGCGACCGCCGACCTGCTGAAGTCCATCGGGCACGACGCGATCGAACTGATGCGCTACTACGAACTGCACCATGCCAAGGCACGGGCGCTGAACGTGGACGCCCCGGTGCTGGGCATCGAGGCCCGGCAAAGCCTGGAGGCCCTCCAGGCCGCGACACGGGCGTTCATGGATCTTGGCATCCGGGCGCACGCCACCACGAACAACGCCCCCACCCGGGACCAGATCTTCACGCCCCGGGTGCGCCGCATCCAGCAGGCCATCCGGGACGCGGGCTACGCGGTGTGCATCGAATCGGCCGAACTGAAGACCGAGTTCTGCCGCGCGACCTTGCCCCACGCCCCCCTGCCGGTCCGGCGAGCCCGGCTGCTGCAGCACCTGCTTCGTCGCAAGAAGATCCAGGTGTTTCCCGACGAGCTGCTGGTCGGCAACTTCACATCCAAGCGCGTGGCGGGAAGCGTGTGGGTCGAGTACTTCGGCTCGCTGGCCGCCCTGAATTTGTGGAACATCGACCGCCAGACCCCCGTGCCCTTCCAGTGCTCGCCGGCGGAAAAGGCGCGCTTCTACTCGCGCGTCGCGCCCTACTGGCTGCCCCGGGGCCTGCACACGAAGGCGTTTCCACGAATCCGGGACCTGGCCGCGTTCATGATGCGCGTCGTCGAAAAGCGCCCCGGCTTCAACAACAACATGGCGGGCATCGCCCACTTCATCGTCCACTGCGAGCGCTGGGTCCGGCTGGGCACCTCGGGCATCGCGGCGGAAGCCCGGCGGCAGCAGGCCCTCCAGCCCGACAACCCGTTCTACGAAGGCGTGCTGCTGGCGCTGTCCGCCGTCGAGGACTTCGCGGCACGCTATGCCACCCAGTTGCGACAGGCCGCCGCGACCGAAGCGAATGCCCAGCGGCGCGCCGAACTGGAACACATGGCCCAGGTGTGCGAGCACGTCCCCCGCGAGCCCGCCCGGACGTTCCACGAGGCGATCCAGTCGATCCTGTTCCTGCAGATCGCCCTGTGTACCGAGTCGTTCGAGAACGCGATCTCGCTGGGACGGCTGGATCAGGTCCTGAACCCGTTCTACCAGGCCGACCTGGCGGCCGGTCGCATCGACGCCGAGTCCGCCCGCGAACTGGTGGCGTGCTTCATCCTGAAGATGGACGAGATCATCTTCGTGAACGACGGCGACCAGTTGTTCCAGTTGGGCAAGCTGTTCGAAAGCCTGTCGCCGGTCGAGACCGTCACCGTGGGCGGCGTGGACCGAGATGGACGCGATGCCACCAACGACGTCACGTACATGATCCTGGACGCATGCGAACTGCGCCCCATCGGCGTGAACATGGCCGCGCGCATCCACCGAAACAGCCCGCCCGAGTACGTCGAGCGGATTGCCCAGGTCTATCTGAACGGCTCGCCGATGCCCGCCCTGTACAACGATGACCAGTACATCCCCGCCCTGCGCCACGAGTACGACAACGCGATCGAGGACGCGCGCAACTACTCGATCGTCGGGTGCGTCGAGCCGGTGGCGTCCGACGACCACTTCGCGAACACCGACAGCGCCAACATCAACGTGGTCCTGCCGTTCCTGCAAGCGCTGGAGGGTGACACCCGCCGCCTGTGGCACCTGGGGGACCTGGGCACGCTGGACCAGCGACTGGACCACACCATCCGCAAGGGGCTGCGCCGGCTGGGGGATGACGGTCCGGTCCGACGGGGACTGGAGCGCGCATGGCAGCAGGCCCGGCAGCGCATCCCGGGGCTGCGCCGGGACCCGGCGACGTCGATGGACCAGTTGATGGCGCGTTTCGGGGAACGCCTGGGCGCGGTCGTCCGGGACGTGCTGGCCGACCAGCAGCGCATCGAGGTCGCCCTGGCGCGGAACCTGACGACGCCGCTGGCATCCTCGCTGTACCCGGGCTGCATGGCGTCCGGGCGCGACGCCTACGAGGGCGGCACCCGCTACAACTCCAGCGGCATCCAGGCGGTGGGCGTGACCGACGTGGCGAACTCGCTGGCGGCGATCGACGCGCTGGTCTTCCGGCAGGGGCGCTACACGGTGGCGCAGGTGCTGGACGCGATGGACGACGACTTCCAGGGGGAACGCCACCGGCAGTTGCACCAGGATCTGTTGGCCGTGCCGAAGTTCGGGGACGATGCCTGCGACCAGGCCACCCACTGGATGCACCGGGTGCTGGCACTGTATGTCCAGGCATTGCGCGACACCCCCCACGGGAACCGGAACGGCAAGTACGTGGCCGGCTACTATGGCCTGAACGTCAACCGGATCTACGGGATGAAGACGCCGTCACTGCCCTCGGGACGGCGACGCGGCGAGCCTCTGGCCAACAGCCTGTGTCCGCACTTCGGGATGCGCATGGTCGATCTGACCTCGTCGTTGAACGCCGTGGCCGGCATCGACTTCCAGCGCTTCGCGCCGAACGGCACGACGCTGACGCCGACGATCGACACCGGACTGTTCCCGGATGCGGACGGCCCCCGCAACCTGGCAGGGCTGATCCGGGGCTTCTTCGACCAGGGCGGCATGCAGTTCCAGCCCAACCTGGTCAGTCGCGAGGTGCTGCTGGACGCCTACAACAATCCCGGCAAGCACAAGGATCTGGTGGTGCGCATCGCCGGCTACTGCGCCTACTTCGACGACCTGTCCGACGAACTGAAGCGCGAGATCATCAACCGCTCGTACTACGGCAACTGACGCGCCGGGACGGGCTGTGGGCGCGCAACGAAGGACCCCAGGCACGTCGGGCGACACCGAATCACCAGCACCCGTTGCCGGTATCGGGGCACCCCCAATCACCAGCACCCGTTGCAGGTATCGGGGAGCTCCGGACCACCAACACCGGTTGCAGATAACCGTCCAGACGGTTATAAACAAGTCCGCCATCCCTTGGGACTCCTGCCAGGAGACCGCGATGCGAATGCTTTCGGACATGTTCAAGGCGCTTTCCGACGAAACGAGGGTGCGGATGCTGGCCCTGATGGCGCGACGCGGGGAACTGTGCGTTTGCGACTTCGTCGAGGCCCTGGGAATCACCCAATCCAAGGCCTCGCGCCACCTGCGCTACCTGGCGAACACGGGCCTGGCCGCGGATCGCCGAGACGCCGTGTGGGTGTTCTACCGGCTTCCGGACGCCCCGCCTCCCGAGGTCCATGTCCTGCTGACCGCGCTGCGGCCCGTACTGGCATCGCAGGACTTGCGCGCCGTCGAGGCTCGCCTGGACACCTGGCTCGCCTGCAAGGGCAAGCCCCCTGCGTGCCGAAAGAACGTGGCACCTGCGATCAGCGCGCACTGAGGAGGATGCAATGGCCAGCCCCAGACCCCCCGGTCTTGTCAGGCAGTTGTCGTTCCTGGACCGCTACCTGACCCTGTGGATCTTCCTGGCGATGGCCGTCGGGGTGGGGTCGTTCTACGCGATCCCCGACGTCGTGCCGATGCTGGAGCGCCTGAGCGTCGGCACCACATCCATTCCCATCGCCATCGGCCTGATCCTGATGATGTACCCGCCGCTGGCGAAGGTGCGCTACGAGGAAATGGGCCCCGTGTTCCGCAACTGGCGGGTGCTGCTGCTGTCGCTGGTCCAGAACTGGGTCGTCGGGCCGATCCTGATGTTTCTGTTGGCCGTGCTGTTCCTGCACGATCACCCCGACTACATGGTGGGCCTGATCCTGATCGGCCTGGCCCGCTGCATCGCGATGGTCATTGTCTGGAACGACCTGGCACACGGGGACACCGAGTACTGCGCCGGTCTGGTCGCGTTCAATTCGATCTTCCAGGTGCTGTTCTACTCGATCTACGCCTGGGTGTTCGTGACGGTGGTGCCCGGCTGGTTCGGGCTGCGGGGCACCGAGGTCGCCATCACCATCGCGCAGATCGCCGAAAGCGTGTTCATCTATCTGGGCGTGCCGTTCATCGCGGGCTTCCTGACGCGATTCGTGCTGGTGCGCATCAAGGGCAAGACCTGGTACCACGAGCGCTTCTTCCCGAGGATCAGTCCGATCACCCTTGTCGCATTGCTGTTCACCATCGTGGTGATGTTCAGCATGAAGGGCGAGGCGATCGTGCAACTGCCGCTGGACGTCGTCCGCATCGCGATCCCGCTGCTGATCTACTTCGTGCTGATGTTCCTGGTGTCGTTCTGGATGTCGAAGCGGGTCGGCGCGAACTACCCGCAGTCGGCGACCTTGTCGTTCACGGCGGCTTCGAACAACTTCGAACTGGCCATCGCGGTGGCCGTGGCGACCTTTGGAATCCACCACGGAGCGGCCTTCGCGGCGGTCATCGGGCCGCTGGTCGAGGTTCCGGTCCTGATCGGACTGGTGCATGTGGCGCTGTGGATCCGGCGCCGGTGGTTCCACGCGGAACCGGCGGGCGCGGCCGGACTGGGAGGCACGGCATGACGAACGGCAACGACAGGATTCGCAAAGGCGTTTCGGCGTTCTACGGCAAGGCGGTGCGCAGCGGCACGGGCTGCTGCTCGGGTTCCGGTTGCGGATGCACCGGTGGCGGGGACCCGACGGGAACCGGCGGATTCGCGGCGCACTTCCCCGGCTACGACGCCCTGGCGGCCGGCCTGCCGGCGGACGCGGTCGCGAACAGCTTCGGCTGCGGAAACCCCCTGGCGTTCTCGCAGGTCGAACCCGGCGAGGTCGTTCTGGATCTGGGCAGCGGGGCGGGCATCGACCTGCTGATCGCGGCCCGCAAGGTCGGCCCCTCGGGCCGCGTCATCGGCGTGGACATGACCGACGAGATGATTGCCCGCCCGAAAACCCCGATGAGGTGGCCATGAACGGACGGCACGCCCCCTGGATGGACGAGGCGGACCACCTGCGGGCTCTGGCGCCGAGGGGCATCCTGTTCCTGTGCGTGGCGAATTCCGCCCGCAGCCAGATGGCCGAGGGCATCGCCCGGTCCATGGCGCCCGGGGACGTCGCGGTGTTCTCGGCGGGCTCGGACCCGGGCCGACTGAACCCGCTGGCGGTCCGGGCACTGGGCGAGATCGGCATCGACATCTCGGGACACCGCTCGAAGGGCATCCCCGAGATCCCCGCGGACCAGGTCGAGGCCGTGATCACGCTTTGCGCCGAGGAGGTCTGCCCCGCCTGGTTGGGCCGCACGCATCGCATTCACTGGGGACTGCCGGACCCGGCCGGCGCGACGGGCGATGACGAAGCGCGCCTGGCGGCCTTCCGCACGGTCCGCGACGAACTGGTGGCCCGGCTGGGGCGCGTGTTCCTGGACGTCGAGGCCGAGGCACGTACGAAGGAGGTGAGCCTGTGAATCCAAAGACCCTCGTGACCACCGTCCTGCTGGCGTTCGTGGTGGCCAGCGTGGCCTACCTGGCGTGGCAGGAAAGCGGGAACACGTCCCCGGATACCGCCACCGCATCCGCGACGACCGAGGCCGCCGATCCGGCGACACCGGGGGCCCCGCCACAGGTCCAGGCCGGCACCCAGACCGGCCACGAGGCCGTCCCCGACCGCCTGGTCGTCTTCTATTTCCACGGCACCAAGCGCTGCAACACCTGCCGCGCAATCCAGGAAAACTCCAGGGATTCCATCGATACCGGCTTCCCCGAGGCACTGCTCGAGGGACGGCTGGAATTCCGCGAGGTCGATCTGGACGCCCCCGGCAACCAGCACTACGCCACCGACTTCAACGTCACCGGCAGCAGCCTGGTCCTGGCGGAGTACCGGGGAGGCAGGCCGGCACGGTTCAAGAACCTCCCCAAGGTCTGGCAGTTGTTCGCCAACAAGGACGCGTTCGCCGCCTACGTCCAGGACGAGACCCGCGCCTGGCTGGAGGAAGGCCGATGATCGAGGTGCTGCTGGCCTCCGCCACCGCGTTCTGGCTGGGCGTCCTGACCTCGATCAGCCCCTGCCCCCTGGCGACGAACATCGCGGCCATCTCGTACGTGGGCCGTCGCCTGGACAGCCCCTGGCACGTCCTGCTGGGCGGGCTGGTGTACACCGCGGGACGGGCGCTGACCTACGGCATCCTGGGCGTGCTGCTGGTCGAAAGCCTGCTGAACGCCCCGGTGCTGTCGATGCTGCTGCAGAAGTACCTGAACAAGGCGCTGGGACCGCTGCTGATCCTGGTCGGCATGTTCCTGCTGGGCCTGATCGCGCTGCCGGCAGGAAGCGGCGGCGGACTGGCGGCGCGGTTCAAGGATCGGCTGGGCAATCGAGGCCTGGTGGGCGCGCTGCTGCTGGGCATCCTGTTCGCGTTGTCGTTCTGCCCGATCTCGGCCGCCCTGTTCTTTGGCAGCCTGATCCCGCTGGCCGTCGCGCACGAATCGGGGCTGTTGCTGCCATCGGTGTACGGCGTGGGAACGGGCCTGCCGGTCCTGATCGTGGCCGTCGTGGTGATGCTGGGCGCCCGCTCCCTGGCCACCGCCTTCAATCGCATGACGGCATTCGAGAAGTGGGCGCGCCGCGTCACCGGCGTCGTGTTCATCGGCGCGGGCATCTACCTGACGCTGGTGTACGTGTTCCGGGTGCTTTCCTAGCGACCGCCTACATCAACACCCCGTACAGCCACCCGGCCACGGCCGACAGGAGCGCCACCAGCACCACGTACGTCAACGTCTTCCGGGTCCCCAGCACGCCGCGGATCACCAGCATCGACGGCAGCGAAAGCGCCGGCCCCGCCAGCAGCAGCGCCAGCGCCGGCCCCTTGCCCATGCCGGCCCCGGTCAGGCCCTGCAGGATGGGCACCTCGGTCAGCGTCGCGAAGTACATCAATGCCCCGCTGAACGCCGCGAACAGGTTGGCCCCCAGCGAGTTGCCACCCACCAGCGACGCGATCCACGCCGAGGGGATCAGGCCCTCGTGCCCCGGGCGTCCCAGCAGGAAGCCCGCCACCAGC
>JARKOL010000061.1 GCA_029975745.1 Myxococcota bacterium | reverse complement strand
GAAGTCGCTGCTGCAGTAGGGCGCGAAGGCCCAGTTCGCGTCGTGCCAGACGGGGTTGTTCGCCGGGTCGGCGTCGAACACGCCGCCGTTCTCGTCGTCCGGCACCCAGATCGCTCGGTCCGCCTGGGGCGGCGTGGACATCAGGTAGTCGTGGCGGATGCAGGGGACCGCGTAGTCGTCGCAGAATCCGCCGCCGCGCAGGCTGATCACCCAGTCACGCGAGCCGGTGGGCGACACGCGCACCCGGAATCCGTAGGGCGTTCCGTCGTTGCAGCGGGCGTCGGCCCAGCGGTCGGGGTCGCGCAGGCCGGGCTTGACCATCTCCCATGCGTCATTCGCCTGGCCCGCGCGCAGGCAGTCGGCGGTGTTCCAGCCCATGCAGTCGTTCCGGCACGTGGCGATTCCGCCGTCCCAGGATGCCCCCAGCGCGACGCACGGGCGCGTGCCGCCGTCGCAGGCCTCGCCGGGCTGGGTGCTGCCGTCGCCGCAGGCCGGTTCGGGGGGCACGGCCAGGCCCGATTCGCCCTCGCAGGCGGGGAGCAGTCCGTCCAGGCCGCATGCGTAGGACGCTCGAAGGACCTCGGCGGACAGCTTCGGCCTGCGGGAAGCGTCCAGCACCCCCTTCAGGTTGAATCCGGGTGCCGGGTGGGGGCGGCCGGTCGTCGGGGTCCATTGCATTCGGAAATCGGCCAGCACCCAGGGCATCGTTCCCCGAACGAAGTCCCGGGAGGCGGCCTGCCGCAGATGCTGCCGAAGGAACCAGGCCTGGTATTCCTCGGAGTAGGAGTGGTCGTCGTGCGCCTCCTCGCCGGGGGCGTGCCATTGATGCCGTGCCCGCAGGGCGTCGGCGCCGAACTCGCTCAGGAACAGGGTGCGCCCGGGATAGCGCTGTCGGGCAAGATCCAGATAGGCACCCAGTTCGTCCGTGGAGCCCAGGTACCAGCCCAGGTACTCGTTGATTCCGATCACGTCCAGAAGGGCAGGCGCCTGGTCGGCCTCCGAGAACGAGATCGCGGGCACCGTCAGCAGGGCCGCCATCACCGGACGGTCCGGATCCAGCGCGCGGGCCGAGGCCGCCAGCGTCGAAAAGAACGGCACGGCCTCGTCCGTGAAGGACCAGACCTCGTTGGCGATCGACCACATGGCCAGGCCGGGACGGTTGACGTCGCGAACGATCATGCGCCGCAGCGCCCGATCGGCCAGATCCAGCAGCACCGGGTCGGCCAGTTGTTCGTTGTCCAGTTGATAGACGGGGATTTCCTGGGCCAGCAGGATGCCCGCCTGCTCGAGCACCCGCAGGGTCCGCACATCGTTGGGATAGTGGGCGACCCGGCAGAAGTCGATCCCCAGATCGCGCATCGCCGCGGCGTCCGCGGCAGTCGCATCGGCATCGAACACCGGGCCCAGAACGGGGTGGTCTTCGTGGCGGTTGATGCCCCGCAGCCAGCGGTCGCGACCGTTCAACAGAAACCGTTCGTTCTCGGCCTGGAATCGCTTGAACGCGAAATCGACCGCGACCGTTTCCGGTGGGCGTTCGGGGGCCAGGGATTGGGGATCGCGGACCTCCTGGAGCTGGACCTCCAGGCGATAGACGGCGTCGGGGGTTTCGGGGGACCAGGGCGTCACGCCAGGTGCGTCCGCGGTCGCATCCGGCGTGATGCCTTCCAGGCGCAGGCCCTGGACATCGGGCGGCACCTCGAAGGGCGGCCATGCCAGCACCGTCGAGCCGGCGCGCGTGACGGCGGCATGCACCTGGACCGGGGCGGTGGCCCCGGGGCGTCGGTGCAGGAACACCCGGGCATCGATTCGGCCCCTCGGCGGGTCCCCGTCCGGAAAGGCCCGAACGTGGATGCGGTCCACCGAGGTGGCGCCCGCCTGCTCCAGGACGACCGGGCGCGTGATCCCGCCGTAGGGGAACCACCCGTGGCGTCCGGCGTTCACGGTCGTGTCGCAGGGCAGGGTGCGGCGCGTCAGGCGGTTGTCGATGCGGACCACCAGCAGGTTTCCTGCACCACGAACCAGGGCATCCGTCACGTCGAACGAGAAGGGCAGGTACGGCAGGTCGTCGCCGCCCAGTTCCACGCCGTTCAGCCAGACGCTGGCATCGCGGAACACGCCGTCGAATCGCAGCCGGACGAAGGGAGCGTCGCCGTCCCAGGTGAACTTCCGGGCGTACCAGCCGACTCCCTGGTGGTCGAAGCCGTCCTCCAGGACCAGGTCCCAGGCGGCCGGAACCGGAATGGTCGGCCAGCCGGTTCTTGCGGCCTCCTTGCGGTACCAGCCTTCCGCGACGCCGGATTCGTGGTGGTCGAATCGGAATTGCCAGGGGCCGGACAGGTCCACAACGTCACGGTTCGTGAAGTCGAACGCGGTCTGGGCGGGCAGTCCCCCCGCCAGGGGCACCGGTGGGTCGTCGGCGGGGATCGGCCCGACGCCGGGGGGCCAGGCCACGGGGGTCTGGGCATCGCCGTCGGCGTCCCTGGGCGTCGCGTCGTCCTGGGTGGCGTCGGTGCCCGGATCGATCGCGTGGGGCGTGTCGGTCAGGATGTCGTCCCGAACGTCGTCGGCCCGTTCGCTCTGGCCGCAGGCAGTGGCCAGGGTGGCCGCAAGGACCAGCGCCGCGGTGGATATCAGGGACGATCGCGGGGCAATGCGCATCATGGGCCTCCGGACGGTGCATCGCGAAGGATAGAACAGCAGGCGTCCGGGGGGTAGTGGCCGTGTCGGGGGCCGTGTCGGGGGCCGTGTCAGGGGCCGCCAGGGCGCATCAGGGAACCTGAGGGGGCGATGCGGTCCCGAGGCGCCGCAAGTCCCTGACCCAGATGTTCATGTCCTCGTAGGCGCCGAAGATGTCGCAGTTGTTGACCAGGCGGCCATTGAACTCGTAGCCCAGCTGGTGAAACACGGCGTTCATTCCGAAACTGCGGGCCCGTGCCATCGTGTAGGCGCAGATGAAGTCGCGCCGCTTCAGCTCGGACTCCAGCCGCTGCAGCAGCGCGCTCATCAGGCCTCGCCCCCGTGCGTCCGCGCGCGTGGCGCAATCCGTCAATTCGGCCGCGCGGACTCGCGGGTGCATCTCGGCGCTTGCGGCGGCCACGATGGCGCCGTCGTGTTCGCAGACGGCGAACAGGCTTTCGGTCTGGAACACGTTTTCCAGGTAGGAGCGGTGGATCAATGGGGTCGGGTAGGTTCTGAAGATGGACCGAAACAGGTCGATCAGCGGACCGATGTCGTCCGGTTGCGCCAGGCGCACATGGTGCTCGGGCGCGGGGTGCCGCGGACCGGGCATGGGCTCGCGGGACAGGATGTCCTCGATCAGCAGGATTTCCTGCATCAGGTTGGGGGAAGTCAGCCGTTCCTGCGAGCGGAACTTCGACATGACCAGGGCGTCCTCGCCGCCGTGGTAGTACTTCAGGATCGCCTCCAGCACGTAGCCGTGGCGCAGGAAGCGCTCCCAGTCCCGGGGAAACGCCATGCAGATGATCTTGTCGAAACCGTTCGCTTCGGCCAGCCAACGCAGCTTCAGGATCAACGCCTCGTAATCGGTCGCCTCGTAGTTGTAGACACGCAGTCGCTGGTTGTACTGGTCCAGGAACACGGTGGCCCGGAAGCCGTCGCCGGAAATCTCGTGCTCGATGCCATAGACCAGGCCGATGGCACGCACCGTCTGGCCTTCGTCCAGTGCCAGTTCCACGACACCCAGCGGCGCGCGTTCCTTCACGGGGACGGGATCGATGTCCGGCACCAGGCGCGAGGGGTCGCACGACGGAACGGGGGATGCCCCCGGTCCGGTGGAAGAAGGGGCATTTATTTCAATGGAATCATTGGTTTCCAAACTCATGTCTCGCACCCTACCATGATCGATGCCAAATGAAAACCCTCGGCCCATGGCCTCGGGACCTTCGGTGGCGGCGGCAGGTCCCTGGGGGGGGAGGCCTGTCGTGAATCCGGCGTCGATGGGGCCGCGTTCAGCCGTTTCCCTTTGCATCCGGACGGTCCAGGCGCTACCCTTCGCCCCGGTCGGCGTGGACGCGGCAGACGGCCGCGAGGAGAGTCCCAGGTGCCCGAGATCCAGACCGGACCGCTGCTGGGCGTTCGCGACCTGGCGAAATCCTTCGGGGCCCAGGCCCTGTTCGACCGGGTGTCGCTGAACCTGTTTCCCGGGGATCGCCTGGGCGTGATCGGGCCCAACGGCTCCGGCAAGACGACCCTGCTGCGGATTCTGGCGGGGCTGGAATCGTCGGACGCGGGGGTCCTCGCGTTCCGGCGGGACGTTCGCGTGGGGTACGTGGCCCAGGATGCGGCCTTTCCGGAGGGCGCGACCGTCGAGTCGCTGCTGCGGCACGCGGCCGGGCGAGAGGCGGGCCACGGGATGCCCGGCGAGGTCGAGGCCCGCGTGGCCGAGACGCTGGGGCGGACCGGGTTCGAGCGGCGCGATCAGCAGGCATCCACCCTGTCCGGCGGCTGGGTCAAGCGGCTGGCCATCGCGTGCGAACTGGTTCGCGATCCCGACGTCCTGCTTCTGGACGAGCCCACGAACCACCTGGACCTGCCGGGGCTGCTGTGGCTGGAGGACCTGCTGCGGCGGGCGCGCTTCGCAACCCTGGTGGTCAGTCACGATCGCTGGTTCCTGCAGAACGTCGCGACCCGCATGGTCGAACTGAATCGGGCGTATCCGGAGGGCACGCTGGCGGCGGACGGTCCCTACAGCGACTTCCTGGAGGCCCGCGCCACATTCCTGGCGGGCCAGGCCCGTGCGCAGGAAACCCTGGAAAACAAGGTGCGGCGCGAGGTCGAGTGGCTGCGTCGCGGCCCGAAGGCGCGGGCCACCAAGGCGCAGTATCGCATCGACGCGGCGGCGGCGCTGATGGGCGAGCTGGAGGACGTGACCGCCCGCAACGCGACCGCCACGGTCCGGTTCGATTTCGGGGCGACCGAGCGGCGCACGAAGCGCCTGGTGACGGTGCGCGACCTGGGCAAGTCGCTGGGCGGGCGCAGCCTGTTCGGGGGCCTGGGATTCGTGCTGTCCCCGGGGGCGCGCGTGGGCCTGGTCGGCGCCAACGGCAGCGGCAAGACGACGCTGCTGCGAGTGCTGGCGGGCGACCTGGAAGCGGATGCGGGGAGCGTCGAGGCGGCGACCGGGTTGCGGGTGGTGTACTTCGACCAGCGACGGGACCAACTGGACCCGCGCCAGACCCTGCGGCAGGCGCTGGTGCCCGACGGCGACGCGGTGACGTATCGCGGGTCGCAGGTCCACGTGGCGGGCTGGGCTCGGCGCTTCCTGTTCCGCCAGGACCAGTTGACGACGCCGGTGGGGGACCTGTCGGGGGGCGAGCAGGCGCGCGTGCTGATCGCCCGTCTGGTGGTCCAGCCGGCGGACGTGCTGCTGCTGGACGAGCCGACGAACGACCTGGATCTGCCGACCCTGGAGGTGCTCGAGGACAGCCTGCTGGACTTTCCGGGGGCCATCGTCCTGGTGACGCACGATCGCTACCTGTTGGACCGGGTGGCGACGACGGTGCTGGGCCTGGACGGGCAGGGCGGCGCGGCCTTCTATGGCGACTATGGCCAGTGGGAACGCGAGGTGGGGCGCGCCCGGCCCCGGGAGCGGGAGGCGTCGCCGCCGGCCGCCCGTGACAAGGCGGGAACCGGCGATTCGACCGCGGCCGCCACGCCAAGGCCCCGGCGTCTGACCTGGCAGGAGCAGCGGGATTTCGAGACCATCGAGGCGCGCATCGCCGCCGCCGAGGAATCCCTGGCCCGGTGCGAGGCCGAACTGAACGACCCGGCGATCGCCTCGGACGCGGTGCGTCTGGCGACCTGCGCCTCGGCGGTCGAGGGGGCTCGCGCCGAGGTGGATCGACTGTTCGCGCGCTGGGCGGAACTGGAACAGAAGGCGGCGGCCGGGTAGGGTCGGATCAACGCGGGCGGGAGCAGGTTCCGACGTCGCGCCAGGCCAGGACCTGGCCCGCGCCTTCCGTGATGAATCCGTAGCGGCGGGCGTTCCAGTACGGTTCCGAGTAGTCCGAACCCGCATACTGCCGGTTGCCCTCGAACGACGGCGTCGCGCCGATCGCGAACGGATTGCGCTGCCACAGGAAGTCGGTGTAGGGCCGCAGGTCCGGCGGCAGCGGCAGGTTCGTCATCTTCGACGTACACTTGCCGTCGGGCAGCTCGCACTCCCAGGGGCTGCCGGTGCAGGCACGGGAGCCGACGCCCAGGCCGGGCAGCTTGACGCCCATGAAGTTCACTTCCGCCGTGCAGACGTCGAATTCCGCCTGGGTCGGGCAGACCGCCTCGGTGCCCTCGGGCGCGTTCGCCAGCACGAATTCCGGCGCGAGGGTGTAGGAGCGCCGGGGGTCGTCCCGAACCACCTGGTCGTCCACCCATCCGTTGCCGCCCATCCGGGGCAGCAGTTCCAGCGCGTCGGCCAGCACCGCGTCCCGCTCGACGCCCACCTCGGGCGGCAGGGCACCCGCGTACATGATGCCGAAGTCGACGTTCGCATGGCCGCGGATGAACTTGTCCCACATCTCGGAGAGGAAGCCCTTGCGAACCTGATCGCGCAGCGGGCTGTCGCCCAGCAGGTGCAGGAACGCCCACCACGGTCCGTAGGTGATCTGGTCGCCGTAGTACTTCTTGCAGAACTTCGGCAGCGAGAAGGCGCCCGCCGTCAGCATCACCTGGTCCGCCGCGATGCCATCGACCAGCTCGCGGTACAGGAACTCGCGGTACTGCTCGTCGCCGGTCATGTAGTAGTTCATCGTCATCAGGTGCATCAGGTGCATGGCGTCGGCGCCGCGCAGGCTGGGCCAGTAGAAGTGGTCGATCTGCTCCTCGCGGCCGTCCTCGGTGTCCATGTCCTGGACCAGCCCCAGCAGGTCCAGCAGGAACGTGTCGGACGTCGCGTCAATCACGCGCCACGGCTCGACCTGCATCGTGTCGGGGCAGGACTTGTCAAAGGTGGCCTCGTTGGCCGGATTGACCTGGCGGTTGACGTAGCCGACCACGCGGTCCAACTGGGTCAGGTCCATGTCGTCGTCGTCCAGCAGCAGTTCGCCCGCCGCGAAATACGACATCAGGGCCGCCAGCAGGTCGGGGTTCGACTGCAGGTTGATCAGCTCGATGCGCTGCAGTCGCTTGGCATAGCAGGTCAGGTGGTGCGCGATGCGGTCCTTCAGTTCCTGGTCCCGCAGCAGCGCGAACGCCATCGGCAGCGAGGTCATGGGGCCGGTGCTCTGGTCGATCGACGGGCGTCCCTGCCACATCGGGCGACCTTCCCAAACCGTTCCCTCGTCGTCCGTGTAGCCGTTCGAGTACTCGTCGGGCAGGTACTGCAACGCGGACTCGGCCACGTCGCGGAAGTGGTGGTTGTTCAGGTTGATGCTGCCTTCGTGCCGGATGACGATCTCCGGGTGGACCGGCGCGCCCGCGGGCATCAGCAGGAAGTGGTAGCGCGACAGGTACCCGGGGATGCCGGTGACTTCGTACATCGACAGCAGGTCGTGGACGTACTGTTCCATGCGCTGGTAGTCGGCCTCGGTGCCGGTCTGGGCATAGCGCAGCACGGCGGCCACGGTGGACCAGCCCGACCAGATGCCGCCGTCGCCGGCGCCCAGGTAACCCTTCAGGTTGGCGATGTCGGCCCACACTTCCTCGGGCGTGCCGGGAGGCGTCGGGTTGTTGAAGTCGCGGTCGATGGCCTGGCCGACCGGCGAGTTGTACAGGTCGCGCCAGCGATCGAACAGCAGCGCCCGGTGAAGCAGGGGATCCGGGTCGTCCACGAACGCCTGGGTGGTCGTGTCGTAGACCGCGCAGACCCGTTCCGTGCCGTCGTCGGCGCAGCGATGCTCCTGGTACACGGCGCAGCTTTCGAGTTCGGTATCCGCCAGCGGGTCCGCCGGGGCGGTCAGCGGCACCTGGGTCGGCAGCTCCGGAACGGGCGGCAGGGGCACGTCGGATTCCACGTCGCCCGCCGTGTCCCCGGGCTCGGCGTCCGCGGAAACGTCCCCAGGCTCGACATCCTGGGTCACGTCCTCCTCGCCCGGCACGTCCGGGTCGGAAACGTCCGCTTCGGGGATCTCGGCGCCGGGGTCGGCAGCAGTGTCGGCCAGGACGTCGGGCAGGCCGTTGTCCGGTGCGTTCGTCGAATCGTCGCCGCACGCGACCAGGGCCAGGACCGCCAAGGCGGCCATCCAGGGAGCGGTTCGGTTCATGGGGAGCCTCCAACTTCAGACCGGGGGATGCTACACGTTCCCGGCCGGGATTGCACGAATGCGAAGCGGGGGCGGGGCTGTGGCGCTGTCACGAAATTGTCACAGGCAGGGCGGTGATTCGGGGTTGTCGGATGGCTTTCATTGGCGACAATACGTTCACCCAGCCGGCAGGTCGGGTTGTTGGAAGCGAATGCGGGGCCGCAAGGCCACGGAGGCAAACATGAAATCGATCCTTCCGCAGGACACGCTGTTCTTCCAGAAGTTCGAGGACGTGGCACGCGCCGGCGTCCAGGCGGCCGAGGGGCTGGTCGAACTCCTCCAGGGGGGCGACTGCACTCGCCTGGCCCGCCGAATCAAGGCCCTGGAACACGAGGCGGACGAGGCGGTTCACTCGATGCTGGACCACCTGCACCGCAGTTTCATCACCCCCCTGGATCGCAGCGACATCCACTCGCTGGTGGGCGAACTGGACAACGTGGTCGATCTGATTGATGCCTCGGCGTCGCGGATCGACCTGTACCGGCCGAAGGAGATCATCCCCGAGGCGCCCGCCCTGGCCGTGGTGGTGCTGGATTGCGCCCGCGTGCTGCTGAAGATGACCCAGGCCCTTCCGAACCTGAAGAAAAACGCGGATGCGATCGAGGACATGTGCAAGGAGGTCAATCGCTTCGAGGACGAGGCGGACGCCATTCGCCGCAGCGCGATGGCGCGCCTGTTCCGCGAAGAGAAGGACCCGTTCGAACTGATCAAGTGGAAGGAGATCCTCCAGTTGATCGAGGAGGCCACCGATCGCGGCGAGGACGTGGCCGACCTGTTCGAGGGGATCGTTCTGGAAAACACCTGACGCGTCGGCACCCGGCCGTCGCGTCGCGGCGGTCGTGCCGAGGCGAGCGAGGCCGTCCATGCTCACCCTGGTCATCGTCACGACGATCATCGCGCTGCTGTTCGACTTTCTGAACGGAATGAACGACGCGGCGAACTCGATTGCGACCGTCGTATCGACGCGAGTGCTCAGTCCCCGGCTGGCCGTGCTCTGGGCCGCCTTCTTCAACTTCGCGGCCGTGGGCATGGGCCTGTTCTTCGGGTTCAAGGTGGCCGGCATGATCGGCAAGGGCATCGTCGATGCCGAGGCCGTCAACGCCACGTTCGTGCTGACCACCCTGCTGGCCGCGGTTTCGTGGACCTGGATCTGCACCCACTACGGCTTGCCGATCAGCGTGTCGCATGCGCTGGTCGGGGGGCTGATCGGCACCGCGGTGGCCCAGGCGGCCGGGTTCTCGACGCTGCACATGGGCGGCGTGCTGAAGATCAGCGCGTTCATCGTCGTGGCGCCCGTGGTGGGCGGGTTGCTGGGCTACCTGCTGATGGTCGCGGTGATGTGGACGTTCCGGCGTGCCCGGCCCCGCAACATCGACGGGTGGTTCCGCAAGCTCCAGTTGGTGTCGGCCGCGCTGTACAGCCTGGGCCACGGGTCGAACGACGCCCAGAAGACGATGGGCATCATCACGGTGTTGCTGTTCTCGACGGGGTATCTGGAGCAGTGGTTCGGCTACAGCACGTTCCATGTGCCGTGGTCGGTTGCCGTTGCCAGCGCCGCGGCGATTTCCCTGGGGACCGCGGCCGGCGGCTGGCGCGTCATCGAGACGCTGGGCATGCGCATGACCAAGCTGCGGCCGGTCCACGGGTTCTGCGCCGAGACCGCCGCGGCATCGTCCATCCTGATGTCGACGCTGGGCGGCATCCCGGTCTCGACGACCCACGTCATCACGGGCTCGATCATCGGCGTGGGCTCGGTCACGTCGTTCTCGGCGGTGCGCTGGGGCGTCGCGTTTCGCATCATCGGCGCCTGGGTCCTGACGATTCCCGGTACCGCGATCGTCGCCATTGGCTTCTGGTACCTGCTGCGGCTGCTGCCCCTGCCGGTCTGAATTCCTGGATTCCGGATCCCGAAGTCGGTATCCTTGTGGCGTCGCGTTGGCACAACGAGGGCATCATGCTGATGGTCCTGATGGCGATCATCGAACTGGGGCGTTCGAACATCCTGAAGGCTTCCCGATGGTTGTGGATGGTGCTGACCGGCGGGCTGTGGATGGGCGCCCAGACGGGCTGCTTTGATCCGGATCCGGACGACAAGCAGGACGTTCGGACGGACGTCATCCAGCCGGACGCCCAGGAACTGGACACGCCGATCCTGCCGGATCTGCCGGACGCCGCGCAGGATTGCGGCCTGGTCACCTACTACGGGCCCAAGCCGTGCGCGACGGACCAGGAGTGCATCGACGACTACGGGGCGGGCTGGTACTGCGACACCGAAAATGCGTTTTCGGATCCGTGCGGCGGCGTGACGACGTGGCCGATGTGCAAGCAGGGCAACGCCGCGGACGTGATCGAGCCGGACGTGCCGCCGGATGCACTGGACGTCGTGACCCCCGACACGCCTTCCGACATCCTGCCGGACTGCGAACCGATGGTGGCCTACGGTCCGCCGCCCTGCACGTCGGACGCCGACTGCACCCCGTGGGGCCAGGACTACATCTGCGATTTCCAGTCGCCCTGGGTGGACCCCTGCACCGGCAAGACCCTGTACATGTGTCGCGAGGCGACGCCCACGGACGACGTGATCGAGCCGGTCGATGCGGTGACCGAGGACACGCCGACCGACGTCGAGGAGCAGACGGATTTCGCCACGTTCTATGGCCCGCCCATGGCGCCCCCCGCCGAACCGTCGAAGTGACATGGACAGGCCCTCGCCGGAACTGCTGGCCCGCCACCGGAAATTGTGGGACGGCCACGCGGCCGCCATGGCCGACCGGGCGCGCAATCCCCGCCTGCGCTACCTGTTCCTGGAGGTGACGCGGCGTTGCAACCTGGCCTGCGCCTACTGCGGTTCGTCCTGCACGGCCGGTGAGCAGGCGCCCGAGATGCCTGCCGCGCGCTTCGTCCAGGTGATTCGCGACATTGCGGCGGACTTTCCAGCCCGGTCGATCATGGTGGCCGTGACCGGGGGCGAACCGCTGCTGAAGCCCGGGATCTTCGACATCTTTCGGGCGCTCCAGGAGGCGGGGTTTCCGTACGGCATGGTCACCAACGGCTGGCTGCTGGACGCCAAGGTCGCGCAGGCGTTGGTGGCGGTGGGGATCGGCTCGATCTCGATCAGCATGGATGCGCTGCCCGACGTCAACGACCGTCTGCGAGGCCGGGGCTGTTCGGCGGTGGTGGCATCCGCCGTCCAGACGCTGCGCCAGGCGGGATACGCGGGGAAGCTGGAAATCCTGTCCACGATTACCGTGCCGGCCCTCGAGGATCTGAACGCCTTTCGCGCCCACATCGCCCAGATGCGGGTGCCGTTGTGGCGGGTGGCTCCGGTCATGCCGATCGGGCGGGCCGCCGAGCGCCCGGACCTGGTGCCGGGGCCGTCCCAGGTTCGCGCGCTGCTGGAGTGGGTGCGCCAGGCTCGCAAGGACGGGCGGCTGCCGGTACCCGAGCTTTCCGAGGAGGGCTTCCTGGGCTGGCGGTTCGAGGGCGTGGTGCGCCCCTATCTGTGCCAGTGCCGCGCGGGGACCGAGGTGGCCGGCATCAAGGCCGACGGCACCATCGGGGCGTGTCCGGAACTGGGCTCGGCGTTCGACCAGGGCCATGTGGATCGGGACCGGTTCCGCGACGTCTGGGAGTCCCGATACCAGAACCTGCGGGACCGTTCCTGGACGCGGGCGTCCGGTCCCTGCGCCGAGTGCGAACACTGGGCGTGGTGCCGGGGCGGGGCCATGCATCTGTACGAGCGTCCGGGCGCGCCGTTCCTGCGCTGCATGTACGTGCAATGCAAGCAGGCCGAGGCGGGCGCGTGCGGCCAGGCGCAGGCACGGGATTGAGCCCTGGCCCCGACCGCTAATCCTCCAGACAGGTCAGCGCGTTCGCGCACGTCCAGCACCCCTGACGAATCGCGGCGACCTGGCCGGGCGCGCACTGGGGTTCCGCGGCCAGGCACTCCAGCGGACGGCCGTCGTCGCAACTGCACGTCGCGGGGAAGACGCATCGCAGGCAGCCGGCGAACGCGGCCAGCACCAGGTCCGGGGCGCACGGGGGCGGCAACGCGCGGCACAGGATCGGGCCGCCGTCGCTGCATCGCGCGTCGTAGGGGTACATGCAGTCGGCCGCGGCGGCATCCAGCGGGATGACGACGGGGTCCGACAGACCCTTGCCGCCGGAGCCGTCGGTGGCGCGGGCGCGCACCAGGACGCGGTCGCCCTCGCGCGGCACCCGATGGAACGTGAAGTGCGTCAGCGACAGGTCGAATGCGTGGTCCGTCAGGAATCCCTCGTCCATGGGGATGGACCCGAGGCTGGTGGGGAAGAAGTTCAGGGCCACCTCGAGTTGCGTCTGGGCCGGCACCGACGTGTGCCAGGCCAGCGACAGACGGAAGGACGAGAACGCCGGGTATTCGGGGCGCGTCACGCAGGTGCCGGCCGCGGGAGGGTCGAACGTGACCGCGATGTCCCAGGCCCGGCACTGGCCGATCCGGTCCTCGGGACAGGCACCGCAAGTCGGGCACAGGCTGATGCAACCGCACGAAAACGCCCCTTCGCACCAGCCTCCGGGGCAGTCGCCGTCCTCCCAGCAACAGGAAGCATCGAAGGGGCATCCGCTGCCTGACGGGTCGGCCACGCAACTTCCCGGTGACGGATCGCCGGGGGTTCGTGCGCGGCAGACGCTGTCCTGGGTGCAGTCGTCGTCCTCGTAGCAACACTCCAGGGGCAGGGGGTCGCAACGACCGGGCTGTGGGGCGTCCGGGCACTGGAATCCGCAGGGGCAGGTCGAGGCCCCCACGCAGCTCTGGATGCCGGTGCAGTCGGCGGATGTCCAGCACTGACCCGCCTCCAGCCGCGGGCGACATACGTTGTCCGGCGCGCAGTCTTGTCCCGCCGGACAGTCCCGGTCCGTGCCGCAGCAGCCGGGTTCCCGGTCGATGCAATGGCCCGGGATGTCGCATCCGTCGCCCTCGTCGGTCTGGTCGCAGCGACAGGGCGTTGCCCCCAGGCACAGCCGCTCCGGCCCGCAATCGTGGCTGCCCCAGCACATTCCGGAAGCAAGCCGGGGCTTGCATGCCCCCATGTGGCCGGGGATCGGGACGCAGCGCCATCCGGCGGGGCACTGGGCATCGCTGATGCAACAGGTGAGGGGCGGCACGTCGGCCTGGCCGTAGTCGTGCGGTCCCGGGTCGCTCATGCCGGGGTCCGGGGTGCCGGGGTCGAATCCTTCCGTATCCCCCGCGGCATCCGAGGGCGCATCGGGGCCCGGGTCCCGGTGCGAAGCGTCCGGGGATGCGTCGATGCCCGTGTCGATGGGAATGTCCTGGGCACCCGGATCCTGACGGGCATCCTCCGCGGCATCGGGGCCCGCGGATGTGCCGGAGCAGGCGAACATCAAGGCCAGGACCAGGGGAGCGACGCAGCGGCCTGCCCGGGGGCGATTGATGTGCATGGCGTTTCGTCCAGGTGGCGACGCGACCAGTTTACGGGAATGCAGGGGGTGAGTCCAAGGCGCGGGTTCTTCGGATTCCATGGACTTGGGTTCCGGTCCCGGGCACCGGGGCCAGCCTACCCGGGCCGCCGCGCCGCCTGGATGCCGGACCCGGGCAGGCGACGCAGCCGCAGGGGCTTCAGCGTCTGCAGGCCTGCCTCGCGCTGCCAGTCGGCCAGTTCCTGGAACGTCCAGGTGCCCGAGCGATTGACCAGCCCGAAGAACAGGTTCATCAGGGCCGGCATCTGGCCCACGCCCCCCGGACGCGTCGGCCGCTGGAAGTCGATCACGGCAAAGACGCCGCCCGGCTTCAGGGCTCGTGCTACCTGCCGCGTCATGTGCTGGCACTGCTCGGGCGACAGCGTGTGCAGCATGTTCATGGCGGTGACGATGTCCCAGCACCCCTCGCCCAGATCGTCGGCCAGGGCGTCTCCGGGTCGGTGGACCACCCGATCGCCCATGCCTTCCTCGGCCAGCAGGGGCGCCGCCTGGCGGCAGGCGTCCGGCAGATCCAGCACGACGGCCTTCAGTCCGGGAAAGCGTCGGCAGAACGCTACCGACAACTGGCCGTGACCGCCTCCGATGTCCAGCATGGTCGTGGGGTTGCCGGGCGTTGGCGTCCGTCGCGCGACCTCGGGGGTGGACATGCGCGCCAGGCCGCGCATCGCCCGCTGGTACGTGTGCCAGCCCTCGTCGCCCAGGTCCGCGCGCCCCACGTGGGGCACGCCGGTCGCCAGGTACTCCTCCAGGTGCCCCATCCAGTCCCATTCGGTGTAGCGGACGATCAGGAAGTCCCGAACCGTGTCCGGGCTGTCCTTGGTCAGCCACTTGCGCGCCGCGGGCGTCAGCGCCCAACCGTCCTCGCCCTGGGGCACCAGATACCGCTGCTCGGCCAGCAGATAGAACAGGCGCCGCGCCGGCTCGATGGCGATCCCGGTGCGGCCGGCCAGTTCCGCGGTGGAAAGCGCCCCGTCCACCAGCGCGTCGAACACCCCGACACGGACGGACGCCATCAGCGCGCGCGCCAGGATCATCGCGTTGTACGTCTCGAACACGGGCACGGGGGCCAGGCCGGCCCACAGGCCGATCCGTTCCATCGGGGTCTCGGGGATCACGCCCAGTTTCATGGGGCACTCCTTGTCGGTTCGCTACGTTGCGTCGATCAGGGCCAACACCTCGCGGGTCTTGCGTGCCAGCAGGTCCGGATCCCCGCGCGTCTCGATGTTCAGGCGCAGCAGCGGCTCGGTGTTCGAGCCGCGCAGGTTCATGCGCCAGGCGCCAAAGTCCAGTGACAGGCCGTCCGTGTCGTCCCGGGAGATGGCCAGGGGCAACAGGTGGTGGGCGATGCGGTCCATCGTGGCGGGGATGTCACGGACCTCGCGGTTGATTTCGCCCGAGCAGGGGAACGACGCCATCCGCTCCCCGACCGCCCGGGACATGGGCAGGCCCGACCGTCCCAGGAACTGGGCGACCAGCAGCCAGGGCACCATGCCCGAGTCGCAATAGCCGAACTGGCGGAAGTAGTGGTGCGCGCTCATCTCGCCGCCATAGATCGCGTCCTCGCGCCGCATTCGCTCCTTGATGAATGCGTGCCCGGTCTTGGACATGACGGGCTGGCCACCCGCGGCGCCGACCACGTCGATCGTGTTCCAGACCAGTCGCGGGTCGTGGACGATCCGGGCGCCCGGAACCCTGCGCAGCGCCTGCTCGGCCAGCAGGCCGACAACGTAGTAGCCCTCGATGAAGGACCCGTGTTCGTCGAAGAAGAAGCAGCGGTCGAAGTCTCCATCGAAGGCCACGCCCAGGTCGGCCCCATGCCGCAGCACGGCGTTCGCCGCGACCGAACGGTTCGCGGGCAGCAGCGGGTTCGGGACGCCTCCGGGGAACGTGCCGTCCGGTTCGAAGCGCATCTCGATCGCCTCGAACGGCAGGTCGCGGATCAGGCGCGTCACCACGGGGCCGGCGCAACCGTTGCCCGCGTCGAACACGATGCGCAAGGGGCGCAGGGACGCCGATTCGACGTACCCCTTCAGGTGGGCGACGTAGGATTCCAGGATGTCCTCGTGCGTCACGGACCCGGGGGTCGGCGCATCGACGAACCGTCCAGCAACCGCGGCGCGCCCCAGGTCGTGCAGGCCGGTGTCGCCGCTGATGGGGCGCGCGCCCACGCGGACGGGCTTCATCCCGTTGTAGTCCATCGGGTTGTGGCTGGCGGTCACCATGACGCCGCCGTCCAGGCCCCGCGAGAAGACGGCGAAGTAGACCATCTCGGTCCCGCACAGGCCGATGTCCAGCACGTCGGCTCCGGCGCGGGTGATGCCCCGCGATAGTGCCTGGACCAGGGCCGGGGAGGACAGCCGGACGTCCTGTCCCACCGCGACCACGATGCGGTCCCCGGTGCGGCGTTCGTCGGCGCCGATGCCGGCCTCCCGGTCGCGGCGCAGCACATCGACCAGCGCCCGTCCGATGCCTTCGGCCAGCGATTCGTTCAGTTCGTCGGGGACGCGGCCCCGGATGTCGTACGCCTTGAAGCAGGGGGGCAGGGGATGTGCCATCGATTGCCTCCGCGCGTTGCCGCCCCGAACACGTTCGGGGTGCCTGGTTTCGGGCTGCAAGCATAGCCGATCCGCGGCGGGCCGGCTTGCGGAATGGTTGGATGCGAATCCGTGATTCCCCGGCTGTTCGCCCGCCATCCCCTGCGCTACGATTGTCCGTCCGTCGAATCGAGGTTGCCGCATGGAATACGATCGGACGCCGGCACGAGCCCCCCGGACCGCCGGGGCATCGCTGCGGGCGCTGGTTCGCGTGGTCGAGAATGGCGCGGGGGGCGCGATCCTGGCAGGGACGCTGTTGTCGGGTGCCGGGATTCCGGCGATGCGCCGGACGCTGGCGGACGATCCGCCCTGGCCCCTGGGGACGCCCAGTCGCGTCGATGAGCCGGCGCCGATCGGAGGTTCGCCGGTCGATCACGGCCCCCTGCGGGCGCTGGCCGCGGCGAACCTGGCGTCGGATCGCGAGTGTGGCCGCGCGACCGCAGCGGAGTTGCACGAGGCCTTCCGCGAGGGACGTACCGATCCCGAGGCCGTGGCCCGGAGGGTGCTGGATGCGTGCGCGGCATCGGATCGGGCGGACCCGCCGTTGCGGGCGTTCATTGCCCAGGATGCCGAGGACGTCCTGCGCCAGGCCGCCGAGAGTGCCGGACGCTGGCGGGCCGGGGTGCCGTTGGGGCCGCTGGACGGCGTCCCCGTCGCGGTCAAGGACGAACTGGACCAGGTGCCGTACCCGACCACGATCGGGACGCGGTTCCTGGATGCGCCGGCCGCCAGCGACGCGACGGTCGTCGCACGGCTGCGGGCGGCCGGGGCCGTGCTGATCGGCAAGGCCAACATGCACGAGATCGGCCTGGACGTGACGGGCGTCAATCCGCATCACGGCACCGCGCGCAATCCTCACGATCCGCGCCGCGCGACCGGCGGGTCGTCCAGCGGGTCGGCGGCGTCCGTCGCGGCCGGGCTGTGCCCCATCGCGATTGGCGCGGACGGTGGCGGGTCCATTCGGATTCCGTCCTCGTTCTGCGGGGTTGTCGGACTGAAGCCGACGTTCGGACGGGTCAGCGAGGCCGGGGCGGCGCCGCTGTGCTGGTCGGTGGCGCACGTCGGGCCCATCGGCCTGACGGTACACGACGTGGCGCTGGCCTATGCCGCCATCGCGGGACCGGACCCGCACGATCCGGGGTCGTGGCGTCAGCCGCGCCCCACGCTGGCCGGCATCGACGACGACAATCTGGACGGCCTGCGGGTCGGGGTGTACCGCCCCTGGTTCGAGGATGCCGAACCGGACGTCGTGGCGAGGTGCGACGAGGCGCTGGAGGCGCTGCGCCGGGCCGGGGCGCGCATCGTTCCGATCGAGATTCCCGAGTTGTCGCTGCTGCGGGCCGTCCACATCGTGACCATCGTGTCCGAGATGGTCGCCGCGCACGATCGCTACCATGCCCGGCACCGGACGGACTACGCGCCCGCCATCCGGCTGAACATCGCGCTGGGGCGGATGCTGCGGTCCACCGACTACATTCACGCGCAGCGCATCCGGACGCGCCTGTGCCGCCACTTCGACCAGGTCCTGGACCAGGTGGACGTGATCGCCACGCCCAGCACGGCCCAGACCTCGCCGGTGATTCCCCTGGATTCCCTGAAGACCGGCGAATCGAACGTCGAGAGGACGACCCGGATCATGCGCTATGCCCAGGCGGCGAACCTGACCGGGCTGCCGGCCATCAGCGTGCCCGCGGGGTTCGATCGGGACGGGATGCCCGTGGGCTTCCAGTTGAT
>JARKOL010000058.1 GCA_029975745.1 Myxococcota bacterium | reverse complement strand
CGCGGGAACCCCCAGCGACCACGATGGCCTGGCGCGTCAGCATGGGTTGCCGGGTTCCGTCCACGAGAACCACGACGGCCTGATGTCCTTTGGAAACCTGATGCGTCCCCAGTACGCCGCCCCGTACCTCTGGGCCTTGCGACAGGTCACCGCCGTTCCCGAATGGGCGGACGGCCCGCCTCCCAAGGCCGAGTGAACGGGACCACCAGCCCCCTTGCCGCCGGCCGATGCAATCCGCTACGATGCCGTTGCCATGCGAACGAAGCCCGCCTGCATCGCCGTGCTGCTGATGATGCCCGTCGCGGCCGTCGCCGCGCCCTACCAGTTGGACCCGGCGACCTGGCAACGGGCCGTCCTGACCGAGATGATGGTCGCCCCGGCCGGCGTGCTGGCCGAGGCGGGCCAGTGGATCGAGCTCCAGAATCTTCAGGACGAGCCGGTCAACCTGCAGGGCATGGTCTTGACGACCTCGTCGGGGGGCTTCCACGTGATCAGCCCCACCCGGGAGTTCTTGCTGGAACCCGGCGCCGCGGCCACCCTCGGCCGTCTGGACGATCCGAGCGGCAACGGCGGCGTTTCGCTGGACCTGGCCTACGGCGACGATCTGCTGCTGGATCGGGAATCGGACGTGATCCTGTTGCTGCAAGGCAGCGCCCTGGTCGATTTCGCCGTCTATGGCCCCGATTCGACGCCGGTCGAGCCGGGTCGGTCGCTGTCGCTGGAACCCCCGATCGAAAACGGCTTCAAGGAATGGTGCCTGGGGCGGCTGCCCTACGGGGACGGCGCGAACCGGGGCACGCCCGGTCAACCCAACACCTATTGCGACAGCGACGGGGATGGACTGGCCGAGGACGAAGGCGACTGCAACGACGCCGACCCCACCATCGCCGCCGGCCTGCCCGAGGTCTGCAACGGTGTGGACGACAACTGTGACGGCCGAACGGACGAGGACGTGGTGCCGACGATCACGTGCCTGGACCAGGGAATCTGCGCCGGCACGGAGCCAACCTGCCACGGGGTGGCGGGCTGGGTTTGCGCCTACCCCGAGGGCTACGAGATGACCGAGACGCTTTGCGACGGCATCGACAACGACTGCAACGGCCTGACCGACGAGGGCCAATCCTACATGGGACTTCCGCTGGGCGAGCCCTGCGTGTCCCCCGGCCAGTGCGGACCGGGCGTGGTCGCCTGTCGGAGCGACGGCGCCGGCGCCACCTGCTCGACCATGCCGGACGGACCCGACCCCCAGGACTCCGAGGAGCTCTGCGACGGCATCGACAACGACTGCAACGGCCTGACCGACGAGGGCTTCGACCTCGGGGCCGTCTGCCGAACCGGACTGGGAGCGTGCGCGCGCACGGGCATCCTGGCATGTGACGCGACGCTGGGGCTGGTCTGCCTGGGTGAGCCGCTGTTTCCAAGCGCCGAGATCTGCGGGGACGGCATCGACAACGACTGCGACGGCCTGACCGACGAGGGGTTCGATGTCGGCGCGGTCTGCTCGGTTGGCCTGGGGGCCTGCCGCACCTTCGGCAAGACCCGATGTGCGGACGATGGCCTGGGCACCACGTGCCAGGCCGTGCCGGGCACACCGGACGTCGAGATCTGCGGGGACGGCATCGACAATGACTGCGACGGCCTGACCGACGAAGCCGACTGCGTGCGGCCTTCGAATGGGGGTGCCTGCGGCGCCGGCTCGCCATCCGGTGGGGCCGCGATCCCCCTGGCACTCCCGCTGCTGCTGGCCTGGCTTCTTCGTCGCCGTCTGGATCACGCCGTGCCCGAGGACTCCCCGGATTCCCCCAGACGCAATCGATAGGGACGCCCCAGCGCCCCGGACAACAACGCCCCCACGAGTGCCACCGCCTGATCCCGCGACGGCGCGGGCCGAAGTTCCGGAGGCAGAACCAGAAGATCCGCCAGGACCCCGGTCACGAATCGGCTGCATTGCCGGCAGACGACCGTTCCATCGCTGGCCAGCACCGTCCCCGGCCCGCCCAAGGGCCCCTGACAGCGCGGACATGCGTCCCCGACCACGACGTGGCCCAGTTCCTCCAGCATCCGGACGGCAAGGGACAGCACCCCGCCGAACGCCTGGCTTGGCGGCACCGCATCCAGCGCGTCGAAGGCCGCCACCAGATGAACGTACATCGTCTCGCCGGCGGGCGCCTCGCGAGCCAGGTCCCGGGCCAGCACCAGCATGGCTTGACCGGCCTCCAGCCGCTCCAGGGACTCGAACACGCCGGGAAACTGACGCACGACATCGGCACCGGCCAGGGTGGCCAGGGAGGAGGCGCCCTGCCGCCAGCGCGCCGCCAGGACCACGAAGAGGTCGAGAGCGCCCGCGTAGCGCCTCGTGGAACCTCGCGCACCGCGCGCGATGGCCTGCACGACGCCCGCATCCCGCGTCAGCAGGGTCAGGATCAGATCCCGGTCGCGGTACGGCACGCGATCCAGCAGCAGGGCCAGGCTTTCCCGTTCCTCCATGCCGGCAATCCTATTCCCAAAGACGCGACAACGCACGCCCATTGGGCCCTTGCGGGAGGCCCCGGTTCGATGTCCCGCTTGAAATGGGGGAACGCGAAGGGCAGGATCGGCCCGAGGTGCCCGATGACCGACGAAGCGCACACGCCCCCGACGACTCCTGACGAGGTGCCGCCATCCGACTCCCCGGAACGGCCCCCGCCGGATATGGCATCCCTGATGCTGCGCCTCGCCGAGATCCGGCGCGAGGTCGAGGGAGCGGCCCCCGCGCCTAGACGCGGCAATCCGACGGTGTGGTTGATCGGCATCGCCGTCGGACTGCTGCTGGCTACGCTGCTGTTCGGAAGACCGTCCTGTGGTGGATGACGGGCATCGGGCGGGCGTCAGCCCTCGTCGCCACGTTCAATAATCACGACACCCCGCTCCGGGGCACGCGGTTCGGCGTCCCGATCCGGGGCGGCGTCCTGGTCGGTCGGGGGGACCTCCAGGTAGGGACGCCGGGATTCGCGTTGACGACGTGCCTCGTCCTCGCGGATCCGATCGATGATGAACGCGTCGAACATGGCTCGCCTCAAACTGCGTCGCCTCCGATTCCACTATAGGGATCCCTCTGGACGGGATCAACAGGCACCCCGGTTCGCAGCGCCGCCCGCCTTGCTAGAACGTCGTGACGACGCCGACGGCCACCCCGCCATCCAGGGGCACCACGGCCAGCGTCTCGGCCTTGCGGGGCCGCAATACCCCCAGCAGCACCGTCGAGACCGCGGAGGCCGCGGCGAGGGAGTAGCACGCGATGGAGCCGGCGCGACGGAGGCGCTGGTCCTCCAGCCGATTCGAGCCGTTCGTGATCGCCTGGGCGTCCCGATTCGCCTGGACGTTCAGCGCGATCCCACCGGACAGCAGGCCCGCCGACAACACGCCGGTGACCCAGGGCCACGCCCAGGTGCGCCTCGGGCCCGCGCGCCCCGGCACCTCGACGACCCAGGTGTCGGCCTGATCCCGCCCCGGCTTCACGTGCAAGACCTCGCCCTGGAAGTCCTTGTCGCCGGCGGGAATCGCCTCGACCCGGACGCTGCCGTCCCCCAGCCGGTCCACGAAAAGCACCGTGGCGCGGGCCTGCACGGCCAGGCGGGCCAAGGCGGCGGAATCCTCGCCCGTGACCCCCGGCCAGGAGTCCAGAGGCTCGAACAAGCGGGACAGATCCAGGTCAATCGCCAGATCCAGCCCGGCGTCCGCCACCTCCACGCGTCGCGTCCACGCCTGGCCCCCTTCCGACTGGACCGTGATGGTGTGCCACCCGGGCATCACGCCCCAGGCGGCTTCGCCCTCGACCGACCCGTCCTCGACCCGAATGCCGTCCACCAGCAGGCGCAACGACCCCCCGCCGGCACGATTGCGAACGAACAGACGCAGCGGCACGACGTCCGCCTCCATCGTCCGACGCACGCCCGCGACAAACGTCTGGACATCGGGGGGCACGTCCGCACGCGCGGCCTCGTCCGCTCCCAGCCGAGCGCAAAACCGCCGCGCCAGCGCCTCCGCTCGCTCAGACTGGCCGGCATGCATCGCCATCCGGATCAGCAGCAGCCCGGCAACTCCCATGCGATCGCGGTCCGCCGGCCGCTCGGCCAGCGCGCACGGCACCCGCTCCAGCGCCTCGAACGCGCGCAGGAAGGTGGCCGATGCGCCCGGAAGGTCCGTGTCCTCGAAATACAGCCTCATCCCGTCATCAAGCAACGACACCATCGCCTGTGCGGCGTCCGAATCCCCACGACATCCGGGATCCGGCGCGGCAATGAACGGCAGGTCCTGGGGGGTCAGCAGCAGCCAGTCCGAGGACAGTCGATGCACCAGGGGCCCCAGAACCCCACTCTCCAGGAGGGCCGGCTCGACCACCAGAACCGCGCGGGACGTCGGCGCCGAAAGGGCGGAACAGGGGACCAGCAGTCCAAGCAGCACAAGCCAACAGCATCGGTTCCGGCTGGCGAATCCGAGTTCCCGCTGGCACATGAGGCGCCCCCTCACCCGACAGGCCACGCAGCATACCATGAACGGGGGGCACGCCTTCAGTGCATTGAGGAGAAGCGGCGAGAGACCCGGCCACGACGTGGCCCCATCAGCCTTCCGCCAGAAGCGCGTTCGCCGCCTCGACGCGGCCGGACGCCTGGTACAGGACGACCAGATCGGACCGGGCAGCCCCGTGGTCCGGGGCCAGACCGATGACGATTTCGAGGATGGCCAGCGCGACGTCGTTGGCGCCCAGGTCGTCCCAGGCGGCCCCCGCGAGTTCGTACAGGTGGTCCGCGCAACGATCCCGGGTGGCGGCATCCGCGTCCAGCGCACCCGACGCGGTCGCGCCGGCGACCGGGACCAGAATGGACGCGACGGCCTCCGGCAGGGAGCGCGCCAACGCCAGCGCCGCCGACAAGGCTTCCGGATGGTCCGGCAGCACGGACGCCGCTCGCGCCAGCATCGCAACGGCCCCGGCGGGATCCAGGGAGCGCAACCGCTGGACGTCCGCCAGTTCCAGCAGGGCGGCTACCTGATCGGCCGGCTTGAAGATCCGGTCCACCCACCGGCGCCCCAGATCGACCGCCCGGTCCAGTTCGCCCGCCGCGGTGGCGGCCTGGACCGCCAGCCTCAGGGCCCCCAGGTGGACCGGATCCACCTCGAGCACATCCTGCGCCGCCGCGAGCGCCCCGGCCGGGTCTCCGGACGCCAGCAGGCTCGCGCCGCCGGCCATTCGCTCCCGCAGCCAGCGCGACTCGGCCTCGAATCGATCCATTTCCTCGGACGCATCCTGGCCCTCGACCGGTTCCGGGTCCACGGGGGCCGGCTCCAGGGGCGCAGGCTGGGGAGGCGCCCCGACCGCTCGCACCGTCGGCTGGGATGGGGACGGAGCGTGCGGGACATGGCCAAGATCGTGCAGGACGGTGTGCAGACGGGTCACCCAGGCCGAATCCCCGAGCACCGTCGCGACATCGAGCGCCAACTGCAGCCCCGGAACGTGCGTCGGCTCCTCGTCCAGCAGAACGCCCAGCAGGGTCGCCGCCACGGGCAGATCGCCGACCTCGCGCGCCAGGACCGCCCCATCGAATCGCAGCACGCCCCGTTCCACCGGGTCGTGCGTCCCCTCCAGCCGACGAAGAATCAACGCCAACCGGCGAGGAGCCAGTCCGAGTTCCCCGTAGAGGCGATCCAGAGCCACCGTGGCCGCCTCGTTCCGGGGGGCCGCCTCCAGGGACGCCTCCAGCAACTCGACCGCCTGGTGCCGCAGGCCCAGGCGCTCAATCGTCGCGGAAGCGGCATCCAGCAGGAAAC
This sequence comes from Myxococcota bacterium, assembly GCA_029975745.1. Taxonomy (GTDB): domain Bacteria; phylum Myxococcota_A; class UBA9042; order DTJE01; family DTJE01; genus DUVQ01. The sequence goes on along the minus strand of JARKOL010000058.1, from coordinate 159 downwards.
CCGCCCGGGATTCGCCATGGGTCGCTTCCGCCGCCGCCTTCATGCGCGCGATTGCCTCGGCCGCTTCCCGTCCGCATGAAGCCAGGGCCAACAGCAGATCCAGGGCTTCGCGGTCGCACGGGTCCACGGCCAGCAGGTCCCGCAGCCGTCGCCGGGCAT
>JARKOL010000043.1 GCA_029975745.1 Myxococcota bacterium | reverse complement strand
AAGGTGGTCGAACTGTTCAACCAGGGCAACCTGATGACCGTCTATGTCGGCCACGGCGACGAGGACTGGACCCAGGGGCTGACGACGGAACAGATCGCCCGGATCGATTGCCAGCATCGGCTGCCCGTGGTGTTCTTCTTCGCCTGCTACGCCGGCAACTATGCGGGGAACAACGACAGCCTGGTCGAGACCCTGCTTTGGAAGGATGGCGGTGCGGTCGCGGCCATCGGTTCGACCGACGTCTCGCACCCCTACGGCAACGCGGTGCTGGCATACGAGGTTCCCCGGGCGGCGCTGGACGAGCGCCAGCCGACCGCGGGCCAGGTGTTGATGCGCGCGAAGCAACTGATGGTCGATAACCAGGGCGACGACTTCCGAACCATGGTTTCGGCCAGCGCGTTCATCGCCCTGGACCAGATGGGGGACGACACCCCGCTGGCCACGATCGAGTACCAGCACTGCGACCTGTACAACCTGGTGGGCGACCCGGCCGTGGCGATGAAGTACCCGCGCCTCCCGGTCCAGGTGAATCCGCCTCCGCGACCGCTGACCCCGGGATCCATGACCGTGACCGGAACCGTCCCGGGCCTGGTGCAGGGATCGGCCTACGTGACGCTGGAGGTCGAGCGCGATCGCTACGTTCACCCCCTGACGCCCGTCGATCCGAAACGCCCCAGCCAGGCGGTCATCCAGGCCAACTGGGCCAAGGCGAACGACAAGATCATCGTCGGCCTCACCGTGCCCGTGACGAACGGGGCGTTCACGGCCGAACTGACCTGGGACACCGGCGTCGTCAAGGCCGGTGACTGGATCAAGGTGCTCGCGCACGACGGTTCCGTGGACGGCGGCCTCGCACCTTCCACGGACGGCGTGGGCTCGGTCCGCGCGTACTAAGATTCCCGCACCAAACGTTGACGTGAAACGAACCTCGGGTCCGGATCGATAGGCCGGCGTCCCTTCCGTCGGAGGACGTCATGTCATCGGTCGCCGTCACGCGAATCGGATCGCTGGTCGTCCTGCACCGCGACGATCCCCCCGTTCCCGAACTGCGTCGCCGGTTGCGGCTGCTGCTGTGGGCGCCCCTGCCCCGGACGGGCGTGATCGAGGCGTGGCCCGGCACCAGCCCGGACGAGGTGCGGTGGCGGCGCGTGACGTGACCTGCCCCCCGTTTCCGGCTCGCGAAAAGGGGCGGGCCGACCCCGGGCCGGACGCTCCGGGATGACGCGATGCACCACGCCCTGGCGGGCGCCTCCGGCGAGAAAGGCAATTGTCATTCGATCGGGCAATTGTCAGTTTTGATGCTGTTGATCAACCTTTTGCAGAAATTCCTGACTTTCCGATTCCGCTTTGCTAGTATCCGCGAAAGCCTGACGCGAGGGCCACACGCCCGGGCTAATAAACCCCCGCCGCACGGGGGCCCTCGCAACCCGGATGCCTGCCGACCGCCCAAGGGCGCGGAGGTGTCGATGAACTCGGGCGCTCACGAAAGAAGGAGATTGGCGTGGCTAGGATTCTGATTGTCGATGACGACCCGGATCTCGTGGAGGATTGCCGCCTGATCCTGGAGAACGCGGGCCACACGGTGCGCTCGGCGTTCAACGTCCAGGAAGGCATGGCCGCGATCGCGGCCGAGGCGCCGCAGCTCGTGGTGCTGGACGTGATGATGGATTCCCCGGACGACGGCATCGTGATGGCCCAGACCCTGCGCAGGCAGGGATTCAAGGCTCCCATCCTGATGCTGACCAGCATCTCGAAGGTCACCGGACTGGCTTACGGCCAGGACGCGGACCTGGTGCCGGTCGATGCCTTCCAGGAGAAGCCGGTTCCGCCCAAGAAGTTGCTGTCCCTGGTCGATGAACTCTTGAAGAAGGGGGGCTAGGCGATGCTGGTCACCGAACGCGAACGACTGAAGGACGACATCGCGACCTGGACGGGCACGCTGGGCAAGGACCGCACCGCCCTGATCCCGATCCTGCAGGAAGTGCAGCGCAAGCACGGGCACATCTCGGACTTCGCGATGCAGGTGGTGGCGGACCAGCTGGACATCCACCCGGTGGAAGTGTTCAGCGTCGTGTCCTTCTACTCCTTCCTGAATTTCGAACCGCTGGGCCGCTACGTGATCCGGCTCTGCCAGACGATCTCCTGCGACATGGCCGGCAAGGACCGCGTCGCGACCCAGTTGGAGAACGACCTGGGCATCGAGTTCGGCGAAACGACCCCCGACGGCAAGTTCACCCTTCAGTGGGCGAGCTGCCTGGGCATGTGCGACCAGGGCCCCGCGCTGCTGGTCAACGACCGGGTCTACACCAAGGTCACCCCGGACATGGTCCACGAGATTCTCGAGGCCTGCCGCAAGACCTTCGGCGTGTACGCCCTGGCGAACAAGGGGGAGGGCCACTGATGATTGCCACGCATACCGCTCCGTTGACCTTTTCGACGATCGAGAAGGACGCGGGTCTGAAGAAGGCCCTGGGCATGAAGCGGTCGGACCTGATCGCCGAGATCACCGCCTCCCAACTGAAGGGCCGCGGCGGCGCCGGCTTCCCGACCGGCGTCAAGTGGAACCTGGCGGCGGCCGCCCAGGCCGAGCAGAAGTTCGTCGTCTGCAACGCGGACGAGGGCGAGCCCGGCACGTTCAAGGATCGCGTGATCCTGACCGACCACGCGGACCTGGTGTTCGAGGGCATGACGATCGGCGGGTACGCCATCGGCGCGACCGAGGGCATCGTGTACCTGCGGGCCGAGTACACCTACCTGCGTCCGCACCTCGAGGCCGTGCTGGCCGCGCGGCGGACCAAGGGCCTGCTGGGCGCCAACGTCGCCGGCAAGGCCGGGTTCACGTTCGACATCCGCATCCAGATGGGCGCGGGCGCGTACGTCTGCGGGGAAGAGACGGCGCTGATCGAGTCGCTGGAGGGTCACCGGGGCGAGCCGCGCAACCGGCCGCCGTTCCCAGTGGATACCGGGTTCCTGGACCGCCCGACGATCGTCAACAACGTCGAGACGTTCGCCTGGGTCGCCAGCATCCTGTTCAAGGGCGCCGAGTGGTTCAAGGCCGTCGGGACCCAGCGGTCCACCGGCTTCAAGCTGTTCTCGGTGTCGGGCGACTGCACGAAGCCCGGCGTCTACGAGTTCCCGATGGGCATCACGGTCGCCAGGCTGCTCGAGGCGGTCGGCGGCGAGGGCGCGAAGGCCGTCCAGATCGGCGGCGCCTCGGGCCACTGCATCCCGGCGACCGAGTTCGGTCGGACGATCGCGTTCGAGGACGTGTCCACGGGGGGCTCGATCATCGTGTTCGGGCCGGACCGGGACATGCTGGAAGTCGCTCACAACTTCCTGGAGTTCTTCGCGGAAGAGTCCTGCGGCCAGTGTACGCCCTGCCGCGACGGCAACCCGAAGCTGCTGGAGTGCGTCGAGATGCTGGACAACGGCGTCTGCTCGGCCCAGTACCTGCAGGACATTTGCGGGCTGGGCGAGACGATGCAGGTGGCCTCGAAGTGCGGTCTGGGGCAGTCCAGCCCCAACGCCTTCCTGTCCATCGTCAAGCATTTCAAGGGCGAACTGATGGGCCGCGGCTAGCGGAGGCAGCGCGAAGGCATTTGGAGAGGTGACGGGAATCATGTCTGAAAACACCATCTTGGACGACAAGACGCGCGCCCCGGTCAGCCAGCAGCCCCACCAGTTCGACGGGGGCGAGGGCATCGGCGCGAACATCACGGTGACGATCGACGGCCAGCAGGTCAAGGTCCCGATGGGGACGACGATCCTGGATGCCGCCGAGAAGATCGGGATCCGGATCCCGACGCTGTGCCACCACAAGGATCTGTGCGTCGCGGGCGTCTGCCGCGTGTGCTCGGTCGAAGTCGAGGGCATGCGGACGCTTCAGGCGGCCTGCGCGTACCCGATCTCGCAGCCGATGAAGATCCACACGCACACCCGCAAGGTTCGGCAGGCGCGGCGCAACATCATCGACCTGATGCTGGCGAACCACTACGGCGAGTGCTACACCTGCGTGCGCAACAACAACTGCGAGCTGCAGTCGCTGGCGCACGAGTACGGCGTGGACTCGTTCCGGTTCGGCCACCCCGACGAGCCGATCTTCGAGATCGACCGTTCGTCGCATTCGGTCATCCGCGACATGAACAAGTGCGTGCTGTGCCGCCGGTGCGTCCGGACCTGCATCGACCTGCAGGAAGTCGGCTGCCTCGAGGCGGTCGGCCGCGGCGAGGAGACCGAGATCGGCACGTTCATGGACAAGCCGCTGGCGGACGTCGTCTGCATCAACTGCGGCCAGTGCATCAACCGGTGCCCGACCGGCGCCCTGCGCGCGAACGACCCGACCGACGAGGTCTGGGCCGCCATCGACGACCCGAAGAAGCACGTCGTCATCCAGACGGCGCCGGCGCCGCGCGCGGCGATCGGGGAATGCTTCGGCCTGGAGCCGGGCATCCCGCTGACGTTCGAGATGAACACGGCGCTGCGAATGGCGGGCTTCGACAAGGCGTTCGACACGAATTTCACGGCGGACCTGACGATCATCGAGGAAGGCACGGAACTGCTGCTGCGCCTGAAGAAGGCGCTGGTGGACAAGGACGGCCCGGTGTTCCTGCCGCAGTTCACGTCGTGCTCGCCGGGGTGGATCAAGTACATCGAGCACTTCTACCCCGAGATGCTGGACCACCTGTCGTCGGCGAAGTCGCCGCAGCAGATGTTCGGCGCGATCATCAAGACGTACTACGCGCAGCTGCACGGCCTGGACCCCAAGGACATCGTGACCGTGGCGCTGATGCCGTGTTCGGCCAAGAAGTTCGAGTGCAACCGTCCGGAGATGATCGACTCGGGTCACAAGGACGTGGACTACGGCCTGACCACGCGCGAGCTGGCCAAGATGTTCAAGGAGGCCGGGATCGACCTGCCGAAGATGCCGAAGTCCGACTTCGACGACCCGTTCGGGACGGCGACGGGCTCGGGCGTCATCTTCGGGGCGACCGGCGGCGTCATGGAGGCGGCGCTGCGGACCGTGATCGAACTGGTCGTCGGCATCAAGGTCGAGAACCT
>JARKOL010000006.1 GCA_029975745.1 Myxococcota bacterium | reverse complement strand
CCCGAGGACACCGCCCGGGTCCACGCCGGCATCACCGCGTTCTTCCAGGGGGCGCGATCCGAGGTGTGGCTGACCCTGCGCCACGACCAGGGGGCGCTGCGCGCGCGCATGTTCGCCGAGTGCGACGTGCTGGAGGCCGCCTACGACGAATCGGGCGGGCGCTACCGGGTGTCCGGCCACCGGACCACGCTGGCCGAACTGCTGAATCTGGCCGACGCCCCGCCCTCCCAGGACGCTTGACAATTCTGGTCTTATGCTCACAATCATCCTGGTCACGGACGCCGGGTGCATCCCGACGCCCGCCTGTTGGCGTCATCCGGGAGGTTCCAAATGCGCATCTGCATTCCCGTCACCCAGGATCTGGGCCCGCAAAGCCCCGTCAGCCCTCACTTCGGGTCCGCGCCCCTGTTCCTGTTCGTCGATACCGAGACCGGCGAACACCTGGCCCTGGCGAACAGCAACCAGCACCACGGCCACGGCATGTGCCAGCCCCTGAAGGCCCTGGCCGGCGAGCGAATGGACGCGATCGTCGTGGGCGGCATCGGCATGGGCGCCCTGAACAAGCTGCGCGCGGCCGGCGTCGAGGTGTTCCTGGCCCAGCACCCCACCGTGGACGAAACCATCCAGGCGTTCACCGCGGGCCGTCTGCAGGCCGTGCGCCCCGACATGGCCTGCGCGCACCACCACGGACACTCGCATTAGGGCACGGTCTTCTTCGACGGACCCGGCCCCCCGGATCCGGTATGATGCCGGGGTCTCGACGACGGAGGCCCTCGTGCGGATCCGCGTGCTCCTGCTGTCCCTGCTTCTGGCGCCCCTGCTCCTGGCGACGACGGGATGTCAAGACAACGGCGGCAACGGCGGGGATGCCTCGGTGGACATCCCGCGGGACGCTCCCGACGCGGACATCCCGCAGGACGCTCCCGACGCGGACATCCCGCCCAGCACCTTCACCATCATGACGTTCAACGTCGGGACCACCGAGTGGATGCCCCACGAGGACGACCCCGATGGATATTCGTCCGAACTGGCGTCGCTCCAGTCGTCGTTCTTCGGCAACAACCTGGCATGGATGCCTGCCGCCGAGGGCGTGCGCCGCCTGATCGACCAGTACCGGCCCGACGTCGTGGCGTTCCAGGAGCTGTTCTTCGACGGCGACTGCGCCACCGACTGCCCGAAGTTGCTGCAGAAGGACCCCGACCAGTACGCCGTCGCCTGCGACTCCGACGCGTTCCCCTGCCAGGGCTGGACCCCGACGGGCGACATCACGGTCCGCCGCGTCCTGGGCCCCGACTACGCCATCGCGTGCGCCCCCGGCCACCCGGACAACTGCGTCGGCGTCCGTCATGATTTCGGGACCTTGGCGGGTTGCACGGACGGTCCCTGCCTCGATGGCCTGGACGGAATGGCCCCCCCGAACGGTTGCACGAAGGGCGCCCGCGTCGCCACGGCGGTCGTCCAGGTCCACGAGGGGCCTGAACTGACCGTGGTGGACGTTCACACGACCGCGGGCACGAACATCGAGTGCCGCAAGGCCCAGTTCCAGCAGGTCTTCGAGGACCGCGGCGACGGCAAGCCCGCCGCTTTCGGCGCGGACAATCTCGTGCTGGGCGACATGAACATCGACCCGTTCGACGCATCGCAGGCGAAGTATGACGCCAGCGCGCGCTACTGGAACGACCAGGTCGGCGACGACAAGCCGTTCCGCTACCTGTCGTCGTCCGGCGCATCCGGCCCCTACACCCACCCGTTCACAATGACCCGCCTGGATCACGTGATCTCGGACACGCTGGCGGGATCCTGCGTGGTCCTGGGGGTCAGCGAAGGCACCACGGCGCCGCTGTCAACGGACAGCACCTTCTTCGACCACCGGCCGGTGTTCTGCACGGTCGGGCTGCCCACCGGGAGGACACGATGAGCCCCTCCAACGACACCGCGACATTGCGACTGGGCGACCAGTCCATCGACTTGCCCCTTCGAACCGGAAGCGAGGGCGAGCGCGCGCTGGACATTCGCGCCCTTCGCCGCGCCACCGGGTTGATCACCTACGACCCCGGACTGGTCAACACGGGCGCGTGCGAGAGCAGCATCACCTTCACGGATGGCGAACGGGGAATCCTGCGATTCCGCGGCTACGACGTCGAGGATCTGGTCGATCACTGCGAGTTCATCGAGGTCGCGTACCTGCTGGTTCACGGCTGGCTGCCGAACGCGGCCCAGAAGGCGTCGTTCTCGCGATTGCTGAACCAGAACGCGCTGATCCACGAGGACATGATCCACTTCTTCAGCCACTACCCCGAGCGCGCGCACCCGATGGCGGTGCTGTCGGCAATGGTCGTGTCGCTGTCGTCGTTCTACCCTGAGCTGGGCGAGAACCGCCAGGAGGACATCGACCTGACGGTGACACGTCTGCTGTCCAAGCTGCGCACCGTCGCGGCGTTTTCGTACAAGAAGTCGCTGGGCGAGCCCATCGTCTATCCGCGCCACGACATGAAGTACTGCCAGAACTTCCTGAACATGATGTTCTCGTCGCCGGTCGTCCGGGACCCGGTCAATCCCGTGCTGGTGGACGCGCTGAACAAGCTGCTGATCCTGCATGCGGATCACGAGCAGAACTGCTCGTCCTCGGTCGTCCGCGCCGTGGGCAGCGCCGATGCGAACCTGTACGCCTCGATTTCGGCCGGCATCTGCGCCCTGTGGGGGCCGCTGCACGGAGGCGCGAACCAGCACGTCATCGAGATGCTGCAACAGATCCAGGCGGATGGCGGCCACGTCGATCGGGCCATCGCCCGGGCCAAGGACCGGAACGACCCGTACCGTCTGATGGGATTCGGACACCGCATCTACAAGTCCTACGACCCGCGCGCCCGGGTGGCGAAGCGGATCTGCCGCGACGTGACGGCGGCGCTGGACCGCCACGACCCGCTGCTGGACATCGCGATGGAGCTCGAGGCGGCGGCCCTGGCCGACCCGTACTTCCAGGAGCGCAACCTGTACCCGAACGTCGATTTCTACACGGGGTTGACGTATCGCCAGATGGGCATCCCCACGGACATGCTGACGGTGATGTTCGCGATCGGGCGTCTGCCGGGATGGATCGCACAGTGGCTGGAACTGCGGTCCGAGGACGAATTCCGGATCATGCGCCCCCGGCAGATCTACGTCGGCCCGCCCCAACGCACGGTGAAGCCCCTGGGGGAGCGCAGCTAGACCTCGCGCGAAGGCGGCGCAATTCGCGATTCGCGCGATTGGGGACTTGCGGAATCACTCCGATGAGTCCAGGATTGGCCGCGAACCCATCCGGCTTGTCGAATCGACATCCGGCGACTCGTCACTGGAGGCAGACCATGAAGGTGAAGTATCTGTGCGGTGCGGCGGTCCTGGCGATGGCCCTGGCCACGGGTTGCGAAAGCGACGACGTGTCCATGATGGACACCGGGACGAACCTGGACGTGATTGTGGTGGGTGACACGGGTTCTGACCCGGGTACGATCCGGGATCCCGGCATTGCCACGGACCCCGGCGTCATTGGGGACAACGGCGTCGAGCAGGATCCCGGCACGACCACTGATCCCGGCGTCCAGCAGGATCCGGGCACCGAGCAGGATCCCGGTACGATGACCGACCCCGGCATCGAGCAGGACCCCGGCACGACGACCGACCCCGGCATCGAGCAGGACCCCGGCACGACCACCGACCCGGGCACGACCACCGACCCCGGCACGACGACCGATCCGGGCACGCAGCCGACCACCTGCACGGGCGCGTGCAATCCCGCGGTGGACGGCCTGTTGTGCCTGGCAAACGGCACCACGATCTGCTTCTGCGACGAGGAGACGAGCCAGTGGGACTCGTTGGAGTGCGGCGAGGTCTGCGACTACTACAGCATGGAGGGAGACCAGTGCATCATCGGTAACGAGGGTCCCACCTGCAACTGCTACAACGACTGCAACAACGCCCAGGCGGTCGCCGCGGCGTGCGACGAGGGCGCCTACAACGAGTGTACCTGCGCCTCCTCGAATCCCTGCGGCTGGATCGGCGACGGCTACTGCGACATCGGCTGCCAGCTCAATTTCCCGACGAACTACTTCGACGACGACGCCGACTGTCGCTGCGATGTGCCGGCCAATGTGACGGCCCACTGCGAGAGCGAGCTGATCACGCCCTGCACGTGCGCCCAGGCCAACCCCTGCTCGTGGATCGGCGACGGCTACTGTGACACGCCGACCTGCAACAAGTGGTTCCCGAACCAGACGAACTTCGACGACACCGCCGTGGATTGCCAGCAGTAGGCCAGACCCCGGTCGGAATCCGCCGCCCCTTGCGTTGACAAGCCGCCGGCCGCCTCCTACATTGTCCGGGACCGGACCAATGCATGCGCATGAAGTCCCAGCCGGTGCATCGCACGGGAGGATCTGTCGTAGTGACGCCCGCCGCCGCCAGCCGGTCACCGGATCTGCTGACGCTGTTCCGCGCGTTCGCACGAATGGTCCAGGCCCACCTGCCCCAGCAGTCCGAGGCTTCCTTCGAGGCCACGGCTCTGCCGCTGCCTTCGGGCGTGCTTCGGGTGCGAGTCGCCCGGCGGGCGGACGCAGGATCCGGCGTCACCCTGGATCTGCGGCCCGAGTCCCCCCCCGAGGTCCCCACGGTCGAATCGACGGCGTTCGGGGCCCTGGTCGTCCGGGAGGGCAACGGTTCGGAAGTCCTGGCCGCGAGGGCTGCCGTGGCCGAGGCCTGCGCGCGCCTTGCCGCCGACCCGCGATTCGCGCCGCTGCGACCCGTCCCGCCGTCGTCCACCCCCGACGATCGGCGACACCACATGATGGACACGATCCTGGCCCGCCGGCTGGAAATCGGCGTCAGCCGCTGCGGCAGCTTCGTCTTCGACCAGGCGGACGAGGACATCGGCCGCCAATGCCGACTGGGCTTCCAGGACGCGACGACGGGCACCCGGATGACCTTCCTGCTGCTGGGCCCGGCCTTGCATCGGGACGACGCGCAACTGGACGCCGGGCCGTTCCAGTTGGTGGTGGTCCAGGACGCCCACGGCGCCGGGGCCGCCGAGTTGCGGGACGAGCCGGCGCTGGCGACCCTGCCGGGCCCCGCCCAAACCCTGGTACAAGTGGTGCGCTTCCTGCTGGCACGTTCGCTGGACTCGACGGTGGTACTGGGCGGGCCGTGGTTGCCCGCCGCGCCTCCCCCGCCCCCCGGGCTGCGCGACCTGGGCAGCACCGACGGATTGAATGCCTCGACCATGGCGGCCGACGGGGCGTGGCGACGCTTCTTCGTGCCCTTCGAGGCGGAACGGGACCTGTTGCGGGACATCCGGGAACGCGATTCCTGGGGTCGCATCCGATTCCTGATGCATGGAGAGCTGGAGTGTTGCCACATCCAGCCCAGGGGCGAGGACCGCGTTCACTACCACCGGCCGCTGCGGCGCCCCCTGCCGCACCCGGGGACTCGCGAACATCCCGATTTGTGGACAATGCTGGTGGCCGCCGATTCGACCGCCCCAGGGTCCGTGCCCCCCACGCCGCCGTTATCGCCGGCTCCCGGCTTCGACGATGTCGAACCGCCCCTGCTGATGGATGACCGCGAGGTGATCCTGGGTGCGACCGAGATGCTGGAGGCGCGCCTGCGATGGGAGCGCGAACGGGCCCAGGACGGCGATGTCCTGATTTTCAACGAGACCTGCGTGCCTCGCATCATGGGCGAGGATCTGCATCGCGTGAAGCGCGCGCACGTCGCCCTGGGCGGGGCGCCGCTGGTGGATCTGGACATCGCCCAGCAGGGACCGTTCGAGACCCTGGCGAAACTGGTGCGCGAGATGCGCGACATGGTGCTGGCCCGAACGACGGTCGCCCAGGCCGGCATCGTCGAGGACGGCGTTGCGCTGGTGGGCTACCCCGACGACGGATCCCACCAGGAGTTGACCGCCCTGCTTGCGGCCATGGGCCTGCGCTGCACCACCGCCTTCCTGCCGTCGCTGGGGCGCGAGTCCCTGATGGAAACCCTGCGTGCCCGCTACGTCTTGTGCCACCCCGGGTCGGCCTGGCGGCGGATCGTGGCGGCGCTGCTGGCCGGCGAGCACACCCGCGTCCTGACGCCGCCCCTGCCCTATGGGTTCGCGGGCGTCCGAGGCTTCGTCAAGGCCGTCGCCCAGGAAACGGGCAGGCCGACCGACACCCTTGATCCCCTGGTGGCCAGGGCCCAGGAGGCGCTGCGCGTGGATGTCCCCCCCACGCTCGGGGTGGCCTACGTCACGGACGTCGCCGAGGCGCGTCGGCTGGCCCTGGCGGACGGGAATTTCGGTATTCCGGCGCTGTCGTTCCTGGGGGACCTGGGCTTTTCCCAGACCGTGCTGGTACACATCCCCCCGGACGCCGCGGCCCCAGATGACGTCCTGGAATCCGTGCGCCGGGACGTGGACGATGTGGCGGGCGCGGCCCGGATTTCCGTGCGGCCCTTCCGGACCGTGGAGGATCTGCGTCGGCTGCTGGGCGACGCATCGTTCCAGGCGGTCTATTCCCAGATGACGTTCGACCGCCGACTGTACGCCTGCGGAAAGGCCGCCTTTTCGATGGCGGACCTGGAATGCGGCCTGTGGGGCGCCCATCGCACGGCCCGACGCCTGGCCGACCGCTGCCGCTGGTCGGGACCGGGGCGGTGGGGTGCCTACGTCCGCGAAAAGGGTTGGAACGCATGAACGACCTGCCGATCGTCACCGACACGCGCGCCTTGACGCTGCCGTTCATGGCCGGCGTGTACCTGGCAGTCAATGCCATCGAGGGCGCGCGCATCGTCGTCGATGGTCCGATGTGCGCGTTCTACAAGGCCGAGTACATCCAGGGAAACCACCAGATCGTCGCGGACTTGCAGCGCCTGGCCTCGCCCCACCGCGTGCTGCACTCGGAACTGGACATCCACCGGGCCATCCTGGGCGACGAGGCGCTGGTCCACGACAAGGTTCGATTGGCCCTGGAGGACTCCGAGACCCAGGCGCTGTTCTTTTCGGCGATGTCCTCGGCCATGCTGATCGGACGCGACATCGAACGGCTGCTGCACGCCGCCGATCTGCGGCCGGAAGTCCCCCGGATTCCCGTTCCTTCGCGTTCGCTTTCCGGCGACTGGAACTCCGGATGGCGACATGCCCTGGCCGCCATCGCCGACGCCGTGCCGCTGGCTTTCCGCACCCCAGGGGACGCGAACCGCCCCCGGGTGGGCATCGTCGGCAACCTGTTCCTGCGTCAGGAAGGCGACGCGGTAGGGGATGTCCAGGAGCTGACTCGAATGGTCCAGGCGCTGGGGGCCCAGGTCGTCTCGATCTGGCTGGCCGGCGACTCGTGGCGCGACCTGGGCGCGATCGGCCAGGCCGACCTGCTGGTGGCCCTGCCCTATGCCCAGACCGCGGCCCAGCGACTGGCCCAACGCGTGGGCGTCCCCGTCGTGCCCCTGCCGCTGCCGTTCTCGTGGACGCTGACCGAGCGCTTCCTGCTGGGACTGGGCGAGGCGCTGGATCGGGTTCCCCAGGCGCGGGCCTTCCTGGAACGGGAAAAGGACCGCTGGGCCGCCGAACTGCTGTTCCGTGCCGAGCATCACCTGCAGGGAACACGCTGGATCGTGGTGGACGACCCGGTCCGCATGGCCGGCTGGGTCCAGATCGCCCAGGATGTCGGCGCCACCATCCAGGCGGCCGGGCTGACCGCGGCCTCCGCCCCGAGCGTACCGCCGCTTGCGGGCCAGCCCCAGCCCGTGACGCGGCTGCACCAGTGCCTGCGCGAAGGTCGGGTGGACGTCTTCGTCGCCAACAGCGTTGCCGCCGACATGGTGCGCCACGCCGCGCAGCCGGCGCCGGTGGTCGCCGAATTCGGATACCCCTGCTTCGGACGACACCCGGTCGCCCCGATCCCCTCGCTGGGGTTTCCTGGAGCGGTCGCGACGGTCGAGACGATCTGCGAACAGATCCGGGGCCGCCAGGACTCGAGGCGCTGATTCAGTTGTGCCACAACTGGAACGGGGCGGCGACCTGGGCCCCGTCGGGCGTGACGTGCGCCTTCCACAGGATGCCGCGCGCCGCCCCCAGGTTCGTCATCAGGGCCACGCTGACCGAGCCCGCCGGCAGCCGAATGTCCAGGATCGGTCCCACATCCCGCACCACCACCGGCGGCGCGGACATGACCTCGGTCCCCAGCAATCCGTACAACATATCGACATAGCCGTGCTCGACGTTGCAGGTCTGGCAGCCGGACGGCAGGCGCTCGATCGGCGGGTCCTGGAAGAACAACGCCACGCCGCTGTTCCGGGGACCCACGGCCAACTGCAACACCAGGGGCCGGGAATCCCAGGGCACGCGCACGTCGCGCACGTCGATGCGCCCAGGGGCCCCCAGGACGTCCAGAAGCGGCACCTCCCCCTCGGCCGGCAGACCCGCCGAAGCCTCCACGACGGTCAACAGGTCGGTGCGATCGTCCAGGGGCCGCCTGAGGTCCAGCCGCACGGTCACCGGGTCACTCGTCCGGGAGGCCTCGCGGGGGAACCACCCCCAGGGATGGCGCACCACCTGGCGATAGGTCTGGATGTCCCGCCACAACTCGGTGACCTTCCGGCCCGACAGGAACGGCCCGAATGCCGCCAGGCGACCATAGTTGGGCAACAGGCTGCCCCGCGTCAGCCGCTCGGCCTCGCGCTCGACGCGCTGGGGGCATTCCAGCGTCGATACCGGATTCGCCGCGTAGTATCGTGGGTCCGCTGGCACCCGCCAGTCGCGAACACCCCGAATCCCCACGTGCAGCCCCCCCGCCAGCAACGCAACCGCCACCAGGCCAACGACCGGGCGGCGCCCCACGAATGCGGCACCCGCGACCACCCATGCCGCCACGGCGCCGAACACGATCAGGATGACGCCGACCTTGTTCGCGTAGTCCCAGTTTTCCTGGACCGCCAGCCCCGCGACGACGGGGGCCGACCACAACAGCCAGAACAGCGCCTGGGTCCGCGACCGCGCCCAGATCGCCACGAACCCCAGCAGCATCAGCGCCGTCAGGATCAGCCCCAGATGGTCCGCGACGTTCAGCGGCCACAGCAGGAAGTTGGGAAACGGATTGTGGGGCGTCCGGATGACCTGTTCCAGGAATGGCCAGTTCATCAGCCCCGGCCACTGGAAGTCGAACCCCAGGAACTGGTAGGGGAACGGTGGCAGCTTGTTGTTCGTCTCGAAACGCAGCAACGACCCCATCGCCAGCAGGTGATGCAGGTTCTCCGGAATCGTCACCACAACGAAGGCCGCCAGGAACGCCCCGATGGCGCGCATGCGACGCGGCGCGGTCACCAGGACCGCTCCCATCGCCAGGATCGCCGGCAGCAGGCAGTGGCGCATCGTCACCACCAGCCCGAACAACGTGCCGCCGACCAGCCAGCTCGATCCGAGCCGCGCCAGGAAGGGCACCAGGGCCGTGGCGAAGGCCAGCGTCAGCAGGTTTTCATCCAGTCGCGGAATGAACGTGACGTAGGGATTCAGCGCCAGAAAGGCCATCCCGAACCAGCCCCAGGCCGCCCGCCGGCCGACCCACCGCCCGATCGCGTGCCCCCCCAGCGCCAGCAGCATGCCGATCAGGCCATACAGCAGCCGCAGCCCCATCGCGCCGAACACCGCCATCATGCCGGACAGCACGCCCGTATTGCCCAGCCGGGCATCGAAATGGCTGTCGCGCAGCAGATCCACGCCCCCCTTCAGTCCCACCGCGATGAAGGCGGACTCGTGCAGACAGGACCACTCGACGGGACCGGTGTTGTCGAACTTCAGAAAGTACGCCACCCCGACCAGCGCCGACGCCCCCAGGACGGGCCACACCCCCCGTTCCGCCAGCTCGGCCCGGTCGAACGGCAACAGGCGCGCCGCCAGCGAACCGGAGCGGTCCCGCCGCAGCAGGCAGAACCCCGCAACCCCGGCATTCAGCAGGCCCGACAGCGCCAGCGTCGCGAACGTCACCGGAATGAACGTGAACAGGTGCAGGAAGAACGCGAAGGTCGGCACCATGCCGAAGCCCCAGACCAGGGCAACCAGCAGCCGGTCGGGCACCGGAGCGGCGGGGTCCGCCAAGGCATCCCCGGACGACCGGGGCCCCGGCACCAGCGCCAGACGCGCCACCAGCAGGCCGGGAATCCCCAGGAACACCAGCGCGAAGGCGACGGCCCCGAACAGCGACAGCAACTGGAGCATCCATCCCCCCTACGACCGCGGTGCGCAACGATGCGACGCGCCGAAAGTCTAGGGAGCCCCCGGGGGCCTGTCAAACCCCGGCCCCCCCGAATCCAGCCCGCACGCGCCGGGGCTTGTCGCACATGCCAGGGCCTGTCCCCAAGCGGCATCCAGGCGGGATTTGTTGCAGGATCCTGCCGCCCGATGGTACGTTTGCCCCTCGCCGCCGGCGAATCACCGACTGGGGCGAGCGAGACCCAACTGGAATCAGGAGGAGACACACGTGAGAAATAGCAAGGTCCCGGCCGTTGCGATGTGGGCCGCTTTGGTGGCAGTGGGGGTTCCCCTGGCGCTGGGCGGTTGCAAGTCGCAAGAGGCACCGAAGCCGACGACCGAGGCCACGACCCCGCAATTCGATCCGCAGGATCGGCTGGGACTGGCTGGCGCGCCCTGGAAGGGAGCCGTCAACGGGGTCGTCACGATCGTCGAGTATTCCAGCTACCAGTGCCCGTTCTGCGGCAAGGTCCAGCCGACGCTGAAGCAGTTGGCCGAAGCCTTCCCGAATGACGTGCGGCTGGTGTTCAAGCAGCACCCGCTGCCGAACCAGCAGAACGCGGGCCCGGCGGCCGAGGCGGCCCTGGAGGCCCACGCCCAGGGCAAGTTCTGGGAGTTCCACGACCTGCTGCTGGCCAACCAGCGCGCCCTGTCCCGGGCGGACCTCGAGCGGTACGCGGAGCAGGTCGGCATGAACGTCGAGGGGCTGCGCAAGGCCCTGGACGAAGGCACGTACAAGGCCCGCGTCCAGGAGGATCTGGCGTCGGCGGGCAAGGTCGGAATCCGCGGCACCCCGAACTTCCTGATCAACGGCCGAAACGTGGTCGGCGCCCAGCCGTTCGACAACTTCGCGTCGATCGTCCGCGAGGAAGTCGAGGCGATGAAGAAGCTGATGGCCGAAGGCAAGACCCAGCCCGAGGCGCTGGCCGCCCGCCTGGAGACGAACCTGGCCGCGCGCGCCGCGCAGGCGCAGGCCCAGCAGGAACCGACCGGCCCGGTCAAGATCGACGTCGGCGACTCGGTGTCGTTCGGTCCCGCGGACGCCAAGGTGACGCTGGTCGAGTTCTCGGACTACAAGTGCGGCTTCTGCGGGCGCCTGTCCAGCACGCTGGCCGAGGTCAAGCCGGACTACGTCAAGCGGGTGCGGTTCGTCAAGAAGCAGTTCCCCCTGGGCCGCTGGCCCGAGTCCCTGAAGGCGGCCGAGGCGGCGTTGGCCGCGCATGCCCAGGGCAAGCACGACGCGTTCTCGGCGCTGGTGTACGAAAACCAGCGCACGTTCAACGACGAGATGCTGTTCGAACTGGCCCAGAAGGCCGGCCTGGACATGAAGCGATTCCGCAAGGAAATGGAGACCGGGAAGTGGGCCGAGCAGGTTCGCAAGGACCAGGAAGCCGGCCGCACGGCGGGTGTCCGCGGCACCCCGGCCCTGTACCTGAACGGCATGCGCATCGGGGGCGCCCTGCCCGCCGATCAGCTCCGCGCCGCCCTGGACAAGGCCCTGGCCGAGTAGGCCAAGGCGAGTCCGCCGCCCGGTTCCACGCCCCTCACGTCCGCCCCTGGCAGTGAGTCATCCGCGCGCCCTACGGCTCGGTCTGGTTCCAGCGCGAGGGATCGGCAACGATGTCGCAGTCGATGAACGCCACGCCGTTGGGCGCCTTCAGCGGCGAGTAGCAGTACTCGAAGATGTAGGGCATCTCCTGCAACCGGACGTGGGCAAAGACGATTTCGCCCCCCTGGCCGTCCGGCCGGGTGCCGTCCCGCGGCGGCTTCCAGCCCGGGTAGTCGATGCCTTCGGGCAGCGTGGCCCAGGGATCCCAGTGTTCCCACCCGCGATACCAGTCCGCCGAATCCCCGAACCATTTCATGATGTGGCGCGCCTCGGCGGCCGACAGCGGATACCCCTGGGCCGCGGCGGTCAACATGCAGCCCGCGAAGTCCGAATCGAACTCCTTGTGGTCGCGGTTCGGCAGGGAGTGGTCGTTCAGCAGGCGCTCGAAGCGTCGCACCAGCCCATTCATCAGCGCCTGCGCCACCTCGGTCCGCCCCCACAGGTTCGCCGTCGCCAGCGCCGCCACGTGGAAGTAGTTGTAGATGTGGTAGTTGAACCAGTTCCCCTGCCCCGCCATCAGTTCGAAGTCCCAGCCGGCCATGCCGTCGTCACAGGTCCCCTTGCCCGCCAGGCTTCCGTACCCGGCCAGGGCCGCCGAGAGTTGGGCGTTGCACTCGGCGTCCGGCCCCAGCAGGGGTTCCCAGATCGTGTAGCTGCCCAGGTCGGCCAGCGGGTTGCCGGTCTTGGTCGTGTCCACCGCCGGCGTGGCGATCCCGTCCGCGTAGCGCGTCAGGATCAGCCAATCGTCGTCCACGATGCGCTGCGCAAAGCCCCGCATGTGCTCGATGAACAGCTCCGCGGCGGCCTTCAGGTCCGGATCCTGCGCCTGGTAGTACACCCGGGTCGCCATGTTCAGGGCATAGTGCATGTACGGCACGTCGTCCTTGGAACGCATGTTGCTGACCCAGATGTCGCCGTACATCGGGTTGTCGGGGATCGGAAACGCGTGGACGTTCCACTTCGCCCCCTCGATCCGCGCGTCGGAATAGTCCACGACGACCTTGCGGCCATCCACCTCGTACGCGTGGTCGTGCGCGAAGATGGCGCGCGCCTGCAGGTACTTGACCAGCGGCTCTTCCCGCGCGTTCTCGAAGCCCAGCGACAGCGCCACCATGCCCCGCATCAGGTCGGCCGCCAGTTCGGCCATGCGCGGATCGCCGGTCAGCAGGTGCCCGGCCGCGGCGTTCACCAGCACCTTGATGGTCCGTTTCGCGATGTTTTCGGCGTAGCGGCGATGCTTGAACGTCAGGGTGTCCCCGTCCCGGCGCATGCCGCAGTCCTGCCACCACATCCGGTAGGGCATCATTTCCGGGTCGTACGACCGATCCAGGCCGTGCGTCATCCGGTAGATGTGATCGAAGTAGCCGGACTGGGCGAAGAAGGACATCACGCGCCGGGTGAATGCGGTGATCTCCTGGGCCGTCGGCGGCACCCCATCGACGGCGCGCTCGGGCGGCAGGAACCCCAGCGAGTCCGGGGGCATCGGAGGCGGGTCGATCCCGGGTACAGGCTCGTAGTAGGGCACCTCGAGGCCGGCATCCCGAGCCTCGCCCGAGTCCCCCGCCACATCCGCGGGAACATCGGCAGGCACATCCTGCGCCGGCGCGTCGCCCGTCACGTCGGCCGGGGTGTCGCCCGGCACGGCATCCTGGGCTTCGCCCGGGTCCGGGACGTCCAGCTCCCCGGGGTCCGTCCCGATCGCGTCGGCCCCCGCATCGATTCGCGCGTCCACCCCGGTGTCGGCCTGGCCCGCGTCCCCCGAGCACCCGACCGCCCCCAGCCAGACCACCACCCACAACCACGCCGCCCCGCGCATTCCCTGCATGACACCGTCCCTCCGTCCCGGGTTCCAGCCCGTACTCTACCCTGATCGAGCGATTCCCCAAGGCGAAACCGACCTGCGGTCCGCAGGATCCCGGCGCACAGGGAGCGGGCAGCCGCAGGATGCGCTCCCTCCTCGATATCTGGGGCAGGGACCGCACTTCCGATGGCGCTGTGGAATTCGGCGGCCTTCCCTTGTGCGCAGCCACGTGCAATGAGTCGAGCCCGAAGCCCCTTCAACCAGCACCCGGTACGCCCGATCTCGCTGGCGACCTCCCGCCCCTTCCCACCGTCTTGATCCTCCCGGCTCTGTCGGTCTGTCCACAGCGGCTGTAGACAAGTCCACAGGCGAGGGCCCGATCGCGCCTTGCCCCTTCCTTCAGAACGCCCGAACCATCCGTATTCACAACCCATTGAAAACACCAGACGGATGGCACGGGTGCTGCAATCCGGCGCAGTGTCCGCCGGTGGCGTCGGACTTCGGAGGGATCCATGGACCATCCTGCACGGCGACTCGCGCTGGCCCTTCTGATCCTGGGGATGCCCGTCGGCATGGCGGCTGCGCAGGGGCGCGAACCTGGGCCCGGCGGGCACGAACCGCCCGCCCCGCCGATCGAGGCCCTGGTGGCCGAGGCCCTCGACCGCTCCCCCACCATCGAAGCGCTCCAGGCCCGCGTGGCTGCGGCGCGCAGCATGGTCGCCCCGGCCGGCGCCCTGCCCGACCCCATGCTCGAGGTGATGGTCCAGAGCGTGGGCGCGCCGTGGGACCCGATGCGCCGGATGACCATGGGTCAGATCGGGTACACCCAGCCGCTGCCTTGGCTGGGCAAGCTCCAGGCCCGGCGGGAGGCGGCGACGGCCGAAGCGGACGTGCGCGAGTCGCAGGCCGACGACGTCCGCCGGACGGTGGTGATGCAGGTCCGTTCGGCGTATGCCCGCCTGTACATGCTGGACCGCGAGTTCGAGTTGCTGGTCGCGGCCCGGGAACTCCTGGACATGCTGGCGGCGGTGGCCGGATCCCGGTACGCGGCCGGCCTGGGGGACATGGAGGCCATCGTCAAGGCCCAGTTGGAGGGGTCACGGCTGGAGGCGAGAAGGTCCGATCTGGTCGCGCAGCGCGCCGCCTGGGTGGCCGCGATCAACCGGCTGCTGGATCGCCCGGCCGGCGCCACCCTGGGGCGCGTGACCTCGCTCCCATTCCCTGAAATCACGCCCGAAGCCGTGCCGGACCTGGCGCTCCAGCGCTCGCCGGACGTGGCGATGAGCACCGCCGCGATCCGCGCCTCGAAGAAGCGACTGGCCGCGGCCCACCTGGAGGCCCGCCCGAACTTCCTGGTCGGACTCGGCGCCGGTTCGACGCTGGACGCCGCGACGGTCGTCACGCTGCGGTTCGGGATCGAACTGCCCTTGTGGAAGGCACAGAAGACCGACCCGATGGTCGCGCAGGCCCGGGCCGAACTGGCCGAGGCCGAGGCCGACCTCCGGGCAACCCAGGCACGCGTCCGCACCGATGCCGAACGCCTCCTGGCCCGGTGGCGTCGCGACCAGGAGCAGGAGGTCCGCTACCGGGAGGCCATCGTCCCCCAGTCCTCCGTGGCGATGGATGCCGCCCGGGCTTCCTACCAGGCCGGCCGGGGCGACTTCTCGACGGTCGTCGAGAACTTCCGGATGTGGCTGGACGCGCGCGTGATGATGGCCGAACGGGAGGCCGAACGGTTCATGACCTGGGCCGAGATCCAGATGTTGACGTCGTCGAGCGCGGGGCTCGCGGACGCGGGAGGAACGCCATGAATCACCGGATGACGGTTCGGGCCGGCCGGCTGGCGGCGCTGGTCGTCGCCCTCGCGCCGCTCGGCCTCGGGGGCGCCTTCGGGGCGCTGGTGTCGTGTTCGCACGGTTCGCACGAGGCGGCGACCCAGCATCACTGCCCGATGCACCCGACCTACGTGTCCGACCGGCCGGGCGACTGCCCCATCTGCGGCATGCGGCTGGTGCCCATCGGGAAGAACCGGACCGACGGGTCGGCGGCACCGGCGCACGCGACGCACGCCCACGCAGCCGCCGCATCGGAAGGCGGCTGGGTCTGCCCGATGGCGGAATGCGAGACGCACGCCGACGGGCCGGGCAGGTGCCCGAAATGCGGCATGGACCTGGTGCCGGTGGCGGCGTCCCCGAATGCCGCCGCGGCCGGCGTACCGGGAATGGCCGCCGTCGAGACGACCGGGGATGGCAGGCGCCTGGCCGGCGTGCAGACCGCCGTCGCGAGGCACGAGCGCATCGAACGGCAGGTCCGCGCCGCGGGGACCGTGGTGGCCGACGAGACGCGCATCCGCCACGTCCACACGAGGATCGCGGGATGGGTGGACCGACTTCACGTGGACTTCACGGGCCAGGCGGTGCGCAAGGGCATGCCGATCCTGGCGATCTACTCCCAGGAACTGGTGGCCAGCCAGGAGGAATACCTTCGGGCCCGGGAGGCGGCCCGGCGCTTCGGGAACTCGTCCCTGCCCGAGGTGCGCCAGGGCGGCGAGGAACTGGTCCAGGCAGCCCGCCGCCGGCTGGAAGCGTTCGACGTGCCCCGCAGCTTCATCGCGCGACTCGAACGCACCGGCAGGCCCCAGCGCGCGGTGCCCGTGCTGGCGCCCTCGTCCGGGGTCATCACCGCGAAGCAGGTCTTCGAGGGCCAGCAGGTCGAGCCCGGCATGGACCTGTTCACGGTGACGGACCTGTCGCGCGTCTGGATCGAGGCCGACCTCTACGAAAGCGAGGCCGCCCGGGTCCGCGTCGGCGACGAGGCCCTGCTGACGCTGGCCCAGGACCCCGGGGCCCACCGCGCCGGGCGCGTGCAGTTCGTGTCCCCGTCCCTGGACCCCGAGACCCGCACGCTGAAGGTGCGCTTCGACTTCGACAACCCCGACGGAATGCTGAAGCCCGGGATGTACGCCGACGTCCGGTTGACGCTCGAGGCCGCCGACGGGCTGGTGGTGCCCGACTCGGCCGTGATGGACACGGGCGTGCGCCAGGTGGCCTTCGTCGCGACAGGGGACGGCCGCTTCGCCCCGCGGGAGGTGAAGGTCGGCCTCCGGACCGGGGGCCGGGCCCTGATCCTGGCAGGGCTGCAGGACGGGGAGCACGTCGCGGTGGCGGCCAACTTCCTGCTGGATTCCGAGTCGCGCCTGCGGGCGGCCCTGGCCCCGGCCGCGGACGCCGGCCCCGCACCGACGCCTCCCGGGGGAGGCAGCCACTCCGAACACGGAGCACATCCATGATCTCGCGCCTCATCGAGTTCTCGGCAAGGAACCGCTGGCTGGTGCTGCTGGGGGTCGCCGCGGCCTGCGTCCTGGCGGTCGCGACGCTGAAGGACATCCGGCTCGACGCGCTGCCCGACCTGTCCGACACCCAGGTGATCGTCTATTCGCGCTGGGATCGCTCGCCGGACATGGTCGAGGACCAGGTCACCTACCCCGTCGTGTCGGCGCTGCTGGGCTCCCCGAAGGTCAAGGCCATCCGGGGCTTCTCGGACTTCGGCTTCAGTTTCGTCTACGTGATCTTCGAGGACGGGACCGACCTCTACTGGGCCCGATCGCGCGTGCTGGAGTCCCTGTCGAAGATCCAGTCGCGCCTGCCCGAGGGCGTCCGGACGGAACTGGGCCCCGACGCCACCGGCGTGGGCTGGGTCTACCAGTACGCCCTGGTGGACCGGTCGGGGACGCATTCCCTGGCCGACCTGCGAAGCTTCCAGGACTGGACCCTGCGCTACGCGCTCCAGTCGGTGCCCGGCGTGGCCGAGGTCGCGTCGATCGGCGGCTTCCAGAAGCAGTACCAGGTCGTGGTGGACCCGAACCGGCTGGCCGCCCTGGGCATCCCGCTGGACCGCGTGGTCCAGGCCGTCCGGGAGTCGAACAGCGAGGTCGGCGGCCGGCTGCTGGAATGGTCGGGAACCGAGTACATGGTCCGGGCGCGCGGCTACGCCCGCGGCACGCAGGACTTCGAGGAGATCGTCCTGAAGGTCGGTCCCGGCGGCGTGCCGGTGCTGCTGCGCGACGTGGCCCGGGTCGAGGTGGGGCCCGAGATCCGCCGCGGCGTGTCGGACCTGGACGGCCTGGGGGACACCGTGGGCGGCATCGTCGTGATGCGTCAC
>JARKOL010000005.1 GCA_029975745.1 Myxococcota bacterium | reverse complement strand
TGCCCGTACCCGTCCCCGTACCCGTCCCCGGACCCGTCCCCCTACCCGTCCCCGTACCCGTACCCGTACCCGTACCCGTACCCGTACCCGTGCCCGTACCCGCCCCCGCCCGACGCGCAGCGTCCATGGAGTGCGCCGGCTCGACCGCGCCCTGGCCCGGATGCACCGCCGGCCCGACCGCGCCCTGGCCCGGAGACACCGCCGGCTCGACCGCGCCCTGGCCCGGAGACACCGCCGGCCCGTCGTACGCGATCACACCCAGCACGACGTCCCTTGCCCGCGGCACCAGTTCGACCCCCTCGGCATCGGACGGTCGGTACTTCGCGAACTTGATCAGATCGCACAGCGACAACAGATCCTCGATCCGCTCGGGCGTCATCCGCCCCAGGTCGCGCCCCCGAATGTCGCGGATCACCTCGTACGACGTCGCCTCGACGCCGTTGAAGCCCACCCGCTCGCCCAGGAACTCGCGCACGATCTCGGATACCCGCAGCGCCAGTTCGCGCCAGTCGCCGTCGCGCCCCAGCCCCAGAAGCTCCAGGTCCGCCAGCGCGGCCAGCGCCCGCTCGTGCGCCGGGATCGGAGGCGGCAGCGGCCGTCGGGCATCCCGCCACTTCCGCCAGCGCCGGTAGCCCAGGATGCCCAGGCCCGCCGCGACGATCGCCACCCCCAGGGCCGAAAGTCCCCAGATCAGGGGCTCGTTGCGCACCCGAACCGGCACCGGGGTTCCCGCCGAGGCCAGTTCCGGAGCCACCTCGTCCCCCAGGGTCGTGGCCACATCCAGGTCGATCCGCGGCGTCTTGGCAATTCCCGCCTGGCCCGCGGGATCGACGAACGCGATCTCGAACGGTCCCACGGCGGCACGCCCCGGCCGCACCGGCAGCAGTTCCAGCACGTGGGTTTCGCCCGTTCCCTGCCCCAGAACGCCCTGGGACGTGCGCCGCTGGCCCGCCGACACGAAGGGCGCCACGGCCGGGTTGTCCGGGAAGTAGGCGCGCGTACCCTCGGGGTACGTCAGCGTGAACGTCAGCGTGACCGGCCGCCCCACCAGCACCCGGGTCGGCTGCACGTCGATCTGGATGTCCACGGTGCCCGCGGCGGGCAACAGCGATGCCGGGACCACCGGGTCGCCGGACCGCTCGGAAGCCGGGTTGGCGCCCGGCGCGGGAGCTGGGTTGGCGCCTGGCTCGGAAGCCGGGTTGGCGCCCGGCGCGGGAGCCGCACTGGGCTGAGGTGCCGGCGCCGACGCCGACGACGGGATGGTCTCTTGCCCCACGGCCGACTCCGGAATCGCAGCCGGGTCCACATCCTGGGCCCAGGCAGGCGAACCGGCCAGGAGCACAAGCAAGAGGACCGGGACGACGACACGGCAAGCGGCAATGGCGCCGGCGTGGCCGGCGCACTCCAAGGCCCGCGGCGCCAGCTGCACGCCATCTCGACCCCGCGGCGCCAGTGGCACGCCATCTCGACCCCGCGGCGCCCGACGCGAAGCGTCCCTGGAGTGCTGTGGCCACGCCACAGCCCTATCCCCCGAAGCCTGGACCCCGGCGCACGCCCCCGCGACCGACTGCCCGCCTGTTCGCCACCGCCTCACAGCGTCTTCCCCTTCAGCCGGGCGAAGTGCCCCGCCAGCGGCCGGTCGTACGCCGCGCCCGTCGAAAACCGCGTGAACGGCACCCGCAGCCGCTTGAACGCCTGATCGATCGCGTGGTCCTCGGCCGCCTTGGCCGCCCGATACCGTTCCAGGAAGCCGCCCCCCGTGTACACCGGCATCAGCCGCCCGGTCTCCAGATCGCGCATCGTGACGACCCCACCGGGAAACAGTTCCTGCTCGATCGGGTCCCGGATCACGAACCCATGCACATCGTGCCGCCGCACCGACACCCGCAGCCGCTCCTCGAAGTCCGGCGCCAGGAAGTCCGACAGAATGAACACCGCCGCACGACGCTTCATCACGCGTCCCACGTACGCCAGCGCCCCCGCCAGGTCCGTCGGCGCACCGGCCGACCGCATCTCGAGGATCTCGCGGATCACCCGCAGCGCATGCTGGCGTCCCTTGCGGGGCGGAATGAACGTCTGCACGTCCGCCCCGAACACCAGCAGCCCCACCCGGTCGTTGTTGCGCTGGGCCGACAACGCGATGGCCGCCCCGATCTGGGCCGCCAGCCCCTGCTTGGTCAGTTCCTCGCGCTCCATCCCCCGGGACGACCGGAACTCGGCCGCCGACAGCCCGAAGTCCATCGACAGCGACGCGTCGGCCAGGATCAGCACGTTCAGTTCGCGCTCCTCGGTGAAGCGCTTGACGAACACCTCGCCGGTTCGGGCCGACACGTTCCAGTCGATCAGCCGAGGTTCGTCGCCTGGCGTGTACGGCCGCACCTCGTCGAACGACATGCCGCGACCCTTGAACACGCTGTGATACCGGCCGGACAACTGCTCGTTGACCAGCCGCTGCGCGGTGATCTCGATGCGCCGCACCCGCGCCAGCCGCTCCTTCAAGCGCTGACGCTCGGCCGCCTTGTCCCGTTCGCTTGCCATCGTCCGTCCCCGTCGAGGCGCCCGTCGCGCCTCGCCCCTGGGCCATCCCGCCGCACCCGCGCGACTACGGCACCGGCACGCCCTCGAACAGCCGCTTCAGCAGGTCTTCCGACGTCAGGTTTTCGGCCTCGGCCTCGTAGGACAGGATCAGCCGGTGGCGCAGCACGTCGAACCCCACCGCCTTGACGTCCTCGGGGATGACATAGCCGCGGTGCCGCAGGAAGGCGTGCGCCCGGGCCGCCTCGTTCAGATAGATCGTCGCGCGCGGACTGGCGCCGTAGCGGATGAACTCGCGCAGCCCGTCGATGCCGGCCTCGTCGGGCCGCCGGGTCGCGTGGACCAGATCGACGATGTACTGCTTGATCTTCGAGTCCATATAGATTTCCGACATCACGCTGCGCGCCCGGTCCAGTTCGGGCAGCGTCACCACCCGATCGACCGTCGCCGGCTGGGACAGGGTCATGCGCTCCATGACCTCCATCTCTTCCGCCTTGGTCGGGTAGGTCACGCGGACCATCAGCATGAAGCGGTCGATCTGCGCCTCGGGCAGCGGGTAGGTGCCCTCCTGCTCGATCGGGTTCTGGGTCGCCAGCACCAGAAACGGTTCCGGCAGCTTGAACGCCTGGTCGCCGATCGTGACCTGGCGCTCCTGCATCGCCTCCAGCAGCGCCGACTGGACCTTGGCAGGCGCGCGATTGACCTCGTCGGCCAGCACGATGCCCGCGAAGATCGGGCCCTTCTTGACGCTGAACGCCCCGGTCTGCTGGTTGTAGATCTGGGTGCCCGTCAGGTCGGCCGGCAGCAGGTCCGGCGTGAACTGCACGCGGGCGAACGACGCGTCCAGCACCGACGCAATCGTCTTGACCGTCAGCGTCTTGGCCAGGCCGGGCACGCCCTCCAGCAGCACGTGCCCGCGACACAGCAGCGCCACCAGCACCTTGTCCACCAGATCCTTCTGGCCCACGATGACCTTGCCGACCTCGGCGGTCACGCGGTCCACGAACGCGCTTTCCTTGCGCACCATCTCGGTCAGCACCCGGACGTCCTGTTCCATCGGTTCCTCCGACCCAATGCCGCGGCCGAAACGCGACCGCCGCGAAAACTATTCCCCGGGGTTCGACCGCCAGTCCGAGCCTTGCGTGGAACGGCCTGCGTCGCGCGCACCCGGGCGTGCGACCCGCAAGGTGGGCACGAGGAGCGGGGGCGTCAAGGTGGGGGGCGACTCAGCCGTGGCGCACGCGGATGCGGCGTTCCAGGGCGCCAGGGGACTTTGGTGGGCGTGCCGGCGAACCCGCGAGGTCAGGACCGCGCATCACCCGCAGGTTTCCGTTGATCCGGCACTGGCCGAAGATACAATCGAGCCACGTGCCATGGAGGTTGAAGCTTATGGAATCGGACGATTCCAAGACGGGGTTGCAGGAGGACAGCCCTTCCACCGTGCGTATAGACGGCCTTGTGCTGCTGCTGATCGGTGCGGCAATCGCAGGCTTGGGCCTCCTTGGGCTATTCCTGGGCGGCCGGGACGTGTCTGGGAAGACGTTTCTCTCCGGGGTGGTGATAGCCTTCGGGGGAGTGCTTCGCGTCATCATCGGACGGGACGTCAAGCAGATTCTCGATCGAAAATGGGACTCCTGGCACAGCGGGCAGAAGGGTCTGGTCGGTTGCTCCTTCACTCTGGCAGTCGTGATCATCGCGGTGTCCCGAATGCTCTGGAATACCTGATGGGCGCATCCGGAAGCCGGTGACAATCCGGGGCGACCCGCCGTGCGCGAATCGTCTGGGAATCTTGAGGGTGGGCAGGGCGCCCCTACCCCACGTTCAGGAACCGCAGGAAGTACCACCTGGCAGGTCTCGCCGATGCATTCCTCCTCTGGGCGCGCGCCGCGAAACGAGCGACCCGACCGCAAACCGTATGGATTTCGGGATCCACGCCAGGCCCGAACTTGCCTCGGCCCCATCAAGCCAACCCGTTCCACCGTACTTGCCAACTCCTCAACCAAGCGCTACTCTCTCCGCAGGCGCTGGAAAGGTATAGTTTCTAGCCATAACAGATTTCGAGTTCGACGTGAAGAAGAGCTTGGCCAACAAGACGAAGCACGGGATCGACTTCGTCGAGGGCCAGGCCCTTTGGTTGGATGACCGAAGGTTGGAGATCCCTGCAAGAACGGAGGACGAACCCCGCTTCCTGGTGGTCGGCATGATCGGCGAAAGACCCTGGTCAGCCGTCATCACCTACCGCGGGGACAAGACCCGGATCATTTCGATCCGGTCTTCGCGCGAATCGGAGGTGAAGGCATATGAAGGCTAAGGACTTCGACCGCAAGTTCGACAATGGCGAAGACGTCATGGCCGATCTGGACCTGTCCGCCGCCCGCCGACCTGGTCAGGAAGTCCGTCGCGTCAACGTCGATTTCCCGTCTTGGATTGTCGAGTCGCTGGACCGTGAAGCTCGGAGGCTGGGCGTCACGCGCCAGTACATCATCAAGGTCTGGATCGCCGAGAGGCTCGAACGACGCGTCGCCTGAAGTGAGCCGGTACCCAGTCCAGAAGCTCGCTGGTCTCGTATCCGATCAGCACCTTGATAGAGGCATTCAACCCCACGCGGATCACCGGCAGGATCAAGGCCGTCAAACCTTGACCCGCCCCTGTTGGAGGAGGGCTTCAATGGGCTCGGGTCGAAACCAGGACGTCGTGATGTCTGGCCGACCAGGCGTTCGGGCGGGTCTACCCGGGTTTCCTCGGCCATTCTCCGAGTATCTGCAGCCCGGTGCGGCGGTCCCGAATGTCGATGGCCACAAGGCTTCCGGGATGTGGCGACTTGTTGATCCCAAGACAGGGGACTCCCCAAGCAGGTGGAACAGTTCGAGCATCACGGACTTCGCCACCGCGACCGCCTCGTCCGTGTAGTCGGGTTTCGTCACCATCGCGGCGATAGTACCTCCTTCAACAGGGTGTCGGCCGCCTCGGCGCCACGGCCGGGTTCGCTACGCAGATCGACGTAGCACTGGACCGCGCTGACGATGGGCAGCCCATCGACTTCCTCGACGCCGTAGAAGACCCCCTCGTCCGCGGGCTCGAGCAACCGGACGTTCGCGCCGGTCGTCACTTCCTTCAAGCCGAGCCTGCGAGCCACCTCGTCGGGAACCCCGGCCACGTAGGCGGTCGCGCGCTGATAGCGGACCTGCGGCGCCAGGCGTGCCGCCGCCGAGAAGGAGGCGAGCGCCCAGGTGGCTCCAGTGGCCCGGCAGGTCTCTCCCAGGCTCGATTCCACCTCGCGGACGCCGGCAAGCGAGTAGTAGTCGCGCACGGTCGGCCGCGCGTACCGAGCGTTCCCGGCCCATTCGGCCAGCGCCGCCGCGGGATCGGTGAGGGCAAGCCCGTCCGGCCCCGTAGTGGCCCACTCCCGTTCCAGAAGCGCGGACTTCACGTTCGCGACCTGCCCCAGGCTGACGCTGGCCTCGCTGGCCAACGCCTGGAGCCTCCAGGGCCGGCGAGGCCGCACCAGCATCACGCGCAGGACCCGTGCGGCCTTGGGCGAGAAAAGCGTTCGCAGGTCCCGCTTCCGGGCGAACGCGTTCGGGAAGCCCTCGCGGCGGATGAACACGGGGTCCAGGGCGAGGCGGCAGTTCCCGGACAGGTCGCAGTAGCTGACCCCCTCCTGGGCGCACAGTTCGGCGGCGCGTTCGGACAGGTACGGCGCCACGAGGATGAACCTGGCTTCCGGAACCTGGATTCGGAGCCGGAACACCCGGTCCAGGGCCTCCCGCACGGTCCGGATCTCCCCGGTCCTCAGCGACTCGACCGCAAGGGTCTGCGGCCCGGTGGGCAGTTCCAGGCGCAGCAGCAGATCCAGCCCGTCCGGTACCGCCCCCGCATCGACCTCGACGCGTGCGGATGGGACGTCGGCAAGCGCCCTGCGCAGCGCATCGACCGCCTGCCCCCTCGCGTCCTCCTGTTCCGACTCTTTCACCATGGCACCAGTTTTCACCAAACGCTGAAAACGATTCCAGGAGTGAAAGCAACGATCGTCAAGCGGGCGACTTCCCGGGACGATAGCGCTGTTGCCCGGGATGCCGTTGTTGTGCGGGCTGCACAACCATCGTGTCGTTCTTCATCTTCTTCTCGAACGACACGGACGCTTACGACAGCACGACCCCTTCCTTGACCAGCCCGTGCCCGAATCGTTGCGACGACGCGCGTCCGCCAGCAGGTCCGCCAGGTGGCCGCGCACCACCGCGTGCAGGGCGGTCCGCTCGGGCTCCCGACGCCGCCAGAGCGAAGGCAGGGGCCGTGCGGCCTCGCCCGGAGTCCGCTCGAACACCAGCGCCGGCAATGGGCGGGCCGGCGCCCGGGTGCCCTGGCCGGCGCGGATGTTCGGGCCGGCGACATCTGCAGGACATGCTTCCATG
>JARKOL010000407.1 GCA_029975745.1 Myxococcota bacterium | reverse complement strand
CAGCGTCAACGAACTGAAGGACTTCTACAGTCGCAACAAGTACCTGTACGCCGACCTGGACGACCTGGTGCGCTTCCGCGACCGCCTGGCCAAGCGCATCCAGGAGGAAACCGAGGACAGTGTCTTCGAGTCGCTGGACGACACACCAAGACCGAAGACGGACCTGGGCATCGACGAGATCCGCGCAAAGTACGAGAAGAAGTCCCAGGAGCAGGAAAAGTACCCCAAGGGCTACTACGTCAACCCCGACCGCGACCTGCTGGCCGTGATGATCCGGCCGCCTTCGGGATCGTCCTCGTACGAACACAATCGCAAGCTGGTCGCCGACGTCCAGCGCGTGATCGATGAACTGGACCCCAGGAAGTACCACCCGGACATGGTGATCGGCTTCACCGGCGACATCCAGACGGGGCTCGAGGAGCGCCAGGCCCTGGCCTCGGACATGCAGTTCATCACCATCCTGTGCCTGAGCCTGATCCTGCTGGTCATCGTGTGGTACTACCGCAGCGGCCGGGCGCTGCTGCTGATCGGGACCCCGATGCTGATCGGGGTGGCCGGCGCCCTGGCCCTGACCTACGTGACCATCGGGTACCTGAACACGGCAACCGCCTTCCTGGCATCGATCATCGCGGGCAACGGCATCAACTTCATGATCATCATGGCCGCCCGATTCTTCGAGGAGATCCGGAATCGCGGCCACGAGGATCTGGACGAGTCCCTGCGCCTGGCGGTCCGGGACACCGCCAACTCGACCCTGATCGCCGCCGCGGGCGCCGCCATCGCGTACGGATCGCTTTCGATTGCCGGATTCCGGGGATTCCGCCAGTTCGGCCTGATGGGCGGGGTCGGCATGCTCCTGTGCTGGCTGGCCACCTTCGCCTTCGGCCCCGCGATGATCGCGTTCCTGCACCGCCGATCACCCCTGGGCACCAAGCACGAACGCGAGGGCAAGCACCGTATCGCCCGGTTCATCGCACGCCTGGTCACCCACCACCCGCGCAAGATCCTGGTGGGTTCGCTGATCCTGACATCGGCGGCCTTCCTGGTGATCCTGCCCTGGGCATTCGATCCGTTCGAGTATGACTTCCACAACCTGCGCAATCGCGTGGGTGCCCAGCGCGGATCGGCCAAGTTGTCCAGCCGGGTGGACAAGATCTTCAGCCTGCCCTCGGACCCCACGCCCGTCGTCGTGGACCGCCTGGATCGGGTCGAGGACGTCCGCCATGCCATCTGGGCCACAACCGACGCGTCCTTCATCATCGGGGACGTCAAGACGCTGTTCCAGTTCCTGCCGAAGGACCAGGAGGCCAAGCTGAAGGTGCTGGCGGACCTGCGCCGGCTGATCGACGGGAAGATCGACTTCCTGCCGAAGAAGGACCGGGAACTTCTGGAAGAGTACCGCCCGCCGGAATCGCTGGGGGTGCTGGGCCTGGACGACATCCCCGAGGCCGTTGCGCGCCCGTTCACCGAGGCCGACGGCACGCGGGGCCGGGTCCTTTACGTCTATCGCCACAAGAAGGAGAGCCTTCTGGATGGCAAGTACCTGTTGCAGTTCGCGAAGTTCCTGCGGTCCGTCGAGGTGCCGGACACGACCCTGATCGTCACGGGCCAGGCGATGATCTTCGCCGACATGATCACCGCCATCCTGCACGACGGCGTCCAGGTCACCCTGGCGTCCATCGGCGGCCTGCTCGTGATGCTGATCCTCGCGTACCGATCCGCGCGCATGACCATCGCGATCCTGTCGTCGGTCGTCCTGGGCACGATGTGGATGATCGGGTTCGCGGCGCTGTTCGACCTGAAGCTGAACTTCCTGAACTTCGTGGTGATCCCCATCGGACTGGGGATCAGCGTCGACTATGGCGCCAACATCCTGAACCGCTATCGCATCGAGGGCCCGGGCAGCATGGAGAAGGTGCTCCGATCGACCGGAGGCGCGGTGTTTCTGTGCGCGCTGACGACGATCATCGGTTACGCGACCCTGATCACCTCGACGAACATGGCGTTGCAGACGTTCGGCATCATGGCCGACATGGGCGAGATCTGCTGCATCCTGACCGCCGAGGTCATGATGACGGCGTTGATCGTGTGGCTGGATGCCGGCCGCAACCCGGGTCGCTGACGCCAGATCCCGACGGACAGGCGTCATCCCCTTGTGCCGAACCGCCATGGGCTCTAAAGTTTCGGACTGACTGGACCGAACGCGCCGGGGAGTCCCCGCAGGACGGTCACGAAGGAGACGGCGTTGAGCGACGACCGCGCCACGCGAATCACCCACGTGCGGCAGGTGCTGTCCCTGCTGCCCGCGGGCCTGGAGTGTCTGGTCGTCGTCTATGGACGCAACATCGGACGCAAGTTCGACCTGTTCGAGGACATCGTCACCATCGGGCGGGATTCGGACAACACGATCGTGCTGGATTCCGACGCCGTGTCGCGCCGCCATGCCCGGATCGAGCGACTGGGCGAGTCGAGGTGGGTCATCGACCTGAACTCGACCAACGGCACCTACCTGAACGACCTGCCCGTGCAGCCCCGGACGCGCCTGGCCAGCGGACAGTTCCTGAAGATCGGCGAGACCATCTTCAAGTACCTGACCGGCGACAACATCGAGTCATCCTACTACGAGGAAATCCATCGCATGGCCGTCACCGA
The DNA here is from genome assembly GCA_029975745.1 of Myxococcota bacterium. GTDB lineage: Bacteria > Myxococcota_A > UBA9042 > DTJE01 > DTJE01 > DUVQ01. The sequence goes on along the minus strand of JARKOL010000407.1, from coordinate 12,127 downwards.
CGGCCTGACCCAGATCGCCAACAAACGCGCCCTGGACGAGTTCCTGGACCGCGAGGTCGCGCGCGCGCGCCGGCACGGCAGGCCCCTGTCGGTGCTGATGCTGGACATCGATCATTTCAAGCGCGTCAACGACACCCTGGGCCACCTGACCGGGGACGTCGTGCTGCGGGATCTGGCGGCGCAGATTCGCGGCCGGATCCGGCGCGAGGAACTGTTCGCCCGCTACGGCGGCGAGGAGTTCGTGATCGCGCTGCCCGAAACCCCGCGGCAGGCGGCGCTGGACTACGCGGAAACGATTCGTCGCATGGTGGCCGAACACCGGGTAGAATTCGAAGGTCAGACGGTTTGCGTCACCGTCAGCATCGGGGTGGCCCAGTTCGATGGCGCCGCGCACGGCACGTCGGACGATCTGCTGAAGGCGGCGGACACGAACCTTTACACGGCCAAGAGCCGAGGCAGGAACTGCGTCCATGGCTGAAACCAAGTCGGTCCTGTCGAAGATGGTGGCGTCCTCGGTGGACAGGGAGGCACACATCACCAACTTCTTCGAGGCGCTGCGCGAACTGCGCCGCGTCGAGGCCGAGCTCGACACCCCGTACGGTCGTGGCGACGCGCTGTTGAGCGCCAGGGCAAAGGAGCTGCGCGGCTACCGCGACGTCTTCCTGAAGGCCGAGGCCCCGCGCCATCCCCGTTTCCAGGTCATGGACCGGCGCGCCGACCCGAACGCTCCGACGATCGTCGAGTTGCAGTTCACGAACGGCATCCAGTTGTACGAGGCCCTGGACCTGAGCCTTTCCAAGGGCGGGATCTTCATCAAGACCGAGGCGCTGCTGCCCATCGATTCGATCCTGGAGGTCAACTGCCGCCTGGAGGAAGAGGAGGTTTCGTTCCGGGTGTCGGCCAAGGTCATCTGGTTGAACCCGCGCGAGACCCAGGGACGCCCGGTCGGCATGGGACTGAAGCTGTTCCGCCTGTCGTCGATCCAGCGCCAGGTGCTGGCCGACTTCATGAACGGCGACATGCCCGCCGAGACGTTGTCCCACCTGACCGAGTAGGCTGCCGCCCTGCCCGCCCGCGGGCCCCTCCCCCGAATCGCGAAGTTGATCTGGCCTAGAAGCGTGCGCGCGCCAGGATCGTGAAGCCGAACGCGTCCGGATCCTCGAATTCGCGATCGGTGACGCGTTCGCCCGACGGGTCGATGGACAGGCGGGTCAGGTTCTCGTCGCGGACATACTGGAAAGTCCCCAGCAGCGCGAAGAAGTCCGACAGGTCCCACTGGACCCCGATGCGCAACTGGTACACCGGCACCGCGGCATAGCCCGTGGGCAGACGGTCCCGCCGGACGGCGTCGCGCACGACCTGGACGCTCTTCGGGGATGTCGTCTCGAAGGTCGCCGGAAACTGGATGCCCGCGGTGATGAACGGCATCAGGTGAACCTTCGGGAAGTAGTAGTCGAAGGTGCCCGCGATGAAGTATTCGGGCTTGGCCCGCGTTCCGGTTTCCGGCAGGGCGACGAACGGGTCCAGCGAGGGCACGTTCTGCAGGATGTACTCCAGGTTGCGTACCAGGCCGACCACCTGGGTGCGAAAGTACCCGTATTTGAAGCGGGCCTGAAGGGCGCCCGCGTAGGCCGGCTGAAGCTTCGTGGCGCCGTAGCGTTCGATGTTCTCGAGGCGCTGCCACAGGTAGTTGAACTCGCCCGACACGGACCAACTGAAGCGGCCGGGCACGTACTTGTCGCGCCACCAGTCGGTCACGTTCACGTCGGGGTCGTTCCGATACAGCATGTAGTCCACCGAGGACTGGATCGGCAGGCCCCTGCGCACGGTCAGGCGCATCGTCAACCCGCCCGTGAACACCCGATCCCGGATCATCACGGGGTTCCGGCTGAACCGCCCCTGCTGGAAGTAGCCGCCCCCCAGGTCCAGGCGAACCCACTCCCAGAAGTCGATGCCCACACCGCCCAGCACGCCGTAGTTCATCTCCTTGACCGTGATCTGTTCGGTCTCGGCCGCACCCTGCTGGATGGTTTCCTTGACCTTGGCCGTCTTCAGGCCCACGTACCCGGACAGGCCGACATGCCCCACCTGGCCGACCACATCGACCTTGAAGCCGGGAGCCGGCCCCGACTTCATTGAACTGAAGATGTTTCCGCCGCCCCAACTGATGTCCCACAGGTAGCCCAGGCGGAACCGCTCCGTATCAAAGGGGAAGAACGTGATGCCGACAAAGTTCCTGTCCGCGGCCCCCTCGTCCCACGTCCACGCCGCGCGCAGATAGCTGCCGTCGTCCATCAGCACGTTCGTGATGCTGGGTGTTCCGTCCATGTACAAGGCCCCGATGTCCAGCTTGACCACCAGCCCGGCCTCGGTCGTCACGCCCTTCAGGAACCCCGGCATCTTCTTGTACAGGACGATGTGGGTCAGGTTCTCGCGCCCCTTCGTCTTGGTGTTCAGGTTGTCCATGAACAGTTCGTAGCCCTTGCGGTCGCCGATCCCGGGAAGCGGGCTGTCGGGCACCTTCTCGCCGGCCCCCTTCGTGACGTCGTCGTCGCCGAACGTCCACGTCAGCCGCGTGTCCATGAACTCGCCCGCGACGGCAGGGGTGGGGCGGGCAGCGCTCACGGCCGCCGCCAGCACCAGCGCGGCGACGACCCGTCCACACCCCCGCACCGAATGCACCGTGATGGTTCGCATCTGGCCTACTCCTCCCCGGTACGGGGCTTGACGCACGCCTCGGTCGAGGCTTTGGGCGTCCCCGAGATCACGATGTCATCGCCGCAACGCGGCTCCAGGATCCAGGCTCGCGGCCGCAGGAAACTCAGATTCATCAGGGTGCCCGTGATCGCGGACAGCCGCTCGGGCAGTGCCGGATCGAACGGGTCGAAGTCCGGCACCGACTCGGACGTCGATATCCACAACTTCACGCCACCGGCCTGGCCGCCCACCCGCACCGGCCACTGCCCGTACTGTCGGTACTGGGTGATTTCCGTACACAGCGGCTCGCTGTCGCACGCCTCGCGGCAGCGGCACTCGTCGGAGCACCCGTTCGTGTCGTAGTCGCGAAAATCGACCAGGCCGTTGCCGTCCAGGTCGCAATCGACGATGTCCTCGACCCGCCCGATCGCCACGTCGGAGACGCGAACCAGGGCCGCCTCCCAGGGTTCCAGGTTGCCGCCTACGTCGCCCGCCGACAGCAGCCGGGGCTCGGGAACCGCGCAAGGGCCTTCTGCCGGCTCCCACAGCGTCAGGTCCCAGGACGGGAAGTTCATCTCGGTGAACTTGTAGAACTCGCTCATGATACCCGACAGTTTCGTCAGTCGGTCGCACACTCTGACACGGACCGGGCGCTCGCCGCGGCACCCGCCCGAATCCAGTTCGTCGGCGGCGCACACCGGCACGCTGGTCGGCGGATTGAAGTTGTACACGTACATGTGGTTGTAGCCGCGATCCGATGTGTCCGAGATGTCCGTGACGTACATGCCCGAAAACGTGACCCGGGTCACGACCATGTCGCCGGAATCGACCGTGACGACCTCGCCTTCGTAGGGTGTCGTCGCCCCATACCCCTGGACCTGGGCCAAGGTGGGGTTGGCCACGAATACGGGATTCCCGACCCCGGCGGCACCGCTGCCGGCCGACTCCGAGTCGTCGTTGGCGTCCAGGCATCCCGGGTCCATCGGGTGATCGGTCAGACCGTCGCCGTCGTCATCGATGCCGTTGCTGCACCGGGACTTCGTCCCTGCCACCAGCCGCGGCAGGAAGCCCACGTCCTCGGCCCACAGCCGCGGTTCGCCGAATACCTCCCGCAACGACAAGGGCATGGCGGTCGCCCGCCCGTTGCGCAGCAGCACGTGGTCACCATAGCGCCCCTCGCCCGGTGCGACGACCACGACACCCGGCCTTGACGACAACTGGACCCAAAGATCCCGTTCGAACGTGCCATCCCCGGAGGCGGTCAACGCCTGGATATCCACCAGGACGTCGATGCCGGCGTTGGCCGCGGCGGCGTCCGGCGCGGCCAGGGGCGACTGGGTGGTTCCCAGGCTGCCACCGCCGACGGCCCGAACCACGACCTTCAGGCCGACAGGCCGCTGCGACCAGTCCACGCGATGGACGACGTCGCACCCGAACGCCGTCGCCAGCCAGACCACCAGGACCAGCCGCGCCGAACCTTTGGCGACATGTTTCGTCATGGCGCCACCAGCATCAGACGGCCATCCTCGGCAATCCCGTTCGACCGATCGACACATGCCGTCGCGGCACACTGGTTGAAGGCCCGCGCCGCCTGTTGGCACTGGCACTGATCCCGCACCAAGCCGTCCTGGAAGGCGTCGCACCCCGCCTGGAAGCGGGCCGTCACGTCGGCGACGCACGCGGCCAGCACGCAGGTGCCGCCGCCCGGAGGGCACTCCATCGCCCGATCGCATGTCCCCGCATCGTCGTTCCAGAAACTGCGTTCGTCACAACCGCAGACGTAGCCGGACGGGCAGCCGTCGGCCCCCTTGCCGTCCTGCCGGCACATGGCCAGGTCACCGCAGGGACGCCCCTGGCGAATCCGGTCCATCGTCGAATCGCGCAGCGGAATCCCGGTGTTGATCTGGGTGGTGTTGCGCTTCAGCACCATGAAGCCGCTGCCGCCCTTCGCGATGTAGTCGTTCGCGGCCAGTTGGTACTGGGCGTCCAGGGACACGTCCTGGCCGCCGATCCGGATCTCGACAGCGCAGCCCTCCGCCCCGCTTTCGACCTGAGGCCAGGACGCCGGCCGACGGGACAGGTCGCAACCGCCGCACAACAGCACCGCCCGCGCCCCCGCGATCTGGGCCTGCGCCGCGCATCCCCGAGCCCCGGAACGCCGCGCCACGTAGTCGAACAGGTCCACGACCTCGCGACCCGACAGGTACATCGTCGTGATGGTGTTCTCGAACGGGAACACGTTGAACAGGTCGTCCACCGTCACGGGGCCGGCATAGACGTCCGCCCGAATGCCCAGCGAATTCGTCAACGCAAAGTCCGTCTCGACCCCTTTTCGCCGCATCATCGATTCGGCGACCAGGTTGCCCAGCGCCGAGTCTCCGCCCCCCCCGCTGAACCGCCGCACGTCGGTGGGCGCGTAGCCCAGGATCTGGTCCAGCGGCACCTGGCGCTTCAGTTCGTCCATGTAGGGTTCCAGCATCTCGGCAATCCGGGGGTCGTCCGGCACGTTCCGGTCCACCGGCAACACCGCGTACCGGAACGACGTCAGCTCCCAGTTGTTCTCGTACTGGACACCGGCCTGGGCCTCGCTGCCGTCATGCGGATCCACGCACCCGGAATCCTCGAGGTCGGTCAGCCCATCCCCGTCGTTGTCCAGGCCGTCCGAGCAGACGAACGCCTGGGAAAACACGGCGTCCAGCTTCCCGACGTACTTGGCGAAGGCCCCGGAATGCGCCAGCGGCACCGGCCGCGATACGGGACGTTTCCAGCCCAGGGCGATCGGCATCGACCAGCACATCGTCTCGGCCATGGCCTGGACGTACGCCTGGACCTCCTGCGAACGCTCGGGCTCGGGCAGGGCGTCGATGGCGGCCGGGATGATCAGATCGCGGTCCAGCGCCTGGATGCAGCGATCCGCCAGCCGCGCCCGGTCCGTGTCGGGCAGCACCTCGCCGGCCAGCTCGGGCCGGGCATCCAGGAATCGGCCGCCCTCGGCGGCGATGTCTCGGCAGGCCCCCCCAAGGGACGAGGCGGACGGCCTGGCGTTCGGCCGCAGGATCCCGGCGACCTGCTTCTCGCAGGATCGGCGCAGGAACCTTGTCGCCACCTCGTAGTAGCAGTCGCCCGCGTCCCGGACCACCTTGGGAGGATTCAGCACGACGTGGTGATGGCCCCCCAGCACCAGATCGGCCCCGCTGGTACACTCGATCAGCTCCTCGTCGTCGTTCAGCCCCAGGTGCGACGCGACGACGATCACATCGACCAACGGCCGCAGATGATCGATGTAGAACTGTGTGGTCTCGGCGAAGTCGATCGGCGTGATCCCCAGGCTGTTTGCGGATTCCACCAGCGTGGACATGCTGGAGGTGTTGCCCAGCCCGATCACGCCGACGCGCAGTCCGGCCAGGTTGAAGACGACGTACGGCGACACCAGATCCGACAGTGCCGGTGCCTGGTCGGAGTCGGTGGGCGAAAAAACGTAGTTGGCGGCCAGCACCGGAAAATCGGCGTACCGTAAGATCTTGTCGGCGACGTTGGGCCCGCCCGAGTCGAACTCGTGGTTGCCGATCGACATGACATCGACGCCCAGCATCGACATCGCCCGCATCTCGACCTCGCCCTGGAAGACGTTGAAGATCGGGGCGCCCTGGAACGCATCGCCGGTATCGATGTGCAGGGAACGATCGACCATGGCTCGTTCGCGCTTCACCAGGTAGGCCACGCGCGCGATGCCGCCGAACGGGCCGTTCTCGTCCGCCAGGCCCAGGTTCTTGTCGGTCTGCATGACCCGCATGTTGTAGGGGATCATCCGGGAGTGCATGTCCGTGGTGTGCAGGAACAGGACCCGGATGTCGCGGCCGTCGATGGACGGGGATTCGGTCCGCACGCCGCAGGCGACCGCCCCGAGAACCAGGAACAGGACGGCCGTCCAGACCAAAGGCCGCACCGGATCGGGCGCTCCCGGGCGGATTCCGAACATCGTTGACCCGGCGAAAAAGACGTTCGAAATTAGCGGCGGCTCCGCGTGATGTCAACGATCAACCGCCGCGCGACCCGGTGCGACCGGCCCCCAGGGCGGTTGGGGGACCGGAATCCCGTCCTTTTCTTGACGGGCGGCGGGAAATACCGCAGTCTTTCCTGTGCGCCGGATCCCCGGTCGTGCGCATGCCGCGTACGACCTGGAAGACTTGGCGCCCGCCGATCCGCCCGCGCGATTGGTGGTGATACCCGGTTTGCAAGACGATTGCGGCACGACGACCACCGATCGACAGCGACAAGGAGACCACAGACCATGCGCACCTTCGAGTTCGCGACACCTCACGGCAGGATTGGCATGCTGATCCTGGTTCCCGGAACACCGCCCGAGTACTACTGGGCCGGACGGGTCGCCGTACCGGACGAACTGCGAGACCACCTGACGCGCGGAATCACCGATCCCGAAACCGGCAAGCGCATCGCCGGCGACCAGGGGGACGAGTTCTTCGAGGTTCTGCAGCTCGAGTACCTGCGGGGACGGCACCTGGCGGGCCGCAAGGGCGCCCCCATCCAGGAACTGCCGAAGAACGCACGGAAGATCGTCTATACGCCGGGCGTCGCGGGCTGGTTCACGTCCTGAATCCCGGCCGCCCCTCCGCCTACATCCCCTTCAGACGCAACAGTTCCTTCCGTGCGTTCTCGACGAACACGCGCTCGGCGGGCTCGGTCCGGGCGGCCTTGATGAATGCCTCCCAGGCCGCGATGGCGGCGTCCCGATCCCCCTTCAGGCTGTAGGCGGCGGCCAGGTTGTACAGGGCGGCGCCGTAGGCCGGCCGAGCCTCCAGGGCCATCCGGTAGGCGGCGATCTCGCTGTCGATGTCACCCAGGCGGTGCAGAATCACGCCCCGGTTGTAGGCGGCACGGTACGCCTTCGGATCCGAGGCCAGCGCCCGCTGGTTTGCATCCAGCGCCTCGCGCAGCAACGGTTCCTGGCGCTCGGACGAGGTCTCTTTTTCCGCCAGTCGCATCAGGCAGATACCCAGGTTGAACAGCGCCTCGGGGGACTCGGGCGTCAGTTCCACCAGTTTGCGAAAGGCGTCCCGCGCACCCGCGAGTTCCCCGGCCTCCATCAGCGCGACACCAAGGTTGTTCCATGAATCGGCCGCCTCGGGGGCGATCTCGACGGCCTTGCGCAGCGACGCGATACCCTCGTCCTTCTGTCCCAGGTCCAGCAGCGACATGCCCAGATTGTGCAGCGCGTTGACGTAGTTCGGATCCAGATCCAGCGCCTTCCGGTAGGCCTGGACTTCCTTCGCGTAGTTCTTCTTTCGACCGTAGGCGACGCCAAGGTTGTACCACCCCTCCTTCGCGTCGGACTTCATCGCGACGGCGCGTTCCAGCGTGGCCACGGCCTTGTCAATCATGCCTGCGGCCAGTTCCTGCGCCCCCAGGCGGAACAGGTCGATGGCCTCGGCCTGCGCCCGCGCCCGCACCGGAACGCACACCAGCGACAGCAGGAACAGGAACCCGATCAGGCGTCTCATCGCATCGCACCTCCCTGATGCCGGAAGCCGGCGTGCGGAACGCTACCATGGTCGCCCCGCGGCCGACAAGACGCGGGCGCGCGGAACCTGCCAACGGGGCCCTATCCCTTGTCCTTGTCCTTGTCCTTGTCCTTGTCCGTACCCGTACCCGTACCCGTACCCGTCCCCGCCCCCGTCCCCGCCCCCGTCCCCCTGCCCGCCCCCGCCCCCTGCCGCGACAGCACCACGCCGACCTGGTCCAGATCCTCGAGGGACATGTCCCATTCACGAAGCGCGGTCCGCAGGTAGGCCTCGATGCGCGCCATGGTGTCGCCGGTGCCGACCCGCCCGGCTTCGGGCGATGCCTCGACCTTTCCCCCGCGCGGATCCCCGGCCCTGGCATCGGACTGGGGAGCCTGGTCCCGGCGTCGCAACAGGCGGGCCAGCCAGCGATCGGCAAGGCGAAGCTGACGGATTCCCGTCACGGCCAACTGCTCCTGGAATCGAAGCGCCAGCGGAACGTGGGCATCGACCAGGCGCTCGAACGTGGTCCGATCCAGTTCCAGCAGCTCGCCGTCGCCCACGGCCCGGACCGAGGCCGATCGAGGCCCGCCGTCCACCAGCACGAACTGGCCGACCACGCTGCCCTCGGCCAGCACGGCCAGAACCAGTTCGTCGCCGTGCATCCGCTTGACGACCTCCAGGTGTCCGGACTTGACCACGAAGCAGTCGTTCCCCGGTTCGCCCTCGCGGCACACCCACTCGCCGTGGCGCACGAACCGGGTCCGGGCCACCTGGGCCAGTACCTGGGCGTCCCCGGGACCGAACGTGCAGGTGCGCACGGGCAGCTTGAATTCCGATCGCGTCACTGGGCCGATCCGCGTGGCGGGATCCCCCCCAACGGATGGGGACGCCGCCGGGCGCTGCTGCCGGAACTGCGCCTCGATGCGCCGATCGGTGTCCCGGACCCGGTCGGCGACCTGCGCGGTCACGGCGCGAATCACGGCGACGTAGGTGGCGGTATCCTTGTCGCGCAGCGCGTTCAAGGTCCCCCGATCGACGACGCAGACCTCGGCGTCCGAAGTGGCGACCACGGTGGCGCTGCGAGGTGCGGGGTCCAGGCAGGACATCTCGCCGACGACCTCGCCGGGCCCCACCTCGCCCAGCATCACGACCTGGCCCTGCCTGTCCCGAACCTCCAGCCGGAATGCGCCCTTGACGACCACGACCATCGAATCGCCGGGCTCGCCTTCCCGAAACAGCGTGTCGCCCGTGCGGACGCTGCGCACGGGCAACTGTCCGGCCAGCCGCATGTACAGCGAGTTGAACCCCGCCCCGCGCATCAGGCCGATCACCCGCAGCTTCACTTCGGCCAGGGATGCCACGCGATCCTTGGCCTCGATCAGGCAGCGCCGAAGGAAGGCGGGGTCGAAGCGGACGTCCCCCGCCAGTTGCTGAACCTCCCAGAATTCCACGGTCCGCCGCTCGAACGCCATGGCGGCGTCCAGCGCCCGCCCCAGGTGCGCGTCGCCCTGGATGGCCGGGATGTGCGCCCGAATGACCTGCTCGAACTGCGACGCCGGGTCCGGTGGCGGGGTGCACTCGGCCTCGACGCTCCAGTCCGCCCGGCCTTCCTGGACCCTGGACGCGGCGCGACGCAGCCGCTCGGAACCCGCGGCGACGCGGGCCATGTACGCGCCGAACAGGTCCTTGCCCGGCCGACTGGTACACATCGTCACGGCCTGGTCGTACAGCGTCCACCCCTCCCCTGCCAGGCCGATGGCCCGAGTCAGAACCTCCAGGATCCGCTTGCGGGCGGAACCGTCCAGTACCCTCTGCAGCGACGGCTCGGCCAGTCCCCGGGGCGTGCCGGGGCGCGTGCCGTGGGCGGCCCTGGGCAGGAGCGGCGAGGGCACCGTGTCCTGCACCTGTCCCGCAGGCACGGCGATGGTCCGGGGCACCGGTCCCAGGGGCTCCTGAAGCCCCTCGACCGCCTCGCGCAGCAGGCGCCGAACCTCGGTCGCGGACGCGGGCCGCCCCGCGCGGTCGATGGACAGCAGGCGCGTGACCAGCGCGTCCAGTTTCGGGGGAATCCTCAGGTTCGGAGCGACCTCCGCCATGGTCGGCGCGCGGTCCTGCAGCTTCCGGACGATGAGGGCAATCGGCGGCATCTCGCCGAAGGGCGTCTGGCCCGTCAGCAGTTCGAACAGCACGACGCCCACCGCGTACAGGTCCGACCGGGCATCCAGTTCCTCGCCGCACGCCTGTTCGGGGCTCATGAACGCCGGGGTGCCGATGGTGATCCCCGTCCGGGTGATGCCCGCGTCCTCTCCGCCGGCGCTCTTGGCCAGACCGAAGTCCAGCACCTTCACGAACCGCGCCGGTTCCTCCAGAACGAAGATGTTCTCGGTCTTCAGGTCCCGGTGGATGACTCCCTCGCGATGCGCTTCCTCGAGGGACTCCAGCACCTGATCGACCAGCAGGGCGGCCAGCGCCGGCGCCATCGGCTGGGGGTCCGAATCGGACAGGCGCGACAGGGGTCGCCCACGCAGCAGTTCCATGGCGATGTAGAACAGGCCGTCGGTGCTTTGGCCGAAGTCGAACACGGTGATCGTGTGGGGGTTCGCCAGCCGGCTGGCGGCCCGCGCCTCGCGGAAGAACCGCCGGACCGCGGCCTCGTCGGACAGGTGTTCGGGGCGCAGCAGCTTCAGGGCCACCTGGCGGTCGATCGAGTGCTGCAGTGCGCGATAGACGGCCCCCATGCCGCCGCTGCCGAGGTGTTCGGTGATCGTGAAGCGTCCGTCGATCATCCGGCCGATCATGGGGTCGTCGTCCTGGACGACATACGTCGGGGAACCGTCCAGGGGGCAGGTCGTGACGTCGGCACCGAATCGTCCATCGCACCGGGGGCACAAGCGCGACATCGGGTCCCCCTTGTCGGTCGCCGGCTCGCCAGCCGGGGAACAGGTATGCCGGAACAGGCAGCATCTTATCGTGTCCCGGGCGGGGGTCAAGATCGATGCCCTCTGACCCATCCCCTCATCATCGGGGCCTGGTCGCGCAAGGCTGGGGTACCGGGTATGCCGGCCTGGACTGTTGGGGCTTGACCCAGCTATCCCGGCGTCCGCCTGGTGTGGGGCGCAGCTATACCGTGCCAGTCCAGGGGCCGCCCGATTCGTAGGGCCGGGCAGCCGGGGGGCCGGGCGCCCCCTCCGGGAACCGGCGTTCGACCGGGCTCGCGGTTGACTTGCACGGCGTGCCGCGGCTATCGTCGGCGCCCCGATTCGGAGGTGCCGGTGAAGGGTCCTTTCCTCGTGTCGCTCGTCGTCCTGGCCGGACTCGCTTGCGCGGCGAACTCGAATGTCGCTCCAGGACCGGACACGCCTACCGACCCTGGCCGGGATGCCGAGGTCCGCCTGGACCTGCCGCGGACCGACGCGGAGGACGCGCCCGGGGACGCCGAGGACACGCGCCCCCCAGCCGACCTGCCCGCGACCGATGCCGCTTCCCGAGACGACTCCGCCGTGGACCTGGTCGGCCCCGACTCGGAGGCGATCGACGCACCCCCGCTCGACGCCGGCGCCGAGGACGCGCACGCCGCGGACGCGAGGGCCCAGGATCCGGGTGCCCTCGACACCCCGAATCTGGACGTGCCCCAGGACGAGGGCCCCGCGGATCCCTGCGCGACCTGCGTCGCCCCTCGCCAGTGCATCGACGGCGCATGCTGCACGCCGCCGGTGGCCGGCGGCGCGTTCCAGTTGCCGGCCCACACCTCCTATGTCCACTGGTGGTTCGGTCCCGGTCGCCTTGCTTCGCTGGAGTTCGTCGTGCGCATCGAGGACGACCCGCGGACCCAGGTCGGCCTGTACTTTTCGCCGGTGAACACCCACGTGGATTTCACGCCGCTCTACCTGGGAATCCAGACGAACCTG